>JBJTRF010000159.1:0-17507 GCA_046076025.1 Ilumatobacteraceae bacterium
CGCAGGTGACGATCGACCTCGTGGTGCGCCGTGGCGAGCGAGCCCCGCTGCTCCGCCTGGCCGATGACGCTGCGGTGGTACCGTCCCGTCGTGTTCGCTGACAGGATGCGCTTGCGTCGTGCAGCCGCTGCTGCGCAGACATCTAAGGCCGATGGCGCCGCTGCACCAGCGGAACTGCTCGACACCGGTCCGCTGCTGCTGGCCCTGCTGCCGGCGCCGGTGCGTGTCTACGACAGCCGCTCCGGAAAGCCGCCAGACGGCACCGACGCCGATACGGGTGCCACCGACATCAAGTGGGTGCGCGGCACGAGGCTGCGGATCGACGTGGCGTACGTGCTCGGCGACACGACGCGTCCCACGGGCGTGCCCCCTGACGCGCAGGGTGTTGCCCTGAACGTGACAGCGACGAGCATCAGGTACGGCGGACGGCTGATGGTGTGGTCGGGTGCGGAGGCAGACAGCGAGCCACCGGCGACATCGAGCGTAAACTGGTCGGCCACGAGCGGTCAGGTGAACAGCCTCGTGCTGAGCCGGTGCGGTGAGGGGCGGGTGCACGTCGAGCTCAACGGGGCATCGGGCTGCGAGGCCGAGGTGATCATCGACGTCGTGGGCTACCTGGCTGCTGCCCTCGTCTGACGCCGCCGGAGGACGACATGGCGAGGCTGCCAGGCGGGTGCTGGTACCTTCTTGGGGCGTCGGCAGGCCGCCGACTTGACGGGGCTGGAGGTAGGGGCATGGGCCGTTTCTTCGGACGACGCGAACTGCTCGGCGGTGCAGCGGTCGCCGCCGGCGGATTGCTGGTGGGCGCTCAGGGCGCGGCCGCTGCTCGGCCGAATGCGACCCGGCCCGCGTACGTCGACCCTGCGGTCGACAGCGGTCCGCTGTTCACGCGGCTGCTCAACACGCCGGTGCGCGTCTACGACAGCAGGTCGGACAAGTTGCCGAACGGCACCGATCCGACCACCGGTGTCACCGACGGCAAGTGGGTGCGCCTGCAGACGAAGGCGATCGACGTCTGCTACGTGCTCGGCGAGGGTCGTGCGGTGGTGACCGGCGGAGCGGACAGCGGGTCGCTCGTCGTGGGCTCGGCAGAGACCGGCGTCAGCACCACTGCGGCTGGCGTGCTGATGAACATCACGGTCACCAACATCGAGCAGTCGGGCCGCCTCATCGTATGGAGCGGCGACACGGCGGTGCCCGCCACCTCGAACATGAACTGGATCGGCACGACAGGGCAACTGAACTCGCTGGTGATGAGCCGATGCGCGTTCCCCGGCTACGTGACGCTGCAATTGAACGGCGCCACCACCTGCAAGGCCGACATCATCGTCGACGTGATCGGCTGGCTCGAGTACGCGATCGGCTGAGGCGCCGACCTGGCGCTATGCAGTCGTCAGGCGGGTGTCATTCCGATGGCCGACTGGGCGCGTAGCAGGGTGGTCGAGGCCACCTGGCGTGCCTTGCCAGCGCCCTTGCGGAGGAGCGACTGCAGCTCGGCGCGGTCGTCGATGAGTTCGCGATATCGCGCCTGCACGGGTCGGAGCATCTCCACCACGGCCTCGCCGGTGTCGCTCTTCAGCGGCCCGTACTGCGCATAGCGCGTCGCCAGGTCGGTCGGCGTCTCGCCGGTGCATGCAGCGAGGATCTCGAGGAGGTTGCTGACGCCGGGCTTGGCGTCGCGGTCGAAGCGCACCTCGCTGTCGCTGTCGGTGACGGCGCGCTTGAACTTCTTCATGATGTCGGCAGGCTCGTCGAGCAGATTGACGATGCCCGACTCGCTCGACGATGACTTGCTCATCTTCGAGGTGGGGTCCTGCAGGTCCATGACGCGTGCGCCGGCAGCGGGCGTGACGGCCTTCGGCAGCACGAAGGTGTCACCGAAGCGGTGGTTGAACCGGATGGCGATGTCGCGGGTGATCTCGATGTGCTGTCGCTGGTCGTCGCCGACCGGCACCTCGTCGGTGTCGTAGAGCAGGATGTCGGCTGCCTGGAGTGCCGGATAGGTGAAGAGCCCGGCGGCGACGAAGTCGGCCTCGCGACGTGCGGCCTTGTCCTTGAACTGGGTCATGCGGCTCAGCTCGCCGTACGACACCGTGCACTCCATGATCCAGCCGAGCTGGCTGTGCTCGGCGACATGGCTCTGGACGAAGACCGTGGCGACGTCGGGGTCGAGGCCGACGGCGAACAGCATTGCTGCCAGCTGGAGGGTGTTCTCGCCGAGGACACTGGGGGAGTCGGTGATCGTGAGGGCGTGAAGGTCGACGATGCCGTGGAAGGCATCCTTGTGGTGCTGGCCGGCCACCCAGTTGCGCAGCGCACCGAGGTAGTTGCCGAGGTGGACCTCGCCGGTTGGCTGGATGCAGGACAGGACACGGGTCACGGAGGGCAAGGCTACCGACCGGCCCCGCTGCCATGGACGGGCCAGTGCCCGCCCACACGCCCGGGCGATACCATCGGGGCGTGGCCGTGGATGTCAGCACCCCAGTCTTTGAGGGGCCCTTCGACCTTCTGCTGCACCTCATCCTGAAAGAGCAGGTCGACATCTACGAGGTGTCGCTGAGCCGCATCGTCGATGCGTACCTGGCCGAGGTCGAGCGCATGCAGTCGCTCGACCTCGACGTCGCCACCGAGTTCCTGCTGATCGCCGCAACGCTCGTCGAACTCAAGGCTCGCCGCCTGCTGCCCGGCCGCGAGGACATCGACCTCGACGAGGAACTGGCGCTGTGGGAGGAGCGCGACCTGCTCTTGGCTCGACTGCTGGAATGCAAGACCTTCAAGGACGTCGCCTCGGTGTTCAGTCGACTCGCCGAGGAGGCCGACCGCTCGTTCCCGCGAACTGCGGGCCCCGACGACCGGTTCGCGGGGCTGATGCCCGACCTGCTGGAGGGCGTCGCTCCGCAGCGCATCCGCACTGCCTATCTGCGTGCCACCACGCCCAAGCCCGTGCCGCGGATCGATCTCTTCTACGTTGCGCCGGTACGTGCCAGCGTCGCCGATGCCGTCGCGGAGCTGGTCGACGAGTTGCCACGTGTCCGGCGTATCTCGTTCCGGCGGCTCACCGACGGCCTCGTCGAGCGCCTCGAGGTGATCGTGCGCTTCCTCGCACTCCTCGAGCTGTTCAAGCAAGGTCTGGTCGAGCTCGAGCAGGCTGAGCGATTCGGTGACATCGACGTGGTGTGGACCGGCGGCGACGACAGGTCGGGCCTGCAGCCGATCGACGATTACGAGGGATGAGCCGAAGGATGCAACCGTGAGCGATAACAGCGCAAATGTCGATCCCGAGTCGGTGCGAGCGATCGAGGCCGTCGTGCTCGTCGCCGTCGAGCCGGTGCCGGGCGAGCAGCTTGCGCAGTTGCTCGAGCTGCCCGTGGCCACGATCGAGGAGCTGTGCGCTCGGCTCGCGGCGAGCTACGACGAGGCAGGCCACGGCTTCGAGCTGGTGAAGGTTGCCGGAGGCTGGCGATACCAGACCCGCGCCGACCTCTCTCCCTACGTCGAACGCTTTCTCCTCGACGGCCAGCGCGCCCGCATGAGCGGCGCTGCGCTCGAGACGTTTGCGATCATCGCCGACAAGCAGCCGCTGTCGCGTGCGCAGGTGGCCGGTATCCGAGGTGTCGATCCCGACGGCGTGCTGCGAACGCTGCAGGCACGCGGGTACATCGCCGAGGTGGGTCGCGACACTGGGCCCGGGCAGGCGATCCTCTACGGCACGACACCGGCGTTCCTCGAGAAGCTCGGCCTCGAATCGCTCGCAAGCCTCCCGCCGATCGCCGAGTTCGTGCCGGGCGCTGATGTCGTCGAGGCCCTCGAGCACGGGCTCCGTGTCGACCCCGCCACGGAGACTCGTGCCTGATCCCGGGCGTGCACGCCGCCCCGAGCCGCCGCTCTGGGAGCAGTGGGAGGCGCGCTCGCAGTCGATGCCCCAGGGCGAGCGCCTCCAGAAGGTGCTGGCGGCACGCGGCTGGGGAAGCCGGCGCACGTGCGAGGACCTGATCAGCGCCGGGCGGGTGACCGTCAACGGCGAGGTGGCCGTGCTCGGGCGCCGGGTGGATCCCGAACGCGACACCGTGGCCGTCGACGGTGCGCCGGTTGGCGTGCGGCCCGGACTCGTCTACTTCGTGCTCAACAAGCCCGCAGGGGTCGTGACCACGGCAAGCGACCCGCAGGGCCGGCCGACCGTCGTGGAGCTCGTGCCCGCCGAGCCTCGGGTGTTCCCCGTCGGCCGCCTCGATGCGGCGACGGAGGGGTTACTTGTGCTCACCAACGACGGCGACCTGGCCAATCTGCTCGCCCATCCCCGCCACGGCGTCGACAAGGAGTACCTGGCTACGGTGGACGGCCCGGTGGGCCCCGGTGCGCTCCGACGGCTTCGGAAGGGCGTGGACCTGGACGATGGCATCACGGCACCGGCTGCGGTGTCGCAGCCCGAGCCGGGCGTCCTGCGGATCACCATTCACGAGGGCCGGAACCGGCAGGTCAGGCGGATGTGCGAGGCCGTCGGCCATCGGGTCGTCCGGCTCGTGCGGGTGCGCATCGGCCCCCTCCGCGATCCCTCGCTGCGCCCGGGCCAGTGGCGGGAACTGTCGACGGCCGAGGTCCGGGCGCTCAGCGAGGCGGCGGCGCAGCAGGGCTGAACGGTACGCTGCGAGGTCGTGTCGGGCTCTCGTCGTGCGAATGTGCTGGGCCTTGGCCTGATCGGTGGATCACTGGCGAAGGCACTAGGCGAGCGGGGCTGGCACGTCAGCGGCGACGACCAGCGCGCCGACCGCACTGCAGCGGCGCTCAACCGCGGCATCGTCGACGCTGCGGGACTCGCCCCCGACGCAGTGATCACGTTCGTGGCCACGCCGGTACTGAGTCTCGTCGATCAGGTGAAGCGGGCCCTTGCCGAGACGTCGGGACTGGTCACCGACGTCGGCAGCGTGAAGTCGGCGGTGGCCGACGTCGACGACCCCCGATTCGTCGGCGGCCATCCGATGGCGGGCAGCGAATTGGAGGGGCTTGACGGTGCCGATGCCGCCATGTTCGAGGGGGCGACCTGGGTGCTCACCCCGTCTGCGGCAACGGCCGACGACACCTTCGCCACGGTCGCCGGCGTCGTTGCCGAACTCGGTGCCGACGTGGTGGCGATGAGTCCCGAGCGCCACGACGAGACCGTCGCCGTCATCAGCCACGTACCGCACCTCGTGGCGGCGAGCCTGATGACCATGGCGAGCGAACGGGCCGAGGAGCACGCCTCGCTGCTGCGGCTTGCGGCCGGGGGATTCCGCGACATGACCCGGATCGCCAGCGGGCATCCGGCGATCTGGCTCGACATCTGCGCCCAGAACAGCGCCGCCATCGTCGCCGGTCTCGACGGGCTGATCCGGAGCCTCAGCGAGGTGCGGGCCACCGTGGCCGAGGACGACCGCGATGGCCTGCACCGGCGTCTCACCCGTGCCAGGGAGGCGCGGGCCAACCTTCCGGTGCGCGGCGCCCGGCCCGATCAGCTGGCCGAGGTGAGGATTCCCATCCTCGACCGCCCCGGCGGCGCGGCCGAGATCTTCACGCTTGCCGCCGACCTCGGGGTGAACATCGCCAGCTTCGAGGTGGTCCACTCCGCTGAAGGAGACCGCGGCGTCGCCGTGGTCCTCGTCGACCTCGCATCCGCCGACCTGTATCGCGGCGGACTCACGGCCCGGGGCTTCCGCCCGTCGGTGCACCGGCTCGGCTGAGGATGGTCGTCCAGCGAATCGCCCCGCTCGGGGCGCCCGTCCGCGCACGGATGCGGGTGCCTGGCTCGAAGAGCATCGCCAACCGGGCACTGGTGTGCGCTGTGCTCGCCGAGGGAGAGAGCACGGTACTCGGCCTGTCCGACGGCGACGACACGGCAGCGATGCTCGACTGCATCGACGCGCTGGGCCTCGAGGTCGAGCGCGATGCCGACGGCGTGGTCGTCCAGGGCGGGCTCTCGCGGGCCCGACGCGGGCCGGTCGTGCTCGACGCCCGACTCGCCGGCACCACCTCTCGGTTCATGACGGCAGTTGCGGCGCTGGTCGCCGGTCCGTGCACCGTCGACGGGGAAGGGCCGCTGCGATCGCGTCCGATGGGGCCGTTGCACGATGCGCTCCGACGTCTCGGAGTGTCGGTGTCGACGCCGCACGGCGCGGGTCACCTGCCGGTCGTGGTGCAGGGACCCCCGTCGTCCGACATCGACGAGATCAGCCTCTCGGGCGATGTGAGCAGCCAGTTCCTGTCGGCGCTGATGCTCATTGGCCCGATGCTGCCGGGTGGGCTGCGCATCCGCCTGTCGACGCCACTGGTGTCGCGGCCGTACGTTCGCATGACGGCAGCGGTGATGGCGGCATTCGGCATCGGAGAGGTCGAGATCGGTGACCGCATCGTGACGGTGCCGAGGGGCTCGTACCGTCCCTGTCGCTTCGAGATCGAACCCGATGCGTCGTCGGCCGGCTATCCACTGGCGCTCGCCGCCATCTGCGGCGGCGAGGTGCTGGTCGAGGGACTCACTGCGTCGTCGGTGCAGGGGGATGCCGCCTTCTGCCACGTTCTCGGGCGAATGGGCTGCGATGTCCGCCAGGACAGCGTCGGTACCACGGTGAGCCGGCGAGGCCCCCTTCGAGGCGTGGGCGTCGACATGCGCGACATGTCGGATCTCGTGCCGACGCTCGCCGTCGTCGCCGCATTCGCAGAGGGCACCACCGAGATCCACGGCGTGGGCTTCATCCGCGCCAAGGAGAGCGACCGCATCGGTGACCTGTGCAGCGAGTTGCGCAAGGCGGGCGTCGGCGCCGAGGAGCGCCCGGACGGCCTCGTCGTCCACCCGCAGCGAATGCGTCCCGCAACGCTGTCGACGCATCACGACCACCGACTGGCGATGTCATTCGCCCTGCTCGCACTCGGTGCCGGCGACGTGGTCATCCAAGACCCGGACGTGGTGTCGAAGAGCTGGCCGGACTTCTGGGACGCAATCGAGGCGCTCCGATGAGCAGCGGCGCTGCTGTCGTCGACGTTGCGGCATTCGACGTCGACGGGACGCTGACGGTTCGCGACTGCGTGGTGCCATTCCTGGTCCGCGTAGGCGGCTGGGGGAGCGTGGCCGCGGCCCTCGGCCGTCGGGCTGCGCACTCGGCGGTGTCGGTCGCCAGGCGCGACCGCGACGGTCTGAAGGCAATTGTCGTCGGCGGCGTGCTGCGCGGCAGACGCGTCGCCGATGTCGAGCGGGTGGGCGAGTCGTTCGCCGCCGAGGTGCACGACCGCTGGCTCCGGTCCGACACGGTCGCGCGGCTCCGGTGGCACCAGCAGTCGGGGCATCTCGTGGTGCTGGTGTCTGCCTCGCTCGGCCAGTACCTCCGGCCGCTCGGCCGTCGGCTCGGCGTCGACGGCGTGCTGTGCACCGAGCCGGGCACCACCGGTGACGGCGAGTTCGCCGATGGTCTCGACGGCGGCAACTGCCGCGCTGCGGAGAAGGTGCGGCGGCTGGAGTCGTGGCTCGCCGACCGTGGCATCACGGCGGCATCGCTGTGGGCGTACGGCGACAGCAGCGGCGACCGCGAACTGCTGGCGCGGGCCGACCATCCGATGCTCGTGGGCCGGATGGCGGTGCCTGCCGTACCTGCAGGAGGTGGCGCATGCTGAGGGCACTCCTCGTCGAAGCCCGTCCCCGCCAGTGGCTGAAGAACGTGCTGGTGCTCGCCGCCCCCGGAGCTGCTGGCCTGCTCGACGATCCGGCTGCGCTGCGAACCGGACTGCTCGCGTTCATCGCCTTCTGCCTCGCAAGCAGCGGCACGTACTACTGGAACGACATTCACGACCGGCACGCCGATGCGCGACATCCGGTGAAGCGGCATCGTCCGATTGCCAGCGGGCAGATTCCGCTGCCGCTTGCCGTGACGGTCGCCGTGGTGCTGCTCGCAGGCTCAGTTGCACTCGCAGCGTCACTGAACCTGCCCACGGCACTCGTCGTGGCCCTGTATGTCGTGCTCACCACCACCTACAGCCTCGGGCTGAAGCACATTGCCGTCGTCGACCTCGTGGTGGTGGCAGCCGGCTTCGTCCTGCGGGCGATGGCCGGGGCAGAGGCATCGGGGGTCGACATGAGCACGTGGTTCGTGCTCTTCACGTCGTTCGGCTCGCTGTTCATCGTCACCGGCAAGCGGTTCGCCGAGTTGCGCGAACTCGGCGACGGTGCTGCCGACGTTCGGCCCAGCCTGGGCGCGTACACGGCGGGCTACCTGCAGACGGTCGTCACGGCCAGCGTCACCGCAGCGCTTGTCACGTACTGCCTGTGGGCGTTCGAGGCCCGGGAGATCTCCGGGGCGACACTGCCGTTCTACGAACTGTCGATCATTCCGATGGCGATGGCCCTGCTGCGCTACCTGCTGGTCCTCGAACAGGGCCACGGCTCGGCCCCCGAGGAGATCTTCGCCTCCGACCGGGTGATGCAGGTGCTTGGCGCGGCGTGGCTGGCAGTATTCGCGGCTGGTGTCTATGCAGGCTGAGCCGTCCCCTCCCTCCCTCGAGCGCGTCCTCGACACGATCGACGGCGTCGACGGATGGCTCACCACCGGGCAGGCGGGGCTGCTCTTCGCAGCGGCAGCCCGGGTGCGGGCCGGAGGCCGGATCGTCGAGATCGGCTCGTTCCGCGGCCGCAGCACGATCGTGCTGGCCTCGGCCGCCGACGCTGGCGTCGACGTGGTTGCCATCGACCCCCATGCCGGCAACGACCGCGGGCCGAACGAAATCGAGGGATTCGCCGTGGAGGCGCAGTCGGACAACGAGGCGTTCAGGGCGAACCTTGCCGCCGCCGGCGTCGCCGACCGAGTTCGCCACCTCAGGATGTTCAGCGATGCGGCGCTCGGCGAGGTGCACGGCCCCGTTGACTTCCTCTATGTCGACGGCGCCCACCGATTCGGGCCAGCTCGTGCCGATATCCGCGACTGGGGCAGGCGGGTGGTGCCGGGCGGGACGATGGCAGTGCACGACTCGTTCTCGTCGGTCGGTGTCACGCTGGCAATTCTTTCCGAGCTCCTGTTCTCGTCCCGGTTCCGGTATGTCGGCAGGTCGCGTTCGCTTGCCGAGTTCACCGCTGACCTGCCGAGAGGTGTGGCGGCGCGTGCCGCCAACGCATGTCGCATCGCCGGCTCACTGCCGTGGTGGGCGAAGAACCTCCTCGTGAAGTCGATCATCGCGGCGCGGCTCGCACCCGCAGCGCGGGCGGTGCTGCGCCGCGAACCGGAGTGGCCGTACTGATGGCGGCACCCGGCGTCACGAGCGCCTCGCTGGTCGGCTGGGGCCGCACGAACCCGTCGGTGGCTGAGGTGCGCCAGGTCGACGCAGCGTCGATGCGCGTCGAGGTGGCGCGATGCGGCACACGCGGGGCACTGGTGCGCGGCCTTGGGCGCTCGTATGGCGACGCCGCGCAGAACGCCGGCGGTCTGGTGCTCACCCTGGCCGAGGACTCGGCATCACCGGCCATCGTCGGCGGAGAGGTCACAGTGTCTGCCGGGACGTCGCTCGACGCGCTGATGAGGGCGATCATCCCCGCCGGATGGTTCGTTCCGGTGACCCCGGGGACCCGATTCGTGACGGTGGGCGGTGCGATCGCAAGCGACGTCCACGGCAAGAACCACCATGTCGACGGCTCGTTCGGCTCGCACGTGTCGAGAATGACGCTGATGCGTGCCGATGGAGGCACCGAGGTGATCGACCCGTCGATGCCGCTGTTCTGGGCGACGGTCGGCGGCATGGGACTCACCGGTGCGATCCTCGACGCGACGGTCCGGCTGACGCCGATCGAGACGAGTCGGATGTCGGTGAACACCTCGCGGATAGACGACCTCGACGCGCTCATGGACGCGATGAACGCAGACGACGACAGGTTTCGATACAGCGTCGCCTGGATCGACCTGATGGCCCGTGGCCGCAGCATGGGGCGCAGCGTGCTGACCCGAGGCGATCACGCGCCGCTCGCGCAACTTGACGCCAGCGATCGTGACGATCCGCTCGGCTTCAGCCCCCGACAGGTGGCGTCGGTACCGCCTCTCGTGCCGCGGCAGGGAGTGCTCAACCGCATCAGCGTGGCGGCATTCAACGAATTCTGGTTCAGGCGGGCACCTCGCCACCGGGTCGACGAGGTGCAGTCGATCTCGGCGTTCTTCCATCCGCTCGACCTCGTCGGCTCATGGAACCGCCTCTATGGCGCTCGAGGCATGGTGCAGTACCAGTTCGTGGTACCGTTCGGCGAGGAAGCCGCTGTCCGAACGGTAGTCGAGCGGCTCTCCGACAGCAGGATCACGAGTTTCCTCGCGGTTCTGAAGCGCCTCGGTGCGGCGAATCCGGCGCCGCTGAGTTTTCCGCGTGCCGGATGGACCCTCGCGCTCGACGTGCCTGCCTCGTCACCCGGGCTTGCCGGACTGCTGCACAGCCTCGACGACATCGTGCTCGACGCTGGCGGCCGGCATTACTTCGCGAAGGACTCGTGCACGACTCGGGCAGCGATCGAACGCGGCTATCCGCGGCTTGCCGAGTGGCGGCAGGTGAGGGCGACAGCCGACCCGCAGGGACGGTGGCAGAGTGATCTCGGCAGGCGACTGGGCCTGCTCGACTGAGTTGATTGGCGGAGACCGAACCATGCACAGCGCACTCGGTGAGCCCGAGACGATCGTCCTGCTCGGCGGTACGAGCGACATCGGCCTAGCCATCGTCCGCGAGCTGGTGGCGCCAGCCACCCGCGCCGTCATCCTCGCCTGCAGGGACATTGCCCGCGGCGAGCGGGAGGCGACCGGACTCCGGCACGGTGGACTTCAGGTCGACGTGGTCGGCTACGAGGCCACCGATCACAGTGCCGCAGCCCGGGTGATGGCAGCGGCATCCGAGCGGCACGGCGATATCGACCTCGTGATCGTCGCCCAGGCCGTCCTCGGTGAGGCCGCAGTGACGTGCACCGATCCAGCGGCTGCTGCTCGGCTGGTCGAGGTGAACATGGGCTCGGCAGTGGCCGCGACGGTCGCAGCAGGCGAGCGCATGCGTCACCAGGGACACGGGGCCATCGTCGTGCTCAGCAGCGTCGCCGGCGAGCGGGTTCGCTCCTCGAACCCGGTGTACGGGGGCACCAAGGCCGGACTCGACGGCTTTGCGCAGGGCTACGGCGACCGTGTCGCCGGTGAGGGAGTGCACGTGATGGTGGTGAGGCCGGGATTCGTTCGCACGTCGATGACGGCGGGCATGCCGCCAGCCCCGCTCGCCACCACCCCGGAGGCCGTGGCCTCGGTGGTGGCGCGAGGCCTGCGACGTCGCCGCCGCATGGTCTGGGCGCCACCGCTGCTGCAGGCGGTGTTCGCTGTCCTCCGCCACCTTCCGGCAGTCGTGTGGCGCCGGCTGCCGCTGGGCTGACTGCATGTCGGAGATCGCCGAGTCGCACGGCACCGGAGGTTCCGGCACCGACGGGCTGACACTCGGCGACCTGGCAGACGACCTCCGGGCGCGGAATGTGCAGCGGGTGCACGTTCTCGCCTGGCGTGACCTCGACGACCCCGATGCGGGTGGCAGCGAGGTGCACGCCGATCACTTCATGCGCCGCTGGTCTGATGCGGGGCTCGACGTGCTACATCGCACCTCGCATGCACGCGGCCACGCCGACGAGGACGTGCGGAACGGCTACCGGGTGATTCGGCGCGGGGGACGGATGTCAGTGTTCCCCCGGACCGCGGTCAGCGAAGTGCTCGGCAGGATGGGACGGTACGACGCGCTCGTCGAGGTGTGGAATGGCGTGCCGTGGATGTCGCCGCTGTGGTGCCGCAGGCCGAATATCACGTTCATCCATCACGTGCACGGGCCGATGTGGGACCAGGTGCTGCCTCGCCCGATGGCTGCCGTCGGTCGGATCGTCGAGGCGTCGGTTGCCCCGCCCTTTTACCGGCGGACACGGGTGGTGACGCCGAGCGACTCGACGCGCGGTGAGCTGCTCGGCCTGGGCTTCCGCGCCGAGACGGTCACGGCGGTGAACAATGGCATCGACGCCGAGTTCTGCATCGGTGAGCGCAAGGCCGCCGAGCCCACCGTGGTGTGCGTCGCCCGCATGGCACCGGTGAAGCGACACCACCTGCTCATCGACGCCGCCGTCGAGGCTCGCCGCGCGATACCTGACCTGCGACTCGTCCTCGTGGGTGACGGGCCGACGCGTCCCGCGCTCGAGGCACATGTGCGCGCCCATCAGGCATCTGAGTGGGTGACGTTCACGGGACATCTCGATCGACGCCAGCTCGTCGAGCACTACCAGCGGGCATGGATCGTCGCCAGCGCATCGCTGGCTGAGGGCTGGGGACTGTCGATGACTGAGGCGGCGGCATGCGGAACTCCGGCGGTCGCCACCGACATCAACGGGCATCGCAGCAGCGTGGTCGACGGAGTGACCGGAGACCTCGTGCCCGTCGAGCGGCTCGGCACGGCGATCGCAGGAATGCTCGCCGACCACGACCGCCGTGGTCGCCTTGCCGATGCGGCTGTACGGCGTGCGGCCACGCTGACGTGGGACGCGTCGGCACTCGGACTGCTGCGGGTGCTGCACGCCGAGGTGGTGCGGCGGCAGGGCTAGCGGGGCAGGAGCCGCGTCGCCTGCTTGACCAGCCGGAGCGCGCCCTGCCTGGCCGTGGTGCGGTGGTGCGAACGTCCCGCCGCCGTTGCGGCACGTCGATTGCCGAGGAACCAGTCGTAGCTGTCGGCCATCATCTCCGCATTCGACGAACGCGCTGTCCATCCGATCAGATCGGTGACGTGCTGCGTGTCGAACCACAGCGACCGCGAGTACATCAGCCAGTGGTACGGCGCAAACGGGGCAAGTCGGAGACCTGCAGCGGCGTGCATGACGGCTGCCGCCGGCCGTGCGGGCAGCGAGCGGACGCGGGAGCCGGTTCCAGCGTGATCGCAGAGCGCCTCGAGGGTCTCGCGCATCGTGCCGAAGCGGTCCGTGCCGACATTGAGCAGGGCAGGGCCCGACGACGCACCGGCACGTCGGCAGGCGTCGGCCAGGTCGTCGGCATGGACGAACTGATAGCGGTTCGAGCCGTCGCCGAGGACGAAGATGTCGGCGCCGTCGGCAACCCAGTCGAAGAGAATGCCGAAGATCCCGAGTCGTCCGTGCCCGAGGATGGTTCGCGGGCGAACGATGGTGACATCGAGACCCTGCCGGGCGGCCTCGAGGCACGCCCACTCGGCAGCGAGTTTCGCCCTGCCGTAGTCCTCCACCGGCTGGGGGACCGTGGAGGGCAGGACCGGATTCGAGTCCGGGACGCCGAAGACTGCGCTCGACGAGGTGTGCACCACCTTGGCCACGCCGGCGTCACGGCAGGCGTCGAGCAGCACCGCGGTGCCATCGACATTCACGGTTCGCAGCAGTTGGGGATCTCGGGCGAGCGGCACCTGTGCCACGTTGTGGTACACGACCTCACAGCCGTCCACGGCGTCTCGGACCGCCTTCGGGTCGCGGATGTCGCCGATGACGCACTCCTCACCGGTCGGGGCATCGGCGGCCACGATGTCGAGCACCCGCACGGTGTCGCCGTTTCTGCGCAGGTGGTCGGCGAGCAGCGATCCGAAGTAGCCGTGGCCGCCGGTGACGAGAACCCTGGTCACAGCTCGAGACCCGAGTCGAGGCACCACCTGATGCTGCGCCGCATGCCCTCGTACAGGGCCACGGCAGGCCGGTAGCCGAGATCGGCAGTGGTCTGCGAGATGTCACAGGCGATGGTCTTGTCCATCTCGCCGAGGACATGAATCTGCTGCTGGTAGACGCCGACCGACTGCAGGATGCGATCGGCCCGCTCGGCGAGCGCGCCGACGACTGCAGGCAGAGGACGGCCGGGATGGCGTACGTCGAGGCCTTCGTCGCGAAGGGCCCGCCCGACCGTCTCGACGATCTCGCCGACCTCGTAGGGCCGCTCGTCGGCGACCCAGTAGGTGCGCCCCCGGGCCGCCGTCGACGAGGCGGCGAGCAGGATGCCGTCGACGAGGTTGTCGACGAACACCATCGACCGCCGCTGCCGTCCGTCGCCGACCACGGGAAACCGTCCCCTCCGCACCAGCCTGAAGAACGTCGTCTGACGTGGTGGCTGGTAGGGGCCGTAGAACCACGGCGGCCGCACGACGACCGTGTCGAGACCAGTGGCCGCAGCCTCGGCGACGGAGATCTCGGCGATCATCTTCGAGTGGCCGTATCCGAGATAGGGACGATATGGCTCGTCGGCGCGAAAGACATCGCCCGGATGGGCGTTGACGCCGACGGGGCTGTTCGACGAGACGTGGACGAATCGGCGAACGCCGTGATCGGCGGCAGCCCGCAGCACGTGACGCGCCCCATCGGCATTGACGGCGGTGAAGTCGCGCACGCGGCGTGGATGAATGACGCCTGCGGCGTGCACCACGATGGGCGCAGCGGGAAGGCCGTGGAAGAGGCGACGGGCTGTCGTCGGACGGCTGATGTCGCCGATGACGATCTCGATGGTCGCGGAGGCCCGATCGGTTGCCGCTGCCACCGCAGCAGCCTCCGCCTGCGAGTGGACCAGGAGTCGGAGGCGAAGGTCGAGTGGTGCCATGCGTGCAACGAGGGCGCGGCCGAGCCAGCCGGCGGACCCGGTGATCACCATGCAGTCGGCGACCCCGGGCAGGGGAGTGGTGTCGGCGCTCATCGGCGGGCCTCAAGGTACCTGCGGGCGTTCCGGACGGCGAAGGCCATCACTGACGCCTGCGGGTTGACGCCGGGAGCGGTCGGGAGCAGCGACGAGTCGTTCACGTAGACGTTGTCGGTGTCGTGCACCCTGCCGAACGAGTCTGCGCCGCACGTCGCATGCTCGCCGAGCGGCACCGTCGAGCACAGGTGCACTGTCATCACGCTGGCCTTCGAGACCGCGAAACGCTCTGACATCTCCGCGAGGTCGCGGCGGCGGCGCACGGTCGGCGCACCGCGAAACGACGGGTATACCTCGTCGGCTCCTGCCTCGAGCAGCAGTAGTGCCAGTCGTGACAGTCCGCTGGCGAGGAGGCGTCGATCGCGGCCTGTGAGCCAGTAGGTGACCAGTGGATCCCTCACGCCGGGCAGTGCCAAGACCCGTCCGCGGCCCTCGCTCGTGATTGCTGCGTAGTAGACGCTGAGTCGTTCCCAATCGCGGAGCGCCGACCGGAACTCGCGCCAGTGGTCGAGGAGAGCGAGTGCGAGGAGGCCGGGGTGGCTCGCTGATCCGCCGAACGAGAGGTCGGGTGCGAACTCCTTGACCTGGTGCACGGGAACATCGTCGATGACGTTGATCTCGTCGCCGAAGCGCGCCGCGAGTTTCACTGTCGGATGGACGGCGAGCGACATGCCGATGTTGCGCTTGAGACCCGAGCGCTGCAGCAGCGCAGGAGTCTGTATCGCGCCACCACACACGAACACGTCGCGGTACTCGATCGTGCTAGCGCTGCCGTCTGCCCGTCGCACGTGCGCGGTGCCGGAGCGGGCTCCGTGGCGCTCGAGTCGGCTGACGCGGCACCCGACGGCGAGCTTGGCGCCGGCAGCGACTGCCCTCGGCAGATAGGTGACGGTCATGCTGCGGCGCTGGCCGCTGCGACCAGCGTCGTCCGCATAGCGCATCCACCGCGGTATCTCGCCGTGGCGCCAGCCGAGGCGTGCCGCGCCCCTCGACAGCACCTGGCTCTGCGCCGACGCCTGCCCGGGCACGAATGACACGTCGAGGGCTGCCTCGACTTCATCGGCGATCAGCCCGATCTCGTCGAGATCGAGGTCGGCGATGTCGAAGTCGCGTCGCCAGCGATCAAGGACGTCGAAGGGAGGCCGCCAGTACAGGCCGCTATTCACCTCGCTGCCGCCGCCGGCGCAGGCACCCTCGGTGTAGGCGATCGACGGCATCCCGAGTGCCACCGTGACGCCCCCAGAGCGGTATTGGCGCTCCATCTGACTGAGGGAGAACGGCGGCACCTCACCCTGCTCGACCCACGGTCCCTCCTCGAGGACGAGGACGTCGAGTCCGGCCTCGGCGAGCAGCGCCGCGGTCGTGGCGCCACCCGGCCCGGAGCCGACAACGAGGACCTCGCAGCGCTCATGGGCGCCGAGGGCGTGCAGCGCGACGGACGGCCTCATCCCGGCGACACGGGCGTGTCGGGCCAGCGCTCCCAGATAGATGCGTACGCCAACGACCGCACCAGCCTCGGGTAGTCGCCGACGAAGGGCAGTGGCAGGCGCGCCAGCAGATCGCTGAGCGCCGCCGTCGCGGGTGCCGCCAGCAGCAGGCGGTGTACGGCACCGATGAGGAGGGCTCCCGCCCTCGTGACGCTCGGCAGGCCGTCGACCCGGGCAACGACGACCTCGACCGCTGCTGCCCGCCGGTCGGGGGCCACGTGGGGAAGGTCGCGGGCGAGCAGTCGCTCGGCGAAGGGCCCCACGACGACACTGGGGGTGGTGAGCTGCCGCATGCGGGGCCAGCGTAGTCGTGGCTGCCGTCGCGCCTCCCGAGCGGCGAGGCTCGACGCCATCGGCTCCTGCGCGCTGCGGGGACGGTACAGTCGACGCCCGTGCGCGCCGTGGTGCTCCTTCCGACCTACGACGAGCGCGACAACATCGTGCCGATGCTCGAGGCACTTCGCGCATCGGCCCCGGATGCCGACATCATCGTGATCGACGACGACAGCCCTGACGGCACGGGGGCTCTCGCCGAGGAGGCTGCGGGCAGGCTCGGCTCGATCGTCGTGATGCACCGCACCGGCAAGCTGGGCCTCGGCTCGGCGTATCGAGCCGGATTTGCGCAGGCCGACGCCGGAGGATACGACGCCGTGGTCACCATGGACTGCGACTTCTCGCACGATCCCGGAGTGGTGCCCGCGATGATCCGCTGCCTCGAGGCGGGTGCCGACGTGGCGGTGGGGTCGCGATACGTGGCTGGCGGGGGCGTGGTCGACTGGCCAGTGCAGCGCCGCCTGCTCTCGCGTTGGGGAAACCGCTACACCGCCCTCGCGCTCCGCCTGGATGTGCGCGACTGCACGTCGGGCTTCCGCGCCTATCGCACCCCGGCCCTCCGTGCGGCGCGTCCAGATGCAACGACAGCCGAGGGCTACGCCTTCCTCACCGAGATGCTCCGCCGTCTTCGCTCGTCGGGGGCGTCCATCGTCGAGGTGCCGATCACCTTCCGCGAGCGGCGGGCGGGGCAGTCGAAGATGTCGGGTCGCATCATCGTCGAGTCGATGAGACTCGTGACGCGGTGGGGGCTCGCCGACCGCTGGGCCGCGTTCGCTCACCGGCAGCGTCGGTAGAGCTCGACAAGCCCCTCGGGGTACTCGCGCACCAGGCAGAACTGCTCGGCGAGCACGTCCATCGGTGCTGGATTCCCGATGTCGACCGAGGTGTTCGGCTCGACCCAGCCGTCCCAGAAGCCGGTGAGCAGCACCCAGTCGGCCTCCGCCATTTGGTCGGCGAGCATCGAGTCGTCGGCGTTGGCGAGGCCCGGGTCCATCTCGATGTAGTA
>JBJTRF010000160.1:0-3376 GCA_046076025.1 Ilumatobacteraceae bacterium
GCCACCCCGCCGAAGGCCACCGACGCACCCGTGATGAACCCGGTGCCCGTCAGCGTCACCAGCGTGTTGCCCGCCGTCGTGCCCGACACCGGCGACACCGACACCAGCGTCGGCGCCACCGCCACGTAGGTGAAGTCATCCGTAGTCCCCGTTGCCGACGAGGTGCCGCCCGAGGTGGTTACCGTCACGTCGACCGCTCCGGGCGTGATCGTCGACGGCGACGTCACTGTCAGCGAGGTCGGCGATGAGACGGTTGCCGTCACCGGCGCTAGGCCGTCGAAGGCCACCGTGGCTCCGGTGACGAAGCCGGTACCCGTGATCGTGACCGAGGTGCCGCCCGTGGTGGGTCCAGTGTTCACTGACAGCGACGTGACGGTCGGCACCGGCGCCGTGTACGAGAACCCGGAGAACGCTGTCGACGCCGTACCCGTGGAGTTGGTCACCACGATGTTCGCCGTGCCGGTTGTGATGGTGGCTGGCACGACGATGTCTGCCGAGGTGTCCGAGAGCACCGTGACCGAGGTGGCTGCCACGCCGCGCACGGTGACGCCCATCAGGGTGGTGAAGTCGGTGCCGGTAATGCGGATCGTGGCACCGCCTGCCGTGGACGCCGACGTGGGCGATACTGCCGTCACCGCTGCGGCACCGACGCCGTTCACCTTGAACGAGCCACCGGTGCCCGCAAGGCCGGCCGGGTTCGCGACTCGAACGACGCTGTTCTGGGTGACGCCGTTGGGCGTCACGGCGGTGATCTGCGTTGCCGAGTTCACCGTGAAGGTGGCCTCGAGCGTGCCGAAGCGCACGCTGCTGGCACCCCAGAAGTTGGTACCGGTGACCACCACGATGGTGCCGCCGGTGGAGGGGCCAGTCGACGGAGCGATAGACGTCACCGTGGGCGTGCCGTAGTAGATGAAGTCGTCAGTTGCGGTGTTTGCGTTCGTGCCACCCGTTGCGACGACCGTGACATCCACCTTCGAGCCGGCCGTGCCGGCGGGCACCCTGGCGGTGATCTGGGTGAGCGAGTTCACGGTATAGCTCGTGGCGTTGACGCTGCCGAACTTCACCGCGGCGGCTCCGGACACGCCGTCGAAGTTCGTGCCGGTGATGACGACGTCGATGCCGCCCGCCGCGACGCTGGCGGCCGGTGCGATCGAGGTGATCGTGGGCGCCGACCAGTAGGCGTAGTCGTTGAGGGTGCCCGCCGTCGACGAGGTGGCGACCGGGTTGGAGACGGTGACATCGACCGTGGTGCCGCCCACTCCTGCCGGCGCAGTAACGGTGACCTGCGTCGACGAGTTCACCACGAGGCCCGTCGCTGCCGTGCCGCCGAACGACACCGACGTGACGCCCAGCAGGTTCGTGCCAGTGATGGTCACCGTGTTGCCGCCTGCCGCCGGGCCCTTCACAGGCGACAGCGCGCTAACGGTCGGCGTGTCGAAGTACGTGAAGTCGTCGCCGGTGCCGCCGGTGGCGCTGGTACCGCCCGGCGTGATCACCGTCACGTCGACCTTCCCGAGCGTGCCGGCCGGTATGTCGGCGGTGATCTGCGTTGCCGACACGACGGTGAACGTGGTGGAGGTCGAGCCGAACCGCACCGCCGTCGCGCCTGCGAGCGACGTGCCGGTGATTGTGACGGTGCCGCCGCCGGCGAGCAGCGACGCCGCCGGCGACAGCGAGGTGACTGCGGGCACCGCGTAGTAGGTGAAGTCGTCAGCCACGGTGTTCGCCGAGATGCCGCCGGTCGCCGTGACGCGCACGTCGACAGGGCCTGCGCTGCCGGCCGGTGCCGTCACCGTCAGCGAGGTCAGCGACGACGACGTGATCGCCGCCGGCACGCCGCCGAAGGTGACCGAGGTGACGCCGTCGAAGTTGGTGCCGGCGATGACGACCGAGGTGCCGGCCGTTAGCGGGCCGGCAGCGGGCGTGAGGCCCGTCACCGTCGGCGCCGCCCAGTAGGTGAAGTCGTCGACAGTGTCCGCTGTCGTCGACGTCGCGATCGGGTTGGCAACGACGACGTCGACCGTGCCGGCTGCGACGGCAGGCGCCACCGCCGTGATCTTGATGGCGCTGTCGACGGTGAAGCTGGTGGCGGCGACCCCGCCGAATGTCACCGACGTGGCGCCCAGGAGGCCTGTGCCGTTGATGACCACCGTCGTGCCGCCGGCGGCGGCGCCCTTGGCGGGCACGAGGCTGGTCACGGCGGGCACGGCAAAGAACGTGAAGTCGTTGGCCGTACCAGATGCCGACGACGTGCCGCCCGGCGTGGTGACCGTAACGTCGACCGTGCCCTGGGCGACAGCAGGGGTGGAGAGCACGATTTCGGTGTCGGTGACCGAGGCGAACGAGGTGACCTCGACCGAGCCGAACGAGACCTTCGTGACGCCCTCGAGGTTGGTGCCGGTGATCGCGACCGACGTGCCGCCGGCGACCGGACCCTGCTGCACCGAGAGACCGGCCACTGTCGGCAGTGCGTAGTACCGGTACCCGTCGGCGCGCGACGCCGTGCCGCCCACGGCGACGACCGACACCTCGACCGAGCCAGCAGTCACCCTCACCGGCGCCTTCACCGTCATCGTCGTCTCGGAGGTCACGGAGAGGTCGGTGGCCGCAACGCCCCCGAACGAGACCGACGTGACGTCGACGAGATTGGTGCCGGTGATGGTCACCGCGGTGCCGGCAGCGAGCGGGCCCACCGCCGGTGAGATCGTGGCGATCGTCGGCTCGGCGACGAAGCGGAGGTTGTCGGCCGTGCCGGTGATGTCGGAGCTGCCGCCCGGCGTGGTGACCTCGACGTCGACGGTCGCTGCCACGGCGCGGGCCGGGGCGGTGAGCACGATCGACGTGTCGGTGACGGTCGTGAAGGTGCTGACGGCAACGGCTCCCAGCAGCACGCTGGTGACGCCGTCCAGGTTGGTGCCGGTGATCGTGATCGAGCCGCCACCCAGCGGCAGCCTGGCCGGTGCCACGCTGGCGACAGTCGGACGGGCGAAGAAGCGGAACCCGTTCGCCACGGTCGAGACGCCGCCCGGTGTCGTCACCGTCACGTTGACGATGCCCTTGGCGGCGGCCGGCGTCGTCAGGGTGATCGACGTGTCGGTCACCGTCGAGAAGGCGGTGACGTCGACCGCGCCGAAGCTGACCTTGGTGACGCCGTCGAGGTTGGTGCCCGTGATCGTCACCGACGTGCCGCCCGTGATGGGACCAACGCCGGGCGACACGCTGACCGCGTTCGGCACAGCGAAGTAGCGGTAGTCGTTGCCCGTCCCATCCGCCGACGACGTCCCACCCGGCGTCACCACCCGCACCTGCACCGTGCCCACCACACCGGCAGGCGCCGTCGCCTCCACCGACGAGTCCGACGTCACCGAGAACGCAA
>JBJTRF010000161.1:0-3728 GCA_046076025.1 Ilumatobacteraceae bacterium
CTGGCCGGGGCCCGCATAGAGATTGTCCTCGAGGCCGACGCGCACGTTGCCGCCTGCGAGCGCGGCCATGGCCACGAACGGCAGCTGCATCTTCGAGATCGAGAAGGCCGAGAACACGCAGTCGTTTGGCAGGTTGTTGACGAGTGCCATGAAGGTGTTGGGGTCGTCGGGCGCGCCGTAGGCGATGCCCATGCAGAGCTGGATCATCACCGGGTCGTCGAGCAGGCCGTCGCGCACCATTTCCTTCACCTGCACCAGGTGGCCGGTGTCGAAGACCTCGAGCTCGGGCCGCACGCCGAGCTCCTGGACCTGCCTCGCCATGCTGCGGAGCACGGCGGGGGTGTTCACCATGATGTAGTCGCCGCCCGACGCGAAGTTCATGGTGCCGCAGTCGAGCGTGCAGATCTCGGGAAGCAGGGTGCGCACGTGGTCGAGGCGTTCGGTGGCGCCGGCCATGTCGGTGCCGTCGGGATTGGGGGGCAGCACCGTCTCGTCGCCGCCGAGGACCAGGTCGCCGCCCATGCCGGCGGTGAGGTTGAGGACCACGTCGACGTCGGCGGCGCGCACGCGCTCGACCACCTCGGCGTAGTACTCGGTCTTGCGGCTGCCGACACCGGTCTCTGGGTCGCGCACGTGGATGTGCACCACGGCGGCGCCGGCCTTGGCGGCGTCGATGGCCGACTCGGCGATCTGCTGCGGCGAGACCGGCACGTGCGGGCTCTTGTTCGTGGTGGCGCCGGCGCCGGTGACGGCGCAGGTGATGAACACATCCCAGTTCATTGCGGTGCTCCCGTGTGGTGGTGAAGGATCGAGTCTCGCTGGCCGGTCGGTGTGCTCGGCGTGATCGCAATCATGCTCTGCGAACAGCGCAGGGCGTCAATGCGAGTTACCTGAACGGCCAGTCAGGAACAAGATAGTACGATCCCGCCGTCACCGAAAGGAGCAACATGGCCGAGCTACCCCTACGTGGGCTCCGGGCACTCGTCACCGGGGGAGGACAGGGCATCGGCACCGCCACCGTGGCCTGCCTCCGCCGCGACGGCGCCACCGTGCTCGTCACCGACGCCAACCCCGACACTGCCCCCGACGTCGTCGCCGACGTGTCGAAGACCGCCGACGTCGAGCGCCTCTTCGCTGCCGTGCGCGAACAACTCGGTGGTCTCGACCTGCTCGTCAACAATGTCGGCGTAGCCGGCCCCACCGCCGCCGTCGACGACATGGATCCCGAGGCGTTCGACGACTGCGTGCGGGTCAACCTCGGCAGCATGTTCCGCTGCACCCGGCTCGCCGTGCCGATGCTGCGCGAGCGGCCGGGCTCGATCGTCAACATCTCGTCGACCGCCGGGCTGTTCGGCTTTCCCCTCCGGTCGCCGTATGCGGCGGCGAAGTGGGGCGTGATCGGGCTCACCAAGACCTGGGCGATGGAACTCGGCCCCGAGGGCATCAGGGTGAACGCGATCTGCCCGGGATCGGTCTCGGGCCCTCGAATGGACGGCGTGATCGACCGCGAGGCGGCGGCCCGCGGCGTGGCACCCCAGGCCGTGCGCGACGGCTACACCCGGCAGGTCTCGATGCGCTCGTTCATCGAGGCGAGCGACATCGGCGAGGCCATCGCCTGGCTGGCATCCCCGGCGGCCCGGTTCGTCAGCGGCCAGGCGTTCGGGGTCGACGGGCACACGGAGACGCTCGCCACCACCTGAGCGGCCGACAGGCGTGTCCATTCGAAGGGTTCGTCTGCGGTACGGTCGCGCGCAACCCGGGTGTCGACCTCTCGGCCGTAGCGTGCGGCCTGTCACCCGGACCACCACAACCACAAGGGGAGAGAACATGAAGAAGCGTTCCACGACGGGCCGACGGCTCGTCACCGCCCTCATGGCCGGCAGTCTCGTATTGGCGGCATGCGGCGGCGGCGAGGAGACCTCGGACACGACCGCAGCACCGCAGGACACCTCGAGCGAGACCACTGCGGGCGGCGGCGACGACCCGCTGGCGGCCCTCTACCAGGAGTGCCTCGACAACGGCGCCAAGGTGAACCTGATTGCCCTGCCCGACGAGTGGGCCAACTACAAGGGCATCCTCCAGAGCTTCCGCGACAAGTACCCGGGTGTCGAGAACCCGGTGGCGAGCCCGGATGCGTCCTCCAAGGAGGAGATGGAGGCCGTCGAGACCCTCGCCGGCCAGGCCGACATGCCCGACAACGTCGACGTGAGCCCGGCCATCGCCCAGGAGATGACCGACAAGGGCCTCTTCGAGCCGTACGTCCTCACCTCGGACGCCGAGGTCCCGGCGGGCCTGAAGGATGCCAACAGCAACTGGACGGCCGCGTACTACGGCATCATGGCCATCGTCACCAACACGACGATCGTGCCGACGGCGCCGAAGACGTTCGCCGACCTGGCGAAGCCCGAGTACAAGGGCCTCGTCGCCCTCAACGGCGACCCGCGTGAGGCCGGTTCGGCCTTCGCCGCCGTGATGGCAGCGAGCATCGCCAACGGCGGCAGCGCCGACGACATCATGCCCGGCATCCAGTTCTTCGCCGACCTCAAGGCCTCGGGCAACCTCGCCGCCAACGACGTCACCAAGGAGACGGTGCTGTCGGGTGAGACGCCGATCGCCATCGACTGGAGCTACAACGTCCCGGGTCTGCGCGCCGACCTCGAGGCTGCTGGCCTCACTGTCGAGGTGAACTTCCCGAGCGACGGCATCTACGGAGGCTTCTACGGCCAGGGCGTGGTGAAGGACTCGCCGCACCAGGCCTGCTCGAAGCTGTGGATGGAGCACATCTTCAGCGATGAGGGCGCCCTCGGCTACCTCGAGGGCGGCGCCGTGCCGGCCCGCATCGTGTCGCTCACCGAGCGCGGTCTCGTCACCGACGACAAGAAGACCAACCTGCCCCCGGACGAGCTGCTCGCCCAGGTGAGCTTCCTCAGCCCGGCCCAGATTGCAGCGGCGAAGGAGACCCTCGCCGAGCAGTGGGGCCCGATGGTGGCGGACGCCTGATCCGCTCCGGGACTCCGGTCGAATGACCGATCTCGCACTGCCCGCAGGGGGGCGCACCGATGGTGCGCCCCCCTCGGCGCGCTCAGCGGCACCATCGCGCCGCTCGTGGGCCTGGTTGGGCCTGCTGCCGTTCGTGGGGTTCCTCGGCCTGTTCCTCATCGTCCCGGCCATCAGCGTGTTCCGCGACGCGCTGCGCACCGAGGACGGCGGCTGGTCGCTCGATGCGATGCGCGAGGCGTTCACCGGCCAGAACCTCGATGCCTTCAAGTTCTCGGTGGGCTTCTCGGCCGGCGCCGCAGCAGTCGGCGTGGTGCTCGGCACGCTGCTGGCCTACGCGGCCACCCGGCTCACGCGCCCGCGGTGGCTCCGCGGGCTGATCACCTCGTTCAGTGGGGTCGCCGCCAACATGGGCGGCCTGCCGCTGGCCTTCGCGTTCATCACGCTGCTGGGCGCACGCGCCGGCGTGCTCACCAACGCGCTCAAGTACTTCGGCATCGACATCTATGCCGGCGAGTTCGACCTCGGTTCGCAACTGGGCCTGGTCATCGTCTACTCGTACTTCAACATCCCGCTGATGGTGCTCATCACGCTGCCCGCCATCGACGGGCTCCGCCAATCGTGGCGCGAGGCCTGCGCCAACCTGGGCGGCACCACCTGGACGTACTGGCGCCTAATCGGCCTGCCGGTGCTGGCGCCGTCGCTGCTCGGCGGCTTCCTGCTGCTGTTCG
>JBJTRF010000162.1:0-11890 GCA_046076025.1 Ilumatobacteraceae bacterium
CCCACGCCGGCGCCGCCGAACAGGCCGATCTTGCCGCCCTGCAGGTAAGGGGTGAGCAGGTCGATGACCTTGATGCCCGTCTCGAACATGCGCGCCCGGGGCTCGAGGGTGTCGAAGCCCGGGGCGTCGCGGTGGATGTCCCAGCGCTCGAGCGAGTCGGCGTAGCCGGGCTCGGCGTCGAGGGCCTCTCCCCACACGTTCCACACGTGCCCGAGCACCTTGTCGCCCACGGGCACCTGGATGCCGTGGCCGGTGTTGCGCACCGCCGTGCCGCGGGTGAGGCCGTCGGTGGGCTTCATGCACACGGCGCGCACGCGGCTGTCGCCCAGCTGCTGGGCGACCTCGGCGAGCACCTTCACCGGGCTGCCGTCGATAGTCACCGTGAACTCGAGGGCGGCGTTGATCTCGGGCAGGGCGCCACGGGGGAACTCGACGTCGATCACGGGGCCGGCGATGCCGACTACCCGGCCGTCCTTGCGGTCTGTCTCGGTCATGGTCATGACGTGTCTTCCTTGTGTGTCAGTTCGCCGCAGCAGACGGCGCGTCGTCGAGTGGGAGGAAATCGATGTGGATGGTCTTCTTCGCGTCGCCGCCGAGTGCCTCTGCGCCGCCGACGATCTCCATGATCTCGGTGGTGATGCTGTCCTGGCGGGCGCGGTTCATGATGCGGCTGAGGTTCTTGATGAGTTCCTCGGCGTTGTCGGTGGCGCTCTTCATGGCGCGCTGGCGGAACGCGTGCTCGCTGGCAGCGGCATTGAGGAGGGCGGCGTAGATGCGCGCCTCGACGTAGCGCGGCAGCAGGCTGTCGAGGATGGTGGCGGGATCGGGCTCGAACTCGTAGTCGGCCGGCGTACCGCCCGCGTCGAGGGTCTTGCCGTCGCCGCCCTCGACCACCTGGCGGTCGAGCGGCACGAGCGGACGCTGCACCACTTCCTGCGAGCCGGCCGAGATGAACCGCGTGTAGACCAGCTCGACTCGGTCGAACTCGCCGCGCAGATAGGCGTCGACGACGTACTCGCCGATGGCCTTCGCGTCGGCGTATGCCGGGTTGTCGCTGAACCCGCCGAACGAGTTGGCGATCGTGTAGCCGCGGAAGCGGAAGTAGCCCTGTCCCTTGCGGCCGACGGTGACGACGGCGTAGTCGCTGCCGCGCAGCACGCCCGCCTTGATCTCGCCCTCGGCGGCACGCTGCACGCCGGCGTTGTAGCCGCCGCACAGGCCGCGGTCGGCGGTGATGACCACGTACGCCGTGGTGCGCACCTCGGCCCGGCTGGCAAGCAGCAGCGACTGCGACGACCCGCCGGCCGCAGCGAGATCCTTCACCACGTCGGTGATCGACTCGCTGTAGGGCTCGGCGGCAGCGACCCGCTGCTGGGCCTTGACGATGCGGCTTGCGGCGATGAGTTCCATCGCCCGGGTGATCTTCTTGGTTGCCTGCACGCTGCGGATGCGCCCGCGCAGGATTCGCTCCTGGCCGCCTGCCATTACCGGTCGCCTCCCGTCGGCACGGAGCCGGCAGGGCGCGCCCACACGGCAACCGGAGGCACCACTGCCATCGGCAGCGCGGGCACGGACAGAACGGGCATCGCCATGGTCACTCGGTCGCCAGGGTCTTCTTGCTGGCAGCCTCGCCGAGCTCGCCGGCGCCGGTGGCAGTCGGGTCGGCGGCCTTGGCGGCAGCCGACGCAGCGACGAACTGCGCCTTGAAGGCAGCCACCGCCGCAGCGAGGTCGTCGGGCACGCCGCCCGACTTCAGGGCGTCGAGCAGGCCGCCGTGGCGCGACCGCATGTGCTCGAGCAGCTCGGACTCGAAGCGGCGCACGTCCTCGACCGGGATGTCGTCGAGGTAGCCGCGGGTGCCGGCGAAGATGCTGACCACCTGCTCCTGCACCGGCATCGGGCTGTTGAGCGGCTGCTTCAGCAGCTCGACGAGCCGGTAGCCGCGCTCGAGCTGCGCCTTCGAGACGGCGTCGAGCTCGGAGCCGAACGTGGCGAATGCCTCGAGCTCGCGGAACTGGGCGAGATCCAGCTTCAGCGTGCCGGCCACGGCCTTCATCGACTTGATCTGCGCCGCGCCGCCCACGCGGCTCACCGAGATGCCCACGTCGACGGCTGGGCGCACGCCCGACTTGAACAGGTTGTCCTGGAGGAACACCTGGCCGTCGGTGATCGAGATCACGTTCGTCGGGATGTAGGCCGACACGTCGCCGGCCTTGGTCTCGATGACGGGCAGCGCCGTCAGCGAGCCGGCACCACGCTCGTCGGAGAGCTTGGCGGCACGCTCGAGCAGGCGGCTGTGCAGGTAGAACACGTCGCCGGGGTATGCCTCGCGGCCCGGCGGCCGGCGCAGCAGCAGCGACATCTGGCGATACGCCTCGGCCTGCTTCGACAGGTCGTCGTACACCACGAGCGCATGCTCGCCGTTCTCCATCCAGTGCTGGCCCACCGCACAGCCCGCATACGGGGCGAGGTACTTGAAGGGGGCCGGGTCGGAGGCCGGGGCGGCGACGACGACCGTGTAGTCGAGGGCGCCGTACTGGCGGAGCACCTCGACGGTCTGGGCGACCGTCGAGCCCTTCTGGCCGATGGCGACGTAGATGCACTTCACGCCGAGGCCGCGCTGGTTGATGATCGTGTCGATCGCCACCGTGGTCTTGCCGGTCTTGCGGTCGCCGATGATGAGTTCGCGCTGGCCGCGGCCGATGGGGGTCATGGCGTCGATGGCCTTGATGCCGGTCTGCAGCGGCTCGTGCACCGGCTTGCGGCCGAGGATGCCGGGCGCCTGGATCTCGACACGGCGGGCGATGCCGCCGATGATGTCGCCCTTGCCGTCGATCGGCTGGCCGAGCGCGTTGACCACGCGCCCGAGCAGTGCGTCCCCGACCGGCACCGAGAGGATGCGGCCGGTGGCCTTGACGGTCTGGCCTTCCTCGATGGCCTCGGCGTTGCCGAGTACCACGGCGCCGATGCCGTCCTCCTCGAGGTTGAGTGCGAGGCCGGTGGTGCCGTCCTCGAACTCGAGCAGCTCGTTGACGGCGCAGTCGGGAAGTCCGCTGACGCGGGCAATGCCGTCGCCCACCTCCGTGACGCGCCCGACGGTCTTCGCCTCGACCGAGGGCGTGAAGCCCTCGAGGTTCTTCTTCAGCGCCGACGCGATGTCGCCGGCGCTCAACGTGAGTTCAGCCATGTTCTTCTCTGCTCCTAGAGGCGGGACTTCAACTGGTCGATTCGGGTGCGGACGGTGCCGTCAATGACGGTGTCGCCCACGGTGGCCACGACGCCGCCGATGACCGACGGATCGACCACGCACTTCAGGTTCACCTGCTTGCCGGTGGCCGTCGCCAGCGCTGCGGCCAGCCGCGTCTGCTGGTCGGCGGTGAGGGGCTTGGCGCTGCGCACCTCGGCGAGTTCGAGGCGCTGGGCGCTGCTCGCCCTGGCGACGAGGCGGTCGATGATGGCCGGGAGGTCGCGGCCGCGGCCGGCACCCACCACCATGCTGATGAGCTGCGTCGACGTGGGCGACGCCTTGCCGCCGAGCAGGTCCTCGACGATGGCGAGGCGCTTGGCAACGGGAATCTGCTCGTCGGTGAGCGCCGTGCGCAGCGCATCGCTGCCCTCGAAGCTGCGGGCGAAGCGGTACAGCTCGTCCTCGACGGCGGCGATGCTGCCCTCGGCGCGGGCGATCTCGAACAGGCCCCGTGCGTAGCCCTCGATGCGGTCGTCGCTCATCGTGCGGCCCCCACTCGTGTGATGAAGCCCTCGATGAGCTCCTGGTGCGTTGCGTCGTCGAGCGACCCGGTGACGATGTGGTCGACGGCGGCGATCGAGAGCCGGGCGATCTCGGCGCGCAGTTCGTCGCCCACGCGGGCGCCGGCGGCGGCAATCTCGGCCTCGGCCCGGGCCTCGAGGTCGGCGACCTCGGCGGCGAGCCGGGAGCGGCCCTCGGCGAGCACTGCTGATGCCTGCTGCTCGGCCTCGGCCATGATGCGCCGCCGCTCGCCGTCGATATCGCCCTTCGCCGTGCGGATCTGAGCCGCTTCGGTGGCAGCGGCCGACCTGTCGGCGGCAGCGCCGTCGAGTTCGCGCTGGATGCGCTCGGTGCGGGCGGCCATGCCCTTCTTGATGGCCGGGCCGCCGAACTTGTAGATGGCCCAGAAGATGAGCAGCGACGCGATGCCGCCGTAGATGATCTCGGCCATCTCGGGCAGCAGCGGGTGGCTGGTCACCAGCTCGCCGTTGGCGTCGGCCTTGCCCTCCGCAGCGATGCGGAGGCCGATGGCGATTCCCAGAACACTCATCGCGCCATCACCTCCGACACGACCTTGGCGACGACTGCGGCGCTCGGCGCCTTGCCCGTGGCCAGTTCGCCCGCCCTGCCGGCAACGTCGCCGACTGCGGCAGCGATCTGGTCGCGCACGGCGGCTCGCGCCGCCTCTGCCTGGGCGTTCGACGCCGCACGCTTCTCGGCGATGCGGGCATTCGCCTCGGCGAGCCGTGCTGCACGCTCGCCCTCGAGGGTGGCGCGGGCAGCATCGACCGTCCGGGCCGTCTCGGCCTTGATCGACGCCACCTGCGCCTCGTAGTCGGCGACCTCGGCGCGAGCGGCGGCGCGCTCGGCGTCGGCTGCCTCGTGGGCGCCGCGGATGCTGTGGTAGCGGGCATCCATGCCCTTCTTCAGCCTCGGATAGAGGAAGAAGCGCATCAGCAGCGCAAACACGATGAACGAGCCGGCGCCCCAGTAGAGCTCTTTGGCCTCTGGGACGATGGGCCCGGGACCCGGATCGATCTCTTCGCCTGCCTCGCCGGTCTCGGCAAGAGGCAGCAGGTCGAGAACGACCGTGGATCCCTGGAGGTGCACGACGGCACTCAGCACGTCAACTCCTTGTCGGTGGGACGTCGATGGAAATGGTCAGTGGTCGGTCGGCTCAGAGGCCGATGAGGATGAAGACCACGAAGCCGATGAGGGCGAGCGCCTCGGTGAAGGCGATGCCGAGGAACATGGTGGTGCGCACCATGCCGGCTGCCTCGGGCTGGCGGGCCATTGCCTCGACCGACTTGCCGACGAGGTAGCCGATGCCGATGCCCGGGCCGATGGCGGCGAGGCCATAGGCGAAGCCGGCCGAGCCCGCGGCCGCTGCGGCCTTGGCCTCGTCGCCGGTGAGCTCAGCAGCGAGAGTCGCGAATGCTTCCATGGTTGTGTGTTGCTCCTGTGAGTGTTCTGGGTAGGTGGAGATCGGGAAAGGGACTGGTCAGTGCTCGGGGTGCGCCGCACCGGCGATGTAGACGGCGGTGAGGATCGTGAAGATGTAGGCCTGCAGGAAGGCGACGAGCACCTCGAAGGCGGTGAGGAACACCAGCATGAACATGGGCAGGATGGCCATCGGCTTCAGCAGGAACACCTTCGTCTCGGCGGTCACCAGCGAGTTGGTGAGCAGCGCGAACGTGACGAGCAGGATGTGGCCGGCGAGCATGTTGGCGAACAGTCGCACCGTCAGCGAGAACGGCCGCACGATGATGTTCGAGATGAACTCGATGATGCCGACGAGCGGCTTCAGCGCCACCGGCACGCCGGGGGGCCACAGCGTGTTGGCGATGTACTTGAAGCCCTGGTGCTTCAGGCCGACGCCGTTGTAGACCACCCACACCAGCAGGGCGAGGAACATCGGAATCGCCATGCGGGCGGTTGCCGGCATCTGCAGGATCGGGATGATGCCCGGCACGTTGCACAGATAGATGAAGATGAACAGGCTCAGCAGGAACGGCGTCCAGCCGAGGCCGTCCTTGCCCATCGTCTGCATCACGATGCCGTTCTCGACGAACTCGACCGTGGTCTCGGCGAGGTTGCGCACGCCGCGGGGCGCCGTCAGCGGGTCCTTGTTGCCGGCGAGGAGGAACACGACCGAGCCGATCAGGGCCGCTGCCACGGCGATCAACGCGATCTTGTTGAACGTCGGGAAGAAGTCAGCCCATCGGAGGATGGCGTTGATCTCTGGGAACGAGAAGGATTCGGCGATCACGGTGGGTCCTGTGGTTCCTGTCGGTCGTTACTGTCGGGCGGGCTTGAGGCCCGGGTGTGCGAGTGAGATGGCAACGTACTTCAGCTCCCAGAGCAGGAGCCCGAGGTGCGTCACGATGATGGTCGCTCCGAGGGCCGCGAGTGAAATCCACGTCGCATCGCGCACGAGCAGCACGGCGAGGAAGATCAGCCCGAGGCGCACCAGGTAGCCGACGAGGACGGCCCCCATCATCAGCCCGAGGCTGATCCGGGCCGTGGCGGCGACGATGCCAGCAGCCAGCGAGAAGTTCACGAGTACGACGGCGATGCCGTAGAGGGCGCTGAAGGCGCCGTCGCCGCCCCACACCACGCCGCACAGGGCCACGAGCACCGGCGCTGCCATCAGGCCGCGGCGCACCATGTCCTTGCTGACGCCCACCTCGGGCGCAGGCCCGGCGACGGGGCCCATCGAGATCACGGGATCGGCCGCCGGGCTCATGCCGTGACGCTCCCGGTGGCCGGAGGCGCGGCGTTGCCGGCCGAGGGACGCTGCGCCGAGCTCGCCTGGCGGGCACGGCGCTCGGCCTCGTGCACTTCCATCTCGGCCTTGTAGCGGTAATACATCGACACGAACTGGCCGACGACAGAGAACAGCACGAGGCCGATGGCCACGCCCGGCCACGTGCCGAGCCAGCGGTCGATCAGCGCGCCGAGGCCGAAGAACACGAAAATCACCAGGGCGAAGTCGACGCCGCGGCCGAGGGTTTGGCCCGAGGCAGGTGTCGAGGGCGCCACGATGCGCCGGATCGGGTCGAGTTTCACGGTAATGGGTCGAGAGGGAGACATGCGCTGCCCTCGGCAGCGACTTTGTGAACGCACGAACAAACTAGCCGATCGTCGACAGGCCGCCAAGACGAGCGACTCCGTTCGGACCGACGACCGCCGCAGTCGATCAGGCGCGGCGCCGCCGGATCTGCGGGTGCAGCACGGTGTACAGCAGCAGGCCGAGCATCGCTGCCCCGATCGGCACGTAGCTCGAGCCGCTGCCGGTGTACACCGGGTACAGCACGAACGCCGACAGCAGGCCGGTCCAGCCCCACAGGATCAGCACGCTGCGCCGCTGGCCGTGGCCCATTTCCATCAAGCGGTGGTGCAGATGTCCCTTGTCGGCCGACGCCACCCCCTGGCGCCTCGCAGCCCGGCGCACGATCGCGAACAGCGTGTCGAGAATGGGCACGCCGAGGATGAACAGCGGGATGAACAGCGGGGCGAGGAAGAAGTACGTCTGCCCGACGAACCGCTGCGTGTCGGGATCGGCTCTCCCGCCCACCACCGACGTGCTCACCGCCATGAGCAGGCCGAGCAGCAGGGCCCCGCCGTCGCCCATGAACACCTTTGCCGGGTTGAAGTTGTGCGGCAGGAATCCGAGGCAGATGCCGACGGTGATGATCGCCACCAGCGGGCCGAGGTTCGGCATCGTGAGCGCGCCGATGCCGGGGTCGGCGAGCCGCTGGCTGTAGAGGAAGAACGCCCCGGCCCCGATCGCGACGATGCCGGCGGCGAGGCCGTCAAGGCCGTCGATGAGGTTGATGGCATTCGTCATGCCCAGCAGCCACACGACGGTGATGAGCGGCACCCAGTCGTCGCTCAGCAGGAAGACGTCGAGGAACGGCACGCGGAAGTAGAACATCGTGACGCCGAAGTAGACGAGCACGACGGCCACCACCACCGTGCCCACCACCTTTGCCGGCGCCGAGATCTCGCGCACGTCGTCGACGAAGCCGACGACGAACATCAGCGCCGCAGCGATCAGCACGCCGACCGGCTCGCTGTTGCTGGCGAAGAGCTCGTCGAAGCCCGTGAACGCCCATGCCGTCGCGAACGCCGCGAGGAAGCCGGCGAACATGGCGATACCGCCGACGTCGGGCGTTGCGACCGTGTGCACGCGGCGCTCGTCGGGCTCGACCACCCACCCGCGCCACGCGGCGACGCGGATGACCAGCGGTGTGGCCAGGAACGTGACGGCTGCGGCGACCGCTCCAACCATGAGGTATGCGCCGACCGACGGCATCAGCAGGCGATCGTACGCCGGGCAGCCGACGCGTCCGGGCGACGGAGGCGGTCGGCGGTCAGTAGGCGGGGAACCGGGCGCACAGCGCCGCCACCTCGCCGCGTGCGGCAGCCACGGCCGCCGGATCAGCCCGGTGCCGCAGGATGCGGGTGATGAGGCCGGCGATGTCGGCCATCTGCGGCTCGGTCATCCCCTGCGTGGTAACCGACGGGGTGCCGATGCGCACGCCCGACGTGACGAAGGGACTGCGCGGATCGTCGGGGACGTTGTTCTTGTTGAGGGTGATGCCGCCCTCGTCGAGCACCGCCTGCGCCTCCTTGCCGGTGAGGTCGGCGTCGAACGGGCGCAGGTCGACGACCATCAGGTGGATGTCGGTGCCGCCGCTTACGAGGCGGAACCCGCACTGGACGAGCGCCTCGGCGAGCGCCGACGCGTTGGCCACGATCTGGCGGGCGTAGTCCTGGAACGCCGGCTGCTGGGCCTCGAAGAACGCGATCGCCTTGCCGGCAATCACGTGTTCGAGCGGTCCGCCCTGCCAGCCGGGGAACACGGCCTTGTCGATGGCGGCAGCGTGCTCGCTCTTGCAGAGGATCGTGCCGCCGCGGGGCCCGCGCAAGGTCTTGTGCGTGGTGAAGGTGACGGCATCGGCATACGGCACCGGGTTCGGGAAGACGCCGCCCGCGACGAGGCCGGCCACGTGGGCGGCGTCGAACATGAAGTAGGCGCCCACCTCGTCGGCGATCGCCTTGAACGCCGCCGGGTCGAGCCGGCGCGGATAGCTGGTGGTGCCAGCGACGATCATCTTGGGACGGTGCTGCAGCGCGAGGTCGCGTACCTGGTCCATGTCGACCCGCTCGTCGCCCGGCGTCACCTTGTAGGGCACGAAGCGGTACAGCAGGCCGCTGGCGTTGACCGGCGAGCCGTGGGTGAGGTGGCCACCGTGGTCGAGCGAGAGCCCGAGCACGGTGTCGCCCGGCTTCAGCAGTGCCTGGTAGACGCACATGTTGGCGTTGGCTCCGCTGTGCGGCTGCACGTTGGCGTGGTCGGCGCCGAACAGGGCCTTGACGCGCTCGATGGCGAGCGCCTCGATCGAGTCGATCACTGCGTTGCCGCCGTAGTAGCGCTTGCCCGGGTAGCCCTCGGCGTACTTGTTGGTGAGCGCGCTGCCGACGGCGCGCATGACGGCCGGCGACGTGAAGTTCTCGCTGGCGATCAGCTGCAGGCCGGTCACCTGACGCTGCACCTCGGCGGCGATGAGTGACTCGACCTCGGTGTCGGGGGTGGTGTCGCTGGGGAAGGGCATGTCGTGCTCCGGGCTCGGTACGGGTGGAGGGGTCGGTGGGATTCGGGGGCGCGGTCGCGTGGCGGTGGGCCGGCTCGGGGCCGTCAGCCGGCCTCGTCGATCTCGATCTGCATCAGCTGGTCGACCCGGCGCTGGTGGCGGCCACCCTCGAAGGCCGTCGAGAGGAAGAGGTCGACGATCTCCTCGGCGAGGCCGATGCCCACGACCCTGGCCCCCATGCTGAGCACGTTGGCATCGTTGTGCGACCGGGCCATACGCGCCGTGTAGAGGTCGTTGCACAGCGCGGCGCGTACGCCGCGGACCTTGTTGGCGGCGAGCTGCTCGCCCTGGCCGCTGCCGCCGAGCACGATGCCCACGTCGGCGGCGCCGTCGCGCACCGCCCGCCCGACCGACGCGCAGATCGGCGGATAGTCGCAGCTCTCGGCGCTGTGGGTGCCGTGGTCGAGCATCTCGTGGCCCTGGTGGCGGAGCACGGTGATGAGGTGCTGCTTCAAGTCGAAGCCGGCGTGGTCTGAGCCAATGGCGATGCGGGACATCGGCGGCATCCTACGCGCTGTCCGCCGGACCGTTCCTCGCCGGGCCGGCACTGCGTGGTTCGAGTTGGACGCCGGGCATCCGTACCCTTGTCGCATGGCATCCGAATCAGCGCTCGACCCCCGCACCCCCGTCCTCGTCGGTGCCGGCCAGTGGTCGCAGCGGGTCGACGGCCTCGACACTGCACTCGATCCGGTGTCGATGATGGCCGAGGCGACGCGGCTGGCAGCGCGCGATGCCGGCCTCGCCGACGTGCCGGCGCCCGACAGCGTGCGCGTCGTCAGCCTGCTGAGCTGGCGCTACGGCGACCCGGCGGCGGTGCTCGCCGACGTTCTCGGCGTGGCGCCGCGGCAGACGGCCGTCACCACCATGGGCGGCAACAGCCCGCAGTCGCTCGTCAATGCCACCGCCGCCGACATCGCCGCCGGGCGCCTCGACATCGCCCTGCTCGCGGGCGGCGAGGCGTCGCGCACGCGCCAGCGCGCCCGCGCCGCCGGCATCGAGCCCGACTGGCCCAGGACGCCCGAGGGACGCCATCCCGACGTGATCGGCCACGAGCTCGACATGAGCCACCCTGTCGAGCAGCGGCACGGCATCTACATGCCGGTGCAGGTGTACCCGATGTTTGAGACCGCCATCCGAGCCGCATCGGGCGCGACGCCGGCGGAGCACCTCGAACGCATCAGCGGCCTGTGGGCGCGGTTCAGCGAGGTGGCGGCGTCGAACCCGCACGCATGGAGCCGGACGCCAAGGACCGCCGCCGAGATCGCCACGCCGACCGCGGCGAACCGGATGATCGGCCTGCCGTACACGAAGTACATGAACTCGAACAACGACGTCGACATGGCCGCAGCACTCATCATGTGCAGCGCAGGCACAGCGGCGGCGCTCGGCGTGCCCCACGATCGGTGGGTGTTTCCGCACAGCGGCGCCGACTGCCACGAGCACGACGCCGTCAGCGAGCGGTGGTCGTTTGCCGAGACCCCCGCCATCGCCCTCGGCGGGCGCCGTGCCCTCGAGCTCGCTGGTCTCGGTATCGACGACATCGATCTCGTCGACCTCTACTCGTGCTTCCCATCCGCGGTGCAACTCGGCGCGCAGAGCCTCGGGCTCGGCCTTGATGGCCAGCTCACCCGCACGGGTGGCCTGCCATTTGCCGGCGGGCCATGGAACAACTACGTGATGCACGCCATTGCGACGGTGATGCACGAACTCCGCGACGGCGTCGGCTCGACGGCCCTCGTGTGGGCCAACGGCGGCTTCGCCACCAAGCATGCGTTCGGCATCTACCGGGTGACGCCGCCGACGGACGGATTCCGACACGACTCGCCGCAGGCGCAGATCGACGCGCTCCCCCGCCGCCCGTTCGTCGACGACCACGACGGCCCTGTCGACATCGAGGCCTACACGGTGATGCACGACCGCGACGGCCGGCCGACCACTGCGCTCGCCGCATGTCGAACCGATGCGGGGCACCGGGCGTGGGCCACCTCGTCGCAGCCCGACCTCGTCGCGGCGATGTGCGAGGGCGAATGGGCGGGCCGACGGTTACGCCGCGCCGCCGACGGAACGCTGCACGCCTGATACACCTGGCGTCGCCGACGGACTAGAACTCGAGCGCCGCCACGGTGGCCCCGACGCCGGGACAGTTCGCCGACAAGTACGCCTCCGTGCGCGGTGCGCCGTCCGACTGCACCAGTGCCCGGCGCCCGGGCAGGGTCGGGTCGGCGGCGAAGGGCGGCACCCGCGCCATGAACCGGTCGACCGCGGCGTCGACGAGTCCGCGCATGTCTGCCGGCACCTGCAGCGCCTCGAGCCACGCCAGCGGATCCGGGCTCTCGCCCGTCGACGTGCCGGGGCGCGACGCACGCGGCTCGCGCCACGCCAGCGCCAAGACGCGCACGTCGTCGGCAGACGCACCTGCCTCGTCGAGCGCGTCGAGCGCCTTCTGGGCGCGGCGCAGGTACGGCCCGACGACATCGCTCAG
>JBJTRF010000163.1:0-15213 GCA_046076025.1 Ilumatobacteraceae bacterium
CGGCACCGGACCGCGCGGCGCGCGCGGGCCCCGCGTAGCCGAACAGCCAGGCCGCCACCTTGCGCATCTGGATCTCTTCCGAGCCCTCGGTGATGCGGTAGCGGCGGTGGTGACGATAGATGTGCTCGAAGGGCTTGTGGCGCGAGTACCCGAGGCCGCCGTGCACCTGCATCGCCCTGTCGGCGGCCTCGCAGCACAGCCGGTTTGCCCAGTAGTTGCACATGCTCACCCGGTCGCTCTGGCTGAAGGCCCCGTCGCGGTCCATCAGCCACGCCGTCTTGTGGATGAGTGCGCGCAGCATCTCGCACTGCGTCTGCAGTTCCACGAGCGGGAACTGGATTGCCTGGTTCGAGGCGAGCGCCTTGCCGAAGGGACGCCGCTCGCGCGCGTAGGCCACCGACTCGTCGATGCAGAACTGCGCGGCGCCGAGGCTGGAGGCAGCCTGCCGGATTCGGTTCTCGTTGAAGAAGTGCTGCACCACCTGCAGTCCCCGGCCCTCGCCGCCGAAGATCGCCGTATGCGGCACCCGCACGTCGGTGAGGCGGATGTGGGCGTGGTCGGTGGGCATGTTGAACGTCCACAGGTACTCGAGCACCTCGAAGCCCGGCGACGACGTCGGCACGAGGAAGGCCGTGATGCCATCACCGTCGCCGGCAGCACCGCTGGTGCGGGCCATGATCATGTCGTACTGCGCCCGGTGGATGCCGGTGTTCCATGTCTTCTCGCCGTTGATCACCCACTCGTCGCCGTCGCGGACCGCCGTGGTCTCCATGTGCGTGGCATCCGAGCCGTGGTTGGGCTCGGTGATGCCAAAGGCGAAGCCGCGTCGCCCCTCGGCGAGGTCGTCGATCCACTCGGCCTTCTGCTCGTCGGTGCCGTACTGGATCATCAGCAGCAGGCCGACGTTGTTGCCGACGATGCTGTGCTCGTTCTGGAGGTCGTTGTGCAGGCCGAGGCCCTTGCGCGCCAGGTGCTCGCGGATCACCGCCATGCCGAGGTTCGATCCCTCGCGGCCGCCGAACTGGCGCGGGAACGGATAGCGGTAGAAGCCCGCTTCGTCGGCGAGCCGCTTCACGCGGTGGAGCAGCGCCTCCCACTCGTCGTTCGGCAGTCCGCCGCGCTCCCAGTCGGTGCGGGCGTCCTCGCGGCGGTGGTCGAAGAACCGCATGTTGTCGTCCTGCCGCTCGAGCGGTCGGATGACGGTGTCGATGAACTCGTCCAGTTCGGCGAGCAGCGCGGTCAGGTCGTCGGGCAGGTCGAAGTCCATGGGCAAGTGTCGCACTGCCGACGCCGCCGGCGGCGAGGCGGACGGGGCGAGCGCCTGCCAGCAGCGCCCAACGGACAGGTGCTGCGGCACGGACGGCTGCCAGAATGCGCCCATAGCCTCACATCGCCCCCCGGCCACCGCCCTCGTGCCGCTCGGCGCCGCCCGCACCGTCACCGGCAGCAAGTTCCTGCTCGAGCACCGCGGCCAGCGCATCCTCGTCGACTGCGGGCTATACCAGGGCCTGAAGGAGCTGCGCGAGCGGAACTGGGCGGCCTTCCCCGTCGACCCCGGCACCATCGACGCGGTCGTCATCACCCACGCCCACCTCGACCACTGCGGCTACCTGCCGCGGCTCGTGAAGGGCGGGTTCCGCGGCCAGGTGCACGTCACCCACGACACCGGGCGGCTGATGAGCGTCGTGCTGCCCGACAGCGCCCGGCTGCTCGAGGAGGAGGCGAAGTACGCCAACCGATCCGGCTACTCGCGGCATCATCCGGCGCTGGCGCTCTACACCGAGGACGACGCCTGGTCGGCGCTCGACCGGCTGCAGTCGCAGCCCTTCGGCAGCGAGTTCGCTGCCGCTGCCGGCATCGACGTCACGTTCACGCCGGCGGGCCATGTGCTCGGCTCGGCGTCGGCGCGCATCCGGCTCGCCGACGGTCCCGCCATCACCTTCAGCGGCGACCTCGGCAGGCCGTGGCACCCGCTGCTCGTGCCGCCGGGCCCCGCTGGGTTCTGCGACTACCTCGTCGTCGAGAGCACCTATGGCGACCGCGAGCACGCCGATCCGGGTGCGCCGCAGCGCCTCGCCGACCTCATCGAGCGCACGGTGGCCCGCGGCGGCAAGGTGATCATCCCCGCGTTCGCCGTCGACCGCACCGAGGTACTGCTGTACCACCTCCGCATGCTGCACGATGCCGGACAGCTGCCCGACGTGCCCGTCTTCGTCGACAGCCCGATGGCGCTCGCCGCGCTGCGCATCTACCGCGAGGCGTTCGAGCAGGGTGCCGACGACGTGCGGCCCGAGCTGCACGACGCCGGCGAGTTGTTCGACCTTCCCACGCTCGACGAGGTGCACGACTCCGAGGCGTCGAAGGCCGTCTCGCGCCACGGCGGGCCGGTCATCATCATCGCCGGCGCCGGTATGGCCACCGGCGGGCGCGTGGTGCACCATCTCAAGCAGTTCCTCCCCGATGCGCGCAACAGCGTGGCGCTGGTGGGCTTCCAGTCGATCGGCACCCGAGGCCGCCAACTGCTCGACGGTGCCACCAGCGTGAAGGTCCACGGGCAGTACGTGCGTGTGAAGGCGGAGATCTGCGATCTCACCGGGTTCTCGGTGCACGCCGACGCCTCCGAACTGCTCGACTGGGTCGGCTCTGCCACGGGCGATCCCACCGTGTTCGTGGTCCACGGCGAGAGCGATGCCGCCGAGGCGCTGCGCGCCAACATCGAGCGCCGGCACGACATCACCGCCGTGGTGCCCGACTATGCCGAGCGCATCACGCTGACCTCGCGCTGACCTGCCGCCGCAGGCGTCAGTCGCCGGCGGCGATGTATCGCCGCACGGTCTCGCTGAGCACGTCGAAGGCAAGTGGCTTCAGCACCACGCCGGCCAGCGACGGCACACGAGCCTGCACCTCGCCTGCAGCGAAGGCGTCAGCCGTCACCAGCACCACCGGCAGCGTCGAGCCCTGCGCCTCCAGCTCGGCGGCCCAGTCGCCGCCGAAGCCGTCGGGCAGGTTCAGGTCGAGCAGCATCACCGACGGCGTCCGCTCCGCCAGCACGGCGCGGGCGTCGGCCAGCGTCTCGGCCACGTCGACGCGCACGCCCTCGACATCGTGCAGGTACTCGACCACGAGCTCGGCGTTCATCGGATTGTCCTCCACGTACAGCACCCAGGGTCGGTCGCCGTCGCCAGCCTCCCCTGCCGCGCTCTCCTCGCCGTCGCCGGCGGGCTCGTCGGGAGGCGCGAGCGGGAGGACGACCTCGAACTCTGCGCCACCATCATCTCCCGGATGGCCGCTGAGCTCGCCGCCCATCGCCGACGTGTACTGACGGGCGATCGCGAGGCCGAGGCCGGCACCCGACACCTTGCGGCCAGCGCCGTCGAGGCGCTCGAACATCGTGAAGGCCCGCTCGAACTCCTCGGCGGGGATGCCAGGGCCGTCGTCGGCCACCGAGATCACCGCGCCGGCACCCGAGTGCGACGCCGAGATCACGACGGCACCACCTGCCACGTTGTACTTCACGGCATTCGACACGAGGTTGATGAGCACCACGCGCAGGCGGCCGGGATCGGCGAGCACCCGAAGCCCGGTGGGCTCGACGGTCACCTGCACCGAGCGCTCGGCGGCAAGCGGTGCCATCAGTTCGGCCACCGCCGAGAGGATCGCATCGAGCTCGACAACCTCGATCGACACGGAGAGATGCCCCGACTCGGCAGCCGCGAGGTCGAGCAGGTCTTCCACCTGCGACAGCACGTGACGGCCGGCCTGCTCGATCTGCGCCAGCCAGCGGGCGCGCCGTTCGTCGCCCTCGTCGCGGGCGAGCAGCTGGGCGAAGCCGAGCACCGCGTTCAGCGGCGTGCGCAGCTCGTGGCTGACGCGGCCGAGCAGCTGTGTCTTCGCAGCGTTGGCGCGCTCGGCCACGTCGAGGGCGGCACGCAGCGCCTGCTCGGCGGCGCGGCGCTCGCGTTCGATCGCAGTTGCCTCGATCATCGTTCCGCACGCCGAGATCAGCGGGCGGAGCAGGTCGACCACGTCGTCGTCGTAGCCGCCCGGCCGTCCGGCGAGCCCTGCCATGCCGATGAACCGGCCGTCGTGGTGAATCGGAAGGCCGAGGTAGGCGATGAGCGGCGGATGTCCCGGCGGGAGCCCGAATGCTCGGGGATCACCGGCCGGATCGTTGGCGACGACCATCTCGCCCGTCTGCAGCGTGACGCCGTAGAGGGTGTCGAGACGGTGGAACTCGAGATAGCCCTGCTCGCGCATCGCCGTCTGGAAGACGTCGCGCGACGAGGCGTCCCAGGCGATGTCGGAGATCGCCCACGTCCGAAGGAAGGGGGTGTCGCCATCAAGCTCGACCTCGCCGATGAATCCGTATGCCGAGCCCGACAGTTCGATCAGCGCGTCGAGCAGCGTGGTGAACACCTCGCGCTCGGTCGACCCGCGCACCGCCGGCCCATGTGCCCGCGACATAGCCTGCAGCACCGCCGCCGACCGCTCGAGCGCAGCTGCCCGGCGATGCAGGTCGGTGACATCGTCGTATCGCCAGACATGCGCCTGCACCTCGCCGTCGATGCGCACCGGGTAGTACGAGCGGCGGTAGATCGATCCATCTGATCGCTCGACGACGTCGCCCGACACCGCAACACCGCCGTCGAGGGCCGCCATGATGCCGTCGAGGAACCGGCGAGGATCGCGGAACTCGGTGCTGACGCGCATCGCGATCTCGGTCATCGTGTGGCCGACCAGTGCGGGCGGGCCGCCCGCAATGGCGAAGAGATCGCAGAACTGCTGATTGGCCCACAGCGCCACTCGCTCGTTGTCGGTGATGAGCATCGGCACGCCCACGCCCTGGAGGAGCTCCTGCGTGCCGAACGAGAGCTGCGCGGTGCCCGTCGTGTCGTTCGTCACCGTGCACCCCTCCTTCTCCGGTTCAGCGGTTGCCGTGTTAACTCATCGGCCCGACAGCGGCGGTCCATGAGTGCTCCAGCACCGCCGGCGGCGCCACTATCCCCGACCACCGACGCCGGCCGGGTGCGCCGCTTCCCGGCCGTCACGACTCTAGGCGAGCGCAGCGATGGAGTAACCGGCGAACGAAATGAGCAGCCGCCGGAGCCGACTGGACAGCGTGTGCCGGACGCCGTGGCGCTCGATCGACTGCGCCAGCAGCACGCCGGCGACGAAGAACATCGCCTGCATCGCCGCGAACCAGCTCAGCGGGGCCCACCCCCATGCGTGCCACGCCATGACGCGAACGATCGCGATCGCCCGGATGGCGTCCCAGAGCAGGTCGCGTCGTGCAGCAGACCCACCCGAGGCAGCCGCACCGTGCGCGCCGCCGAGCGCCTCAGCCGGATCGAGCGGGTGCTGCGCCGAGGATGCCGACGATGGACGGCCGTGCGTCGAACGCTGCAACCCCGCCATCCGGCCACGGGACCGCAGCACCGCATTCCGGCACCGTCGTGGCATCACGCCACGTGACCGCAGGCGACGCGCCCGCGTCACCCACCGTGTGTCTGGGGTGCGACGGTTAGCCGGCGGCAGGGCTCGGATACTGCGGCGGCTCCTCGCCGGCGGGTGCGGTGTCGTACACGGCGACGGCACCGTCGTCGAGGAACAGTCGGTCCTCGGTCGGCCACTGGCCGGGCAGGTAGCGCTGGCCGCCATCGACGTACAGCATCATGCCGGTGCCCTCCTTGCGATTCTCATCGGGCCCGACCGCCTCGGCGTCCCACCAGAACAGCGTCGCATCGTCGATGCCGTTGTAGTCGGGCGTGTCCCAGATTCCCTGGTCGCCCCACGTCAGCCACGGTCTGCTGATCGCCGGGATCGTGCTGAACGAGCGGAACGTGTTGGCGAGGTTCTCGTGGGTGAGATCCGGGCCGGTCGACTGCAGGCCGGACATCAGCAGGAAGAACGCCGGCATGTACACGCCGATCGACTCGTCGGCAGCGGGCTCGGTGCCGGTGAACCACTTGTACAGCGCCCAGTAGCCGCTGACCTCCGGGTTGAGGCGCACCGCGAGGCTGGTGACGCCGAAGGCGTGCGCCCACTGCTGCTGGTCGTAGGAACGGCCGAACGCCGTCGTGTCGACCAGCGTCGCCGCGGCAACGATCCACTCGGGGAAGTACTCCTGTGCCGTCGCCTCGCGCGTGAAGTCCTTCGGGGCGACGGGATCGGTGGCCAGTACCACCGAGGTCACGCCGGCGGCCTTCAGCTTGGCGATCACCTGCGACGCCGTCTGCTGGAGGGTGCCCGGATCGAGCTGGTACGGGATCACCTCGGCAGGCGTCGCGCCCGCCGCCGTCATCCGCTCGACCATCAGGTCTGCCAGTTCCTTCGACTCTGCGCCGCTCTCGACGTAGACGAGCCCGAAGCGCCGCTCGGTGTCCGTGAACTCGTCGCCGGCGTGCACCGCCGGCTTGCCGGCCAGCTGCTTGCCGATGAACTCGACGACATGCACCTGCTTCTGCTCGGCGTTGCCGTCGAGCGCCCACACGTACGGGTCGCGGTCGGCGAACCATGACGGCGAGCCGCCGCCGCACGACACGCACAGCGTCTCGAGTGCCGCCAGCTCGTCGGCGAAGGCATTCGTCAGCGCCGGCCCGCCGACGACGGCGAAGGGCTGGAACTCGTCGACGATGCGCTGGGCATCCGCCCGCGCCGTCACCTCGTCGTTGGCGAGCCCGGTGCTCTCGTACACCACGTAGTTGATGGTGCGCCCATAGAGCTCGTAGTAGGTCTGGAAGTACTCCATGAAACCGCTGACAACTTCCTCCTCCTGCGCATTCGTGTCGTCCACCTTGATGGAGTCGGTGATGTAGTTGATGATCGGGTCGCCATCGGGGCCCATGTAGTGCACGATCGTGATCTCGTCGGCCGTGACGCCCTGGTCGGTCGCTCCCCCGTTGTCGCCGCTGAACGGCGCCGCGCACGCCGGCGCGAACGAGTCGATCACCTTCAGCCGGCCGCGATCGGTGTCGCACCGCTCGCCCCAGTCGATGGTGTCGGCGATGCCCAGTTCCTCCGCATCGGGGAACATGAGCGGATACGTCCACTCGGCCGGTCCACCGGCAGTCGTGTCGGACGACGAGTCGACAGGCCCGCCCGATGTAGAGGTCGCCTCGTTGTCGGCGACGTCGTTGCCGCCGCCCCCGAGCACGAGGGCCGCCACGACGGCGACAACCACGACGATTCCCGCCAGCGGCCCCCACTTGCGGATCGCGCTCGGCCGCGACCCCGACCCTGACCCTGCACCACTCGCTGCCTGCATCACTGGCCTCCCTGCCCTGATCGGGCGATCGCGGCACTCGACGTGCCGAGGTACGACTCGACGACCCGCTGGTCGGCGAGCACTGCTGCTGGCGGGCCAGTCACGACGACCCGCCCCTGGTCCATGGCGACGAGCCGGTCGGCGACCGACGAGATGAACGGTATGTCATGCTCGACCACCACCAGGGCCGATCCCATCTCGTCGCGAAGCCGTCGCACGACCGGCGCCAGGGCCTCGACCTCGCGCTGGGCGAGGCCCGACGTCGGCTCGTCGAGCAGAATCACCGTCGGACGGTGCGCCACGAGGCACGCCAGGTCGACGATGCGCCGGGTGCCCGTCGACAGCTCGCGGACGAGCGTGCGCTGGAAGTCGGCGAGGCCCATCAGCTCGACGAGTTCGTCGACTCGCCGCCCGACGGCAGCCTCCGACTCGACGACGGTCGGCAGCCACAGGGCGGCAGCGACCGCGCTGCGGCTCTCCACCCAGCGCTCGAGTGCCACGGCCAGCGTCTCGCGAACCGTCATCTCCGGGAACAGCCGCGCGTCCTGGAACGAGCGGCCGAGGCCGGCGCCCGCCCGTGCGCTGGGCGAGGCGTTCGACACGTCGACTCCGCCGATCGAGACGCGCCCGTCCGATGTCGGCGCATAGCCGGAGATGACGTCGAACATGGTGGTCTTGCCGGCGCCGTTGGGCCCGATGATGCCGACGATCTCTCGCTCGCCGACCTCAAACGAGGCGTTGTCGACGGCGCGCACGCCGCCGAACGACGCCACGATCCGCTCTGCCGACAGCACGGTCGGCCGCTCGCCCGCTGGCACTGTCGCCGCTGGCTCGCCCGCCGACGCACCCGACAGGAACACCGAGCGCAGCACGTCGGGCCGGTCGAGCAGGTCGGCGGTCGGTCCCGCAAAGCGGATCTCGCCCCGCTCGAGGAAGTACGCCCGCTGAGCGACGGTGAGCGCGACGTTGACGCTCTGCTCGACGAGCACCACCGTGACACCCTCTGCCGCGAGGCGCTGGACGGCAGGCAGCATCTGGCCGACGATCACCGGAGCAAGCCCGAGCGAGAGCTCGTCGATCAGCAGCACGCGCGGCCGCATCACGAAGCACATCGCCAGCGCCAGCATCTGCTACTGTCCGCCCGACAGGTTCGCCGCCGGCTCGTCTAGGCGCGCCGCCAGCACGGGAAACATCTCCAGTGCGCTCGCGCGAGCGGTGGCCACCCCCTCGGCGTCGCGCCGGTGGGTCCACCCAGCCAGATCGAGGTTCTCGCGGACGCTGAGCGACCCGAACACCCCGGCGCCGCCCGGCATCTGCACGACGCCGGCGGCGGCAATCTCGTTCGGCGGAGCATGGGTGATGTCGCGCCCGTCAAAGATCACGGCGCCTCGGTCGGCCTCGACCACCCCGCTGATCGACTTCAGCAGCGTGCTCTTTCCGGCGCCATTCGTGCCAAGCAGCGCCACGATCTCGCCCTCGTCGAATTCGAGGTCGATGCCCTTCAAGACCTCGCGCCCGTCGTACCCGGCGTGCAAGCCGCGGACGAGCAGCAGCTTGGCGTTGCCGTTGCGGCGGTCGAAGAGCACCTCGGAACGGGCGGCCGCCGACTGCCACACCTGACCGATGTCGTCGGCGATCACCCGCCCGATCGTCCGCTGGATGAGCCCGCCGATGATGAAGAGCGGGATCATCACCAGCATCCCGACCCGGATCGAGAGCCGGTCGGCGATCCAGCCGATGATCGGCAGCACGGCTAGGCCCGGGATCACCCACAGCGAGGCCACCGAGAAGCCCGTCGCCCGCGCGCGCGGCGGGATCGCCAGCGAGAGGCTGGCGAAGACGGCCGGACCCAGCACCGCCAGCGAGGCCGAGATCAGGCAGTTCACCGCCACCGCCACGTAGATGTTGGGGGCGAGTGCGAACCCGGCGGCCAGCACTGCCGCTGCCAGCGAGACGTTCGCCCCGACCGTGGCGAGTGCCGACACGTTGGTCGCATACCGCTTCGTGATCCACCTCGCCCCCACCACGAGCCCGACCAGCTGGAACGGCTCGGCGATCGCGGCGGCAATGCCGCGGGCTCGCTCGTCGAGACCGAACTCGTTCTCTTAGAGCAGCGACGCAAGCGACACGAACCCGATGAGGCCCGAGGCGAGGAACGGCAGGCTCCACCAGGTGCGCTTCAGCGACTCGACCTTGTGCACGGTCCGCCAGCTCTCGGCGAACGACGGCGACGCCTCCTCGGTATCGGCGACGGCGCTCGACACGCCGACCGCCATCCGCTCCCAACGGCCGCGGATCGGCTCGCGGAGCCGCAGGGCGATGATGGCGAGCACGATCGTCGGCACCGTGAACACGAGGAACGGCGTGCGCCACCCGAGGTAGAACGCGAGGAAGCCGGCGAGCAGCGGGCCGATGAACGATCCCACCGCATTCGCGGCGCGGTGCACCGAGAACACCTTCGGCCTCGCCTCGATCGGGTAGTAGTCGGAGAGCAGCGAGTTGTGCGTGGGGTCGATCACGGCCTTGCCGATCGACGAGCCGCTCCGTGCGATGCACAGCACCACGAGGCCCGTCGCCATGCCGGTGAGCCCGGAGAACAGCGCCCACAGGATCGCGCCGCCCACTGCCAGCGGCACGCGTCGCGTCCGGTCGGCCAGTTGGGCGATGGGCACCTGCAGCGCAAGCGCCGCGACGCCCACGAGCGCCACGAGGCCGAGCACGGTGGTGAGGTCGAGCCCGAAGTGGTCGCGGATCTCGGGAAGGAGGATGCCGAAGGCCGCCCGGTCGAACTCGTCGACGGCATTGAGGCCGAAGAGCACGACCAGCGGGAAGGCAGCCTCGCCGCCTGCCACGCCCCGCAGCCACAGGCCAGGATGTCGCACACCCTGCCAGAACCGGTGCCACGTCGACGGCGCTGCGCTCATTGCGGTCCCCGTCGGGCGACGATGCGCCGGATCAGTTCGTCGCGCACGCGCACGACGAGCGCCCCGAGTCCGCCGGGCACCACCAGCAGCACGAACAGCACGCCGACGGCCGACGACAGGAAGCGCCACTCCTCGGCGGTGACGAACCACTCGGTGCCGCGCAGGTAGGCGGCGCCGAGCACTGCGCCGGACAGCGAGCCGAGTCCCCCGACCACCGATGCCGTGAACACGTCGAGGCTCTTGCCGACGCCGTAGCTGGCAAGGTCGAAGCTGCGGAGCAGGTGCGCGTAGAGGCCTCCGGCGATCCCTGCGACTGCGCCGGAGATGGCGAAGGCAGTCAGCTTGACGCGTACGGCAGCGACGGCGAATCCCTGCGCAGCGCGCTCGTTGTCGCGCATCGCCACGATGGCGCGGCCGGCACGGCTGCGGCGGATGCCGCGCAGCGCCAGCATCGTGAGCGCGAGGACGGCCAGCACGTAGGCGTAGTAGCGATCGGCCGACTCGACGTCGATCCGGCCGAGCAGCGGCGGGCGCTCGACTCGTCGATCGCCGGGCACCCACGAGAAGAAGCGGTCGTTCAGCAGCCACGACGTGACCGACACCGCGAAGACCAGGGTCGTCACGGCAAGGTAGAGGCCGCGCAGGCGCAGCGCAGGAAGGCCCACGACGAAGGCGGCGATGCCGGCGGCGACTGCGGCGAGCAGCAGCGACAGGGTGAGGTCGACGTTCCACTTCGAGGTTGCCGTCGCGCTGAGCGCCCCGCCGATCGCCACGAAGGCGACCTGGCCGAGCGAGATCTGTCCGGCCCATCCGGTGAGCACCACCAGCGACAGGCTGACGATCGCGAAGATGGCGATTGCCGTCACCCTCACCACCTGGTCTGGTCGGAGCACCACCGGCACGAGCACGACGAACGCCGCAACCGCCAGCCAGGTGCCGCCACGCAGGAGGCGCACGAGCGGCAGGCGGGCCGCATCCGGTTCCACGCCGCGCGCCTCGTCGGCGAGCCGCCACGATGCCGTCGTGTCCTCGTCGGCCCTCGACGTGCGCCGCCGCTGCATCAGCAGTGCCGCCATCACGGCGGCGCCCAGGAACGGCGCCACGAGCAGCGGGCTCTCGGCATTCCACGACACGCCGTACTCGAGTATTCCGAGCGCCACTGCGGCAGCGGCCACCGTGGTGAGATTGCGGAGCCGCCCGATAACGAGCGCGGCGAGCGCCTGGATCAGGGCGCTGATGCTGAGCGCCGCACCGAGCGGCACGCCGAGGATGCCGGCCCGCAGGAACAGCGCGAGGAACGACAGCAGCCCCGCGATCGCCCACACGGCCGTCGAGAGCCAGCCGACCGGCACGCCCAGCATCGACGCCCGCTCGCCACGCTCGGCTGCGGCGCGCACTGCAGTGCCGACTCGAGTGCGGGTGAGGAACAGGCCCACGCCGAGCATCGCCGCCGGCGCCACGACGAGGGCGATGAGGTCGTTGGCGGTGAGGATGAACGAGCCGATGGTCAGCTTCCAGTCGACCGGCGCGGGAATGCGCTGCGAGGCCGCCGACTGGTCCCACAGCCGCGGCAGCAGGACGGCGAAGAAGGCCAGCAACTGGGTGACGCCGATGGTGGCCACCGTCAGCACTAGTCGCGACGACCTCGCGAACCTGCGGATCACCGCCAGCTCGACGATCGCGCCGAGGACTACCGACGCGACGAGGCCAGTGACGAGGCCGAGCGCATACGGCAGGCCTGAGAACACGATCAGGCCCACCGACAGCGCAGCCGGCACGTAGCCGAGGTCGGCCTGCGCGAAATTCAGCACCCGGTTGGCCCGGTAGACGAGCGCCATGCCGATGGCCAGCAGCGCCGTGAGCAGCCCGATGACGACGCCGCGAATCCAAGCCCCCGCCGGCACCCCGAAGAAGACCAGTTGCACGGCCACCAGCGCGAGGGCCGGCACGAGCGGCGGCAGCGACCGGCGCGTCGCGTCGACGCATCGAAGCACGACTGGCGAGGTCACTGCGGCGCGCTCCGTGTGCTGCACGCGCTGCCGACGTCGGCAGCCTGCGCCCGCCCCCAGCGGATGCCCCAGGTCACCGGGTCAGTCTTGCAGTCCCTGCCGGGACCGGCGGCCACGTCGCGGCATGGCGACGCGGCCGCCGACCACCGGGTGTCAGGGGATGACGGTGAACGACAGCGCCTGCTCGAGCACCTTGTTGCCGAGGGTGTCGGTGGCGCTCACCCACAGCGAGTAGCTGCCCGCAGGCGCCGTCGGCGAGAGCTGCACGGTCTGCGTGAAGGTGCACGTGTCGCCGACGCAGTCGCTCGTGACCACCATCGTCTCGTAGAGCGCATAGCGGTTGCCGGCCGGATCGGTGAACCCGCCGGTCGGCCCGGCAACCCACATCACCGAGTTGTCGATTCCCGATGCGTCGACGAGGGTCCACGTCACCGTCAGCACCGCGCCCACCTGGGCCCCGCTGACGATGCGGATGTTGCTGTACGCGGGTGGCGACGCATCGGAGCTGCCGCCGACGACGGTGAAGTAGAACCATCCCGACTCGGACCAGTTGCCGAGCGAGTCCTGCGCCTGCACTTTCACCGAGTACTCGGTCGACACGGCATTGGCCGGCATGGCACACACGAAGAGCCACGTGCCGTCGAGGGTCGTGCCGCTCTCGAGACGGCCCGGCGTGCCGACGCCGCACGCCGTGTAGATGCCGCTCGCCCAGCCGATGGTGACGCCGGTGCTCGACACCTCGTCGGGGTCTGCTGCGCGCCAGCGAACGGAGAAGGTCTGACCGGCCGTCACGACCGATGGCACGTCGACCTCGGAGATCAGCGGACTGGTCAGGTCGCCCGGGGTGGTGACCGTCGGCGGCGGCAGCACGGTGATCACCGGCGGCTCAAGCCTGGTGTCGTCAGGGGCCGGACCCTCCGGCAGCGAGTCGCCCGGAAGGGTGGTGATGCCGATCGCCTGCACTGTGCCGTCGGAGCCTCCGCCGGCCGTGGTGCCGTCGGCCCCCGACGAGGGCGTCGAGTCGTCGACCAGCGGCGAGGTCGCCTCGCTGCCTCCCGTCGATGTCTGCGGCTCCAGGCGGCCCGCCGAGCCACCGCCGCCGAGGGCCAGCACTGCGGCCCCGACGAGCGCCATCGATGCTGCGGCGCCGAGCACCACGCTCAGCCGACGTGCCCCGGCGCGCCCGCCTGATGCGGCGTCGACATCCACCGCTGCCGGGCGCTCGAGGTACTCGCCGCCGCGCGTCGAGAGGTGCCCGGATACTCGTCGCAGGGTGCTCTCAAGGTTGCTATCGGGACGCTGTTCGGTGTTCATCGTGTGTTCTCCTGTTCGAGGGGACTCGGGATGCCGGGTGAGGGATGTGGCGGAGGTGTCGCCGCGGTGCCGGTGCCACCTGGTGGCGCCGCATCAGCGGGCCGCAACCGGGCGAGGCCGCGGTGTACGTGGTTGTTCACGGCGCTGCGGCGCATGCCCAGCAGCTCGGCCACGTCGTCGTAGCTCCAGCCGAAGCCGTGGACGAGCAGCACGCATGCGCGCTGGTCGGGACTCAGCCCGCCCAGCAACTGCATCACGTCGTGCATCGCCGGATCCTCGTGCACGACATCGGGGAAGCGGCTCGGAAAGGTGGTGCGCCGCGACCACCGCACGTATCGACGCGCGCTCGACTGCGACACCCGGTAGAGATAGCCGAGCGGGTTGGCCATGCGCAGCAGGCGCTCACCGTGCTTCCAGGCGTACTCCTCCACCTCGCAGCACAGGTCGCCGCCCACCTCGATGCCCCACTTCGACCACAGCACGGGCAGCAGTCGGGCGCGCACCGCCGCGATCAGCTCCTCAACCGAGCGAGGGCCCTGCTGCGCAGCCGTCGGATCCATCACCCCACGAAACCCCCGACGCCCCCGATTCGTCTCACCCGACGCCGGGTTTCGCGGTCACGGTGCCGGCGGCGGGGCGATGGCGACGCCGTATGGCGGGCCCGCAGCAAGATCGTCGTGGCGCTGGAACAGTGCCACCGTGGCGTCGTAGAGCGGTTCGTCGATGGCGATGTCGCCCGTCCACGTTCCCATCGCCTGATAGGCGGCGACGGCAGCCGTGACGGCAGTTCGAGCCACGCCGGGAAGGAACGGCGAGATGATGCGCGCCACCTCCTCGGCCGGAGCCGACTGGGCGTGGCGGCGACCGCTGCGGAAGGCCCGCGTGAATGCGGCAGCCTGTGGCATCGCCAGCCACGACGACGAGGCGCACAGGCTGGAGAACGCCAGCTCGGGCGTCTCGGCGCCGACTGCGGCCACCACCGTGGCAATGCCATCCTGCTCGAGCACGTGCGGCGCAGGGCTCTGCATGTGGACGTAGTCGCCGACGCCGGCGCGGAACGCCTCGTCCATCTCGGCGGGCGTGCCCGCATTGACGAGGTGCACGTCCTCGACCGACATGCCGTGTGCATCGAGCGCGGCCTTCAGCAGTGTCATCGGCTGGAAGAAGTGGTCGGCGACGATCGTGGCACCTCGCAGGTCGTCCCAGTCGAATGGCCGTGCCGCACCTCGACGGGCGAGGAAGAACCCGTCGTGACGGTTGACGAGCGCGAAGTGCCGGTGCGGCATCTCGACTCGATTCGTCCACGGCCTGAAGTGCACCGCCACGGCCGACTGGGCCACGTCGATGACACCGTCGCGGATGCCGTCCTCGACGGTGCGGCCGGGCGTGACGGTGTCGTAGGTCGCCTCGAGTCCCTCGGCAGCGAGGTGCCCGCCGCCGATCGTCACGAGCACCGGCCCGTAGAACGCCGAGAACCGCAGGAACCGCACGCGCACGTGATCATCGCTGGAGGACATGCACGCAGTGTCGCGCCAGGTGGCTCAGGCGACGCGGTCGTAGTAGCGGCGCTTGGCGGCGAGCGAGACGTAGACGAGGCCCACGAGCACGGGCACCTCGATGAGGGGGCCGACGACACCGGCCAGCGCCTGGCCGCTCGAGACGCCGAACACGCCGATGGCGACGGCGATCGCCAGTTCGAAGT
>JBJTRF010000164.1:0-3737 GCA_046076025.1 Ilumatobacteraceae bacterium
GTCGAGCACCGTGGAGAGCACCTTCCATCCGTCGCCCTCGGCGCCGATCAGGGTGGCGGGCGTGCTGGCGAAGTCGAGACGCGCCTGCTTGCGGGTCTGGTCCATGGTGCTGAGCGCCGTGCGGGTGAGGCCGCTGGCGCCGCCCTCGACGGCGAACAGGCTGACGCCCTTGCCGGTGCGCGCCGCAACGATGACGAGATCCGCCGTGTGGCCGTCGATGACGAACATCTTCGTGCCGCTGAGCGTCCACGACGACCCGGAGCCCGAGGCCTGCATCGTGATGCCGCTCTCGTCCCACTTGCCGCTGGGCTCGGTGAAGGCAAGCGTCGCCACGGTGGCACCGCTGGCGATGCCCGGCAGGTGCGCCGCCTTGGCCGCCTCGTCACCGCTGTGGATGAGCGTGTTGGCGGCGAGCACCACCGATGCGAAGAACGGCGCGCACAGCAGCGAGCGGCCCATTTCCTCGAGCACGATGCCGAGCTCGACGTAGCCGAAGCCCGAGCCGCCGTACTGCTCGGGGATGTGCAGCCCCTGGAGGCCCATCTGCTCGGCCATCTGCGACCACACGGCGCGGTCGAAGCCGTCCTCAGTCTCCATCTGCTCGCGGACGGCCTCCTCGCTGCTCTTGGCGTCGAGGAACTGGCGGACGGTCTTGCGGAGCTCTTCCTGCTCCTCGGTGAAGGCGAAGTTCATTCACAGATCATCGTCCGGGGGTCGAGCCGCCGTCTACTCGAAATGTGTACGCTCGTGTACACATGACGGGCATCCGCGAACTCCGGGCCGACCTGGCCGCGCTCGTGCGCCGCGCCGGGGCCGGCCAGCGGGTGGTCATCACCATCGGCGGGCGGCCGGTCGCCCAGCTCGGACCGGTCGAGGCCGGTCCCGCCGCCCCGACCCTGCACGACCTCTTCGCCACGGGTGCCGTGATGCCGCCGCGGCGGCGCAGCGCCGCCCACCTCGGCGAGCCGCTGCCGGTGTGGGCGGGCACCCGTCTCGACCGGGCACTCCGGGACGTGCGCGGATGACAGTCTTCTTCGACACCAGTGCCGTGGTGGCGCTGCACGTCGACACGCCGAACCGGCGCACGGCGGTTGGCGCGCTCGGCGCCGATACGTGCGTGAGCGCCCTGGCGCTCACCGAGGCGCTCGCCATCGTCGGCCGGCTCACCGACGAACCGGTCGTGCGCGCCGACCTCGAGGATGCGCTCCGCCTGCAGTGGGACCGCTATGCGGTGGTTCCCGTCGATCAGCAGTGCCTCGACCGCGCTGCCGACCTGCTCCGCGACCAGCCGCTGCGAGTGGCAGACGCGGTGCACCTTGCCGCCGCCGACCGACTGCCGCGACCCGTCACGTTCGTCACCTTCGACGCCGCGCAGATTCCCGTCGCCCTGTCGCTGGGCTTCGACGTCGTCAGCGCCTGACCGACTCGACAACGCGCCCACAACGCGTCGACGACGCGCCTGTGCCTCAGAGCGGCGGCACCGCATAGCCCCCGACGACATCGCCGACGAGCCGTGCCACGGCGATCGTCCGGTAGTCGTGCAGGTAGGGGCCGACGACCTGCGCTCCAACCGGCAGGCCGCCACGGGTGAAGCCCACCGGGACGGCGGTGCTCGGCAGGTATGCCGCGCCCACGATGGCCGGCCACGCTTCGAGTTCCAGGTAGGGGCGCTCGACGCCACCGATGCGCACCATCCGGTCGCCCCAGTAGCCCTCCTGCAGGTGAGGGAAGGCCACGGTCGACGTCACCGGGCAGATCACCACGTCGACGTGGTCGAACACCGCAGCCCACGCAGCGCACAACGATGCCCGCTCACGGTCGAGGAACAGCCACGACCGGTGCGACGGACCGCGATCCTCGGCGTCGCTCACCGACACCGCCGATCCGATGAGGCGCACGGCGGTGCGCCACGCACGCTGCAGGTCGACTGCGGGGCCGGCGAGATCAGTGATCACCGCGCCGTCGGCGCGCAGCGCATCGACCGCATCGCGCAGCACCTCGGCCATCTCGCCGTCGATCGGGACCAGCGAGTCGTCGATCCATGCCCCGACGCGCAGGCCGCGCAGCGACGACGGCATCGCCCGCGGCAGGTCGAGCCGCCACGCGACTGCGTCGGCGGCGCACGGGCCAGCCAGCACGTCGAGCATGACCGCAAGGTCGTCGGCACTTCGGGCGATCGGCCCGAAGGTGTTGACGTCGCTCTCGACATCGCCGCCGAGCGGCTCGTCGAGGTAGCCGAGGGTGGGAATGATGCCGAAGCTGGGCTTGTGCCCGAAGACACCGCAGAATGCCGACGGCACGCGCACCGAGCCGCCGATGTCGGTGCCCAGTTCGACGCTCGTCATGCCGGTGGCCACCGCGGCTGCAGCCCCGCCGCTCGACCCGCCGGGCGTGCGGCTGGCATCCCACGGATTGCTGGTCGTGCCGAACATCTCGTTGAAGCTCTGCCAGTCGCCTGACCACTCGGGCAGGTTCGTCTTGCCGAACACCACTGCGCCGGCGGCGCGCAGTCGGGTGACTGCCTCGGCGTCGACTCGTGGCACGTGATCGCGGAGCGCCACGGCGCCACCGGTCGAGCGAATGCCATTGGTGGCAATGGCATCCTTCACCGTCATCGGCAGGCCGTGCAGCGGGCCGAGCCGGTCGCCGCGGACGGCCGCTTCGTCGGCCCGACGCGCCTCGGCACGGGCGAGTTCGGGCTCGATCGTGCAGACCGCATTCACCCTCGGTCCCACTGCCTCGATCCGGGCCAGCATCAGGTCGAGCAGTTCCTCGCTGCCGAGTCGCCTCTCTGCGATTGCTCGCGCCTGCTCGACTGCGGGCCACAGGGTGGGATCGCCTGCGCTCATCGCGTGCAGGCCTGCAGGGTTGTCGCCATGGCCGAACGTTAGGCACGCCGGGCCGAGCGGCGCGACGCGTACCGGCACAGCCCCTAGCGTGAGCACATGACATCACCGACACTGCACTGGTCGAACGCCGACGTCGAAGTGCACCGGGTCGTCGTCGGCCCGTATGAGAACAACGTCTTCGTCATCCGCTGCCGCGCCACCGGCGACGCCGTCCTCATCGACGCCGCCAACGAACACGAGCAGCTGCTCGAGCTGTGCCAGTCGCTCGGGGTGCGCCGGGTCCTCGAGACTCACGGGCACTGGGACCACATCCAGGCGGTGCCGGCGCTGCGCGACGCCGGCTACGAGGTGGCGGTCACCAGGCTCGACGCGCCGAGGCTCGCCGACGTGGGCTACGACGTGTTCCTCGACGACGCCGAGGTGATCGAGATCGGCAGGCTGCGCCTGCATGCCATCCACACGCCCGGACACACCGAGGGCTCAATCTGCTTCAGGGTCGACGGCACCCCACTGCTCTTCAGCGGTGACACGCTGTTTCCCGGCGGGCCTGGCGCAACCAAGTTCGAGGGCGGCGACTTCGCCACCATCATCGAGTCGATTGACCGACGGCTGTTCACGCTGCCGGCCGACACCATCGTGCTGCCGGGTCACGGTACCGACACAACGATCGGCACCGAGCGGCCGAGCCTGCAGGAGTGGGTCGACCGCGGCTGGTGACGCTACGGCCCCGGCATCAGGCGACGGAATCGCCCAGCAGTCGGCGCAGGCACCACGCCTACACTCCGCACATGGCACACGCTGCTGTCGGACGGCCGACGGGAGGCATGGTTCCCGACTGCCTGCCTGCGTTCAGCGAGACGGCGCTGATCCGAGCCGACGGGCGCCCCG
>JBJTRF010000165.1:0-6780 GCA_046076025.1 Ilumatobacteraceae bacterium
GCTTGCTGTATACGTGATCTGCAAGTGACGTGTGCACCTGAGAAGTGCACGTGAGAAGTGCACGTGAGAAGTGCACGCGAGAAATGCACGTGGGGGGGGTGCGCGTGCGATGTAGTCGCAGGCAGCGCACGAGAGGTGTGCATGCGGGTGGGGCATGCGGGCAGTGCACGCAGCCAGGGCACTGGGATACCGCACTGGGATACCGCACTGGGATACCGCACTGGGATACCGCACTGGGACAGCCAACGCGGGCAGCGCCGGCGGTCTGGTTTGAGCCGGTGTGTGGGGACGCGGCTGTGAGGGCCTTGTGGGGCCCTCTCCCGTGAAACTCGCCGTGACGGTGTGAGGCCTGGGGTTCAGGCGTCAGCCGGTGGGGTGGGGAAGTTCACGGGCGTCAGGCCGCCGCCGAGGTTCGTCGGTGTCGGCCGGTGCCGGGCGGGCACTCGATGACGGTGCCGCTGGGGAGCAGGAGTGAGAGGTCGTGGCCGCTGCCCACCACCTTCACGCCCGGCTGATGCTTCAGGCGGTGGTGGTGAGGACACAGCAGCCAGAGGTTGCCCAGGTCGGTGGTGCCACCGTGCTTCCAGGCGAGGATGTGATCGACATCGCACCAGGCGGCGGGCATCGTGCAGCCCTTCACCCGGCAGCCGCCATCGCGGGCGACGAGGGCGAGGTACTGCTTGTCGGTGGCGAGGCGCTGGCCGCGGCCGACGTTGATGACGGTGTCGCCGGCCATGACGACTCGGTGCAGGAGCGCGTTGTCGCCGAGCTGGCGCACGACGTGGGCGGGCACCTTGTTGCCGAACTCGGTGATGCCGGGGTTGTCGGCGGTGCCCTCGAGGGTGGCGGCATCGACGGTGACGAGCAGCGTGGCGGTGGTGCGCTTGGTGGTGCTGGTGTCGTCGACGCGTGCGCCGAGGCCGATGAGGTTGAGGAGGCCGTCGGCGAGGCATTGCTCGGTGGTGCGGGGGTTCTCTTCGCTGAGTTCGCCGCCGAGCGAGATGAGCAGCTTGCGCAGGGCATCGGTGTCGTGCACCGGGAGCACGGCGGTGGTGGTGGCCATGCCGTCGGCGGGCTGGCCGAAGCGCACCGAGCGGCGGGCGTAGTGGCGGGCAGCGGCTTGCTTGGGCGTTTCGGTGGAGAGCAGGGCCTTCCAGTCGTCGACGGCTTCCTTGGCTTCGCGGGGCGAGATGCCGCTGCAGAGGTTGACGAGCTGCTCGATGTCGGCGGTGGTGGCGGCGGCCGGCGGCATGACGATGGCCTCGTGCAGCGCGGCGGCGGTGGCGGTGCTGATGGCGCCGGCGTGCAGCTGCTGGGCGAGGTGCGGTGAGGCCTCCATTGAGTGGCCGAGCTTGAGCATCTCGGCCGCCTTGCCGTAGGAGGCGTTGGTGGTGTCGGCGAGCCAGCCGGCGACGTTGCGCGAGCCGCTGCCGGCCCACACGGCCATGCAGTCGGCCTCGTGCACGAAGCGGGCGTGGGTGGTGGTGTAGCGATCGTTGAGGCGCTGCATGCCGACCACCAGGGAGCGCAGTGCATCGAGCGACATGGCGGCTGGATCGAGGGACTCGATGCCGCCGAGCGCCTGCTCGAGCTGGGCGAGGGCTGCGGTGACCGTGGCCCGTGACGAGGCGATCTGGCCAGCGACGGTGACTGCCGCCCCAGTGGCAGTCGCAATCGCCGGTGCGGGACTGGCCGCTGAGGTGCGCCCAGTGGCGATGAGGGGACTCTGGCCCTTGCCACGGCTGGCTCCGGGACCCCGGCCGGAGCCGGTGGTGGAGGTGAGAGCCGTGGTCATGAGTGCGATGATAGACGAACGTATGTTCGATTGCAACTGGAAATCTGGAAATGTTTCTGGGTCGACGATTCAGGCCGGTGGGGCGCCGACCGAGGCGGTGACCGGTGCTCGGGGCGGGGCGGGTCGGGTTGGCGTCGGTGAGGCTGCGGTACCTGTCTCGAGGTGCCCGCCTGCGACTGCCGCGCGCATCCCTCGTCTGGCGTGCCAGGTGCCGCACGCGGAACGCGACAGTGGCCGAGGCGTGTGGTCCTCGTCCACTGTCGTGGGGGGATTGGGTTGTCGTGCTTCGCCGGCCGGCACGCCGTGGTGTGTGCCGGCCGGCGGGAGCGTGCTGGTTACGACAGCAGTTGGGCCATGGTGGTCCAGGTGCGGCCGGTCTTGTACCAGTTGTTCGAGTAGAGCAGTGTGCTGGTCTTGGTCGACTGCACCGTGTAGCCCACCAGCGATTGGTTGGCGTTGGTGACGTCGAGTCGCAGCGACACGCCGCCTTCGATGGCGCAGGTGCCTTCCACGCAGGTGCCGCCCACCAGCGAGACGCTGGCCTTGGTGTTCACCGAGGTGATGGTGGTGCCGACGATGACCGAGTTGATCGAGTTCGACTTGATCACGTAGAAGCCGCCGTCGGCTGCGGGGATGACCACGACGGTCTGGCCCTTGGGCAGCACCTTGCGGGTGCCGGGCACGAAGCGGAAGGTGGCTGATGCGGCGTCGCCGCCCATGGTGGTGGTGAGGCTGCCGGCGGTGCCGAGGTTGTAGTTGCCGGTCTTAGCGATCACTGTGAGTTCGCCGAAGCCCTGCAGGGTGCCGAGGGGGCGGGGCTGCGAGACGGCGACCTTGGCCGAGGCGAGGTCGGTGTCGATCTGGCCGCCGGTGTCGAGGCTGCTGGCGCTCATCGAGCCGCCGACGGTGCTGACGATGACGTACAGCTCGGTGCCGTTGTTGCCGGTGCTGAGGGTGACGATTGCGGTGGCGATGCCCTCTTCGCAGTTGCCGGCGACTTCGCTGACGCGTACGTCCTTGGCGAGGATCTTGCCGCTGATCTGGTCGGTGAAGGTGATGGTGGCGTCGGCGACGCTGATGGCGGTGTCGGTGCCGCACTCCTGGCCGGCGCCCTCATCGATGAGCTCGAGCGAGAGCGTGGCGCTGAGGGTGACCTTGGTGAGGGTCTCGGTGGCGCTCGACGTGTACTTCTCGTTGGGGCCCGTGTACCACACGGCATCCGACGGGACGGCGAGCGGGTCGACGGTGAGGGTGGCGGTGTCGTAGGCGAACTCGTAGTTGTCCATCGAGCCGCCGGTGCAGGTGATGTCGTAGCTGCCTGCGGGGTCGCCGGCGACGTAGTCGGTGGTGCACTCGGGTGCGATGTACGAGCCGGCCGAGGTGCTCTCGCCGTTGACGAAGCCGTTCACGTTGAAGGTGAAGAACCCGGCGGCGGGAACGGGGTCGCCGTAGGTGATCGTCTGGTCGTCGGGGGTGACGGTGAGGGTGACGGGCGTGATGTCGCCCGTGGCTGCCGGGTAGTCGGTGTCGAGGGTGTAGTTGCCGTTGTCGGCGCCTTCGAGGGTGAGGGTGTCGACGGTGACGGCCTTGCTGGTGCCGGCGTTGGCATCGTCGAAGGTGGCGTCGCCGGTGCAGCTGACGACGTCGCTGCCGATGACACCGTCGAGGGTGCAGCTGGCGACATTGGCGTCGGTGGTGCCGTCGTATTCCTTGGTCTCGATGACGACGGCCGTTGCGCTGATGACGATGGGGTCGATGGCGGCGGTGTCGGTGGGGTAGGTGCCGGTGAGGTTGTAGTTGCCTGCCTCGGCGCCGCCGAGGGTGAGGGTGGCGGCGGTGACGGTCTTGCCGGTGCCAGCGGCCGGGGTGTCGAACGAGCCGGTGCCGCTGCAGGTGACGTCGTCTTCGCCGAGGACGCCGTTCAGGGTGCAGTCGCTGATGACTGCGTCGGCGTTGCCGTCGTAGTTCTTGCTGTCGGCGTCGATGGCGTCGACGGTGAGGTCGATGGCGGTGACGTCGGCGGTGGCGCCGGTGGGGTAGGGGAGGTCGAGCGTGTAGTTGGCTGCATCGATGCCGCCCAGGCTGAGCGTGTCGACGGTGACGGCCTTGCCGGTGCCGACGGCCGAGCTGTCGAACGAGCCGCTGCCGCTGCAGGTGACGTCGTCGGGGGCGATGACGCCGCTGAGGGTGCAGTCGCTGATGTTGACGCCGGTGGTGGCGTCGTAGTCGCGGCTGTCGGCGATGACGGCGGTGGCGCTGACGGTGGCGGGGTGGATGTCGGCGGCGGCGTTGATGGTGGTGATCTCGTAGCTGGCGGCATCGGCGCCGGTGAGGGCGAGGCCGCTGACGTTGACGCTGATGGCGGTGCCGGCGTCGGCGCTGAGGAAGAAGCCGGAGGCGCCGGTGGCATCACAGGCGACGACGACGCCGGTGGTGTCGGTGTCGATGGTGCAGCCGGTGATGGTGGCGGTGTCGGTGCCGTCGTAGGTGTGGTTGTTGACGGCGACGGTGACTTCGAGCGGGGTGAGCGCCTGCGCGGGTGATGCGGCGATCATCGGGATGGCGAGCAGCGTGGCGGTGGCGGCGGCTCCGAGTGTTGCCCAACGCCTCCATCCGTGTTGCTGAGGTGAGTGGTGGGCGGCGGCATTCATGGTGTGGTTCCTCCGGGTAGCTCTACGAATAAGTTACTCGGCGGATGGCGTGGCGGACTTGAGTGAATCTGTACGGACCTTTGTCACAATTTGGTGCGCGGGCGACGTCGGCCCGTCGTGGTTCGGGCCACACGGTGTTGATGCGAGCGGTGTGCGCGTGCGGTGTGGTCGACAGACCGCGACGGCGTGGGTGTTGGTGCGTGGCGCGAGGTCGACGGCGTGCGGCTCGGGTGTGGGCGATCGACCGCGACGTCGGTCGTGGTCGGGATGTGTCGCGGTCGGGGTAGGTGCGATCGGATCGGTCGGGGGCCGAGCGGGTGATCGGACGCGGTTGGCCGGGTGCTCGGGCGCGGTTGTCCGGCTGGCCGGCGGGCCGCGTCGGCGCAGGCACTGGCGAGCTCGCCATCGTGGTGCGGCGCCTGGGTGGCTTGCCTGGCAGGGAGCCCAGTGGGAGGTGGTGCCCAGGGCGGGGCAGGCGGCGATTGGGTTACCGAGGAGTAAGAGTTTCCGTTCGGTGCACGTGTGCCATTGTGTTAAGACCGTGAATAGGCCGATCGCACTACTGGCCCCGCACACGGGCGTTGCCGACGAGACAGAAGTGTCCGGTTGGCAGGGGGCGTCCGGGCGCCCGCAGGCATCGGCGCGTGGTCGATGAGGCGGCGTCGGCCCGAGCTGCTGGCGGCGACATCGGGGGTGTCGCTGTTCGCCGTGATGGCGTATGCGGTGGAGGGCCCGGCGTGGGCGGTGACGGCGGCCGTGTTCGGCGTGCTGCTGGCCGCGGCGCTGATGTTCGAGAACGACTGAGCCAGCGCGGCTGCCTCGTGCCAGGCCGCGTCGGCTGAGGCAACGGTGCCGGGGCTCAGCCCGTGGTGGTGGTGCTGCTCATCTGGCGGAAGTAGTCCCACTCTTCGAAGCGGGTGCCGTCGGGCAGGTTGCAGTAGGCGATCTGGCCGGCGGCTTCGTCGACGATCTCGATGGCGCCGCCCGAGTTCAGGCAGAACACGCTGGCCGGGTTGGCGATGCCGGTGGTGGTTTCCGGCGGCATGGCGGTGCCGTCGGGCTGGGTGCTGGCGGTGGAGGTGGTGGTGACGGCGGTGGTGTCGGACGGCTCGTCGTCATCGTCGCCGCATGCGCCGAGGATGCCGACGGCGAGCACGATGGCGAGGCTGGTGGCGGGGATGAGCGGGCGGCGTGCGTGCGGGGTGTGGGCGCGGTGTCGCATGTGGGTGCACCTTTCGACGTCGGGGGTGACGGGTGCAGCCAACAGCGACGCGGGCGCGTCGACTGGGGCAGTTCGGACGCATGTGCTGATGCCGTGTTGCGTCGCCCCGCCGGCCACCCGGCGAAACGGGCACCGGCAGCAGCAGCGTCGCGAGTCGTGGCGCGCGAGCAGCGGCTCGGCCATGACTGCCACATGAAGAGAATCTCTGCCTCAGATGCTCGGCGGCGATTCGACGCGTTGCTTGATGCTGTCGAATCGAGCGGCGAGTCGTTCGCCATTGTGCGCAAGGGAGTTGCGGTTGCCCTGTTGCGCCCGGCTCATTCGGCGTTGCGGACCTCGACGCGTCGCGGTGCCACCGTGAAGGGGCTGCTGCGCAAGCGGCGAGGTGACGACGGCTGGAGCGCCGAGCTGTCGGCGTTGCGGAGCGAGCTTCCGTTGCGGGTCTTCGCCCAATAGCGTCAGCGACGTCGGCCGGCCGGATGTGATCGGCCTCGTGGGTGAGGCGGCTGGTGGCGAGTTCGCCGTTGGGGTCAGCCGCAGGTGGTGGTGGGGGACTGGCTGTTGAAGAACTCCCACTCTTCGATCTCGGTGCCGTCGGGGAGGATGCAGTAGCCCACCTGGCCGGTGGCCTCGGTGCGCATCTCGACGGTGCCGCCCTGCTCGACGCAGTAGGTGCTGGCGGGGTTGGCCACCTGCATGCCGCCGCCCATGCCGGGCGCTTCGGTGGTGCCCGGGTTGTCGGCCACGGTGGTGTCGGCGGGCTGGGTGCTGGTGCCGCAGGCGCCCAGCAGCAGGGCGGCGGTGGCGGCGAGGGCCACCCTGGTGAGGCGGCCACCGAGGCGGCCACCGAGGCGACCTCAGATGCGGCCTCAGATGCGGCCTCAGAGCCTGCCACCGAGCAGACCAGCCCGCAGAAGCCGGCACCGCCAGCGCCAGCAGCGGCACCGCCAACACCACTAGCACCGGCGCCGATTCCTCAGCAGCCACAGCTGCCGCAGCTGCCCGTGGAACCGGCCGCCGATCCGGACGACTGGAGCGAGGAGCTGGCGGAACTGGATGTGCAGCTGCAGCGCCTCGGCTGGGACCGCAGCCAGGAATCCATCTATCTGCAG
>JBJTRF010000166.1:0-8341 GCA_046076025.1 Ilumatobacteraceae bacterium
GTGGCGCCGCCGCTCGGCGGCGCCACCGCGCAGGCCCCGCTCCCCGCCTGAACACCGCAGGGATTCTCAGTGCGATACGCCCTCACCCGCATCGCCCGCTTCGTCTTCGTCTTCGTCATCGTCACCTTCCTGTTGATGCTCGCGACGCGCATCGGCAGCAAGGACCCGGTGCGAGACCTGGCGGGCGGGCAGGTAGGCCCCGAGGTGATCGCCAAGGTCGAGTCGGACTTCCCGTACGTGCGGGCGTGCGAGGGAACGCTCGCCTACATGCCGTGCATGGCGTCGCAGTACGCCCAGTGGGTGGGCGACGTCTTCACGGGCAACATGGGCTACTCGTATGCGCAGAACCAGTCGGTCGTCGACATGTTCCAGCAGCGCGGCCCGAGCACATTCTGGCTCGGGGTGTGGGCGATCGTCATCGGCCTCATCGGCGCGGTGCCGATCGGCGTCTACTCGGCCTACAAGCGCGACAGCCCGCTCGACCGCGTGCTCAGCTTCGGCTCATTCGCCGTGCTGTCCACTCCGCAGCTGGTGGTCGCGGTCTTCTTGCTCTACGCCGTCGCCAACCGGGTGGCGTTCTTCCCGAACATTCCCGACTACGTGGCGCCGTGGACCAACCCGGTCGAGCACTTCCGGAACTTCTTCCTGCCGTCGCTCACCCTGGGCATCGGTCTCGGCGCCGTGTGGAGCCGGCTGCTGCGCGCCGACATGATCCTCACGCTGCAGAGCGACTTCATCAACCTTGCCCGCGCCAAGGGAGTGTCGCCGAATCGAGTGCTCTGGGTGCATGCGCTCCGCTCGTCGGTGCTGTCGCTCATCACCAGCGTGGCGCTGCAGCTCTCCGGCCTGATCAGCGGCGCTGTGGTCGCCGAGCAGTTCTTCCAGGTCGGCGGCATCGGCGGCAGGCTCGTGATCGCCGTCCAGCAGAACGACATCCTCGTCATCCAGGCCATCACGGCCGCCGTCGTCGCTGCCGTGGTGGTCGTGAACGTGGGGGTCGACCTGCTGTATGCCGTCGTCGATCCGCGTATCCGCCAGGCACGAGCACTGGCATGAGCGAGGTGCTGTCATGACCGCCACCAGCAGCGCCGCTGCGCCGGCCTCCGTCGTCGGGACGTCGAAGGTCCGCACGCCCAAGCGGCCGAACCGGTTCCTCACCGTCGGCAGCGTGCTGTCGCTCGTCTGGCTCGGCGGACTCACCCTGCTGGCGTTCTTCGCCGACTACCTGCCGTTCATCCGCTACGCGACGGCACGCACGAAGTCAGTCACCAACTACAAGATCGGTCCCGGGATCGACTTCTGGTTCGGCAGCGACCGACTCGGCCGCGATGTCTTCGCCCGCTGCATCTACGGTGCCCAGATCTCGCTGCGGGTGGCAGTTGCCAGCATCATCGTCGGCATCGTCGTCGGCGGCGCCCTCGGCCTGATCGCTGGCTACGTGAAAGGCCGCACCGACGCCTCGATCAACGTGCTGTTCGACGTGCTGCTGTCGTTCCCGGCGCTCATCCTCGCCGTGCTCGTCGTCGGCCGCCTCGACGTGCTCGCCGCCGACGTGTCGTGGCTGACGCGGACATGGTCGGTCACCATCGTCCTGTCGCTGCTGTCCATCGCGCCCATCGCCCGAATCGTCCGTGCGCAGACCCTGAGCCTCAGCGAGCGCGAGTTCGTCCTCGCCGCCCGCAGTCTCGGCGCCGGCCGAATGAGGATCCTCTTCAAGGAGATCCTCCCCAACCTCGTGCCGGCGATGGTGTCGGTGGCATTCACGGGCGTCGCCGTGCTGATGGTTGCCGAGGGCGGGCTTGCCTTCCTCGGCTACTCCGTCGAGTCGCCGTCGTCCTCGTGGGGCAAGCTGATCGCCGAGAACCGCGAGAAGATCGACGTGGCCTGGTGGGCGACCATCTTCCCGTCGCTGATGCTGTTCATCACCGTGCTCGCCTTCAACGTCATCGGCGACCGGTTCGCGCGGCGATTCGACATCCGGGAGGCTGCCCTGTGACCGCTCAACTGCAGACCGAGGGCCGCGTCGCCGCCGGCACGCTGCTCGAAGTGAGCGACCTGCGCACGCATTTCGCCACGCCGCGCGGAGTGGTGCGAGCCGTCGACGGCGTCTCGTTCAGCCTCGAGCGCGGCAAGGCACTGGGCGTCGTCGGCGAGTCCGGCTGCGGAAAGACCGTGCTGTCGCGCACCATCATGGGGCTCCAGCCGCGGCGGGGCACGCAACTGTCGGGCTCGGTCAGATTCGAGGGCAAGGAGATCCTGGGCCTTCCCCCGCAGCAGATGCGCGGCGTGTGGGGACGCGAGATGGCGATGATCTTCCAGGATCCGATGACGTCGCTCAACCCGCTGATGCGCATCGGCAGGCAGATCGAGGAACCCCTCCGCAACCACCTCGACATGCCGCGCGGCGAGGCCGTCGCCACTGCCGCACGACTACTGCGCGACGTGAAGATTCCCGAGGCCGAGCGACGCCTGCGGCAGTACCCGCACGAGCTCTCTGGCGGCATGCGCCAGCGAGTCATGATCGCGATCGCCATGGCATGCGGTCCCACGCTGCTGTTTGCCGACGAGCCCACCACGGCGCTCGACGTCACCGTCCAGGCCCAGATCCTCGACCTCATCGGCGAGCAGCGTCGGGATCGCAACATGTCGCTGATCCTCGTCACGCACGACCTCGGCGTCGTCGCCGGCCATACCGACGAGATCGCCGTGATGTACGGCGGCAAGCTGGTCGAGAAGGCACCCACGCGGCGGCTCTTCGCATCGATGCGCATGCCGTACACCGAGGCACTCCTGCGCAGCATCCCGAAACTCGAGGATGCCAGCCACACCCGCCTGGCGATGATCCCGGGCCGTCCCCCCGACCTCGTCAAACCGCCGCAGGGGTGCAGGTTTGCCCCGCGCTGCCCGTACGCCCAGGACCGCTGCCGCGAGGAGGAGCCCCCGCTGGTGGCCACGTCCGACGATCCGTCGCACAGCTATGCGTGCTGGTACCCGGTGGGGTCTCCCGAGTACCTCGCCGCCCGTGAGCGGATCGATGCCGAGAAGGGACGGGCTGCCTGATGGCTGGCACCGGGAAGGCACACCTCCGCAGCGGCGACGGCGTCCTGCTGCGAGTCGAGGACCTCGTTGTCGAGTTCCCCGTGGGTCGCACCGGCCTGAAGGTAAATGCCGTCAGCGGCATCAGCTTCGACGTGCTGCGCGGCGAGACGCTCGGCCTCGTCGGCGAGAGCGGGTGCGGGAAGAGCACCACGGGCAAGGCGATCATGCAGCTGCCGCGTCCGACAAGCGGCTCGGTGGTCTTCGACGGCACCGAGCTGACCTCGCTCGAGGGCATGGCGATGCGCGAGGCGCGCACGCGGATGCAGATGATCTTCCAGGACCCCATCTCGTCGCTGAATCCCCGTCGCAAGGTGCGCGACATCGTTCGCGAGCCGCTGCACATCTGGAAGCGGGGAACGCTCGCCGAGCAGCAGCAGAAGGTCGATTCGCTGCTCGAGGAAGTCGGCATCGATCCCCAGCGTGCTGCCGAGAGCCAGCCGCACCAGTTCTCCGGCGGCCAGTGCCAGCGCATCTCCATCGCCAGGTCGCTAGTGCTCGACCCGACGCTCATCATCTGCGACGAGCCGGTCAGCGCACTTGACGTCAGCGTGCAGGCGCAGGTGCTGAACCTCCTCGAGGACCTCAAGGCGGCGCATGGGCTCACGCTGATCTTCATTGCCCATGACCTTGCCGTGGTGAAGAACATCAGCGACCGCGTGGCCGTGATGTACCTCGGAAAGCTCTGCGAGATCGCCCCGAGCGACGAGCTCTACCGCCGTCCAGCGCACCACTACACCAGGGTGCTGCTCGACTCGATTCCCGTACCCGATCCCTCGGTGGCCGTCGGCAAGGTGGCGATCGATGGCGAGCCACCCTCGCCGGTGTTGCCGCCGAGCGGCTGCCGGTTCCACCCCCGCTGTCCGGCGGCCGACGACGCCTGTCGTACCGTCGAGCCGGAGGTGCGCGAACTCGAGCCGGGCCATTTCGTCGCCTGCCACCACCCCGTCACCGAGACCGCAGTGGCGCTGAAGGCCGGCTGAGCCGTCGCCTACCGGTCGTCGAATGCCCCCATGGCGAGGGCCAGCACACCCTGCGCCAGTTCCTCGTCGGCGAGCAGCAGTGCGCCGTCGTCGGAGAGATGGAGGCCGTCCTCTCGGTACTGGCGCGAGCCCCCCGCCTCTCGCAGGGCTATCCACTGACCGAGGTCAACCGACACGATGCGCGGGTGCGTCGCCGCCCTGGCAATCGCCTCGCGCTGCGGTGTCCACCACGAGGGCGGGAAGTCGCCGTTCAGCCTGCCGAGGAACCACTCGGCCGGTTGCGTCGGCATCACCCACAGGACTCGCGCCGTCGAGCGGCCGAGCAGGTACGAGGTGAACTCGCTGTAGTCGCGGTCCAATCGTTCGACGTAGCGGGGATCGCTTGGCGCGATGACGCCCTCGTCGTCGGCCCACCGCCGCGGGACCGCGTCGACGAGCGAGACGTGCACGACGACGACGTCGGGAGCCGCCTCTGCGAGGACCCGCGGCAGTTCCTCGTCGAGCACGCGGTCGCACTCGACGCGCATCGGGTCGTCGGGCGGCACCTGCCATGCGTCGCGGATCACGCCGCAGCCGATGGCGGCGAGCGAAGTGACCTGCATGAGACCTGGATTGGCGGCGGCCCATGAGATGAGTCCGCTCCCGAGCGAGATGCCGGTGGAGTCGCCGAGTACGAGTACTCGCACCGGCCGGGGCGGCGGCACGGCCGTGAACTCGGGGAAGAGCGGATCGGCCGCGCGCAGTGCCGTCGAGGGCGGCTCTGGAGCGCTGGTCGTCGCCGACGACCCGGTGTCCGGCTGCGTATCCGCCGGCGGTGCCAGTGAGTCGAGCGGCCCGTCGACGGGAGCGAGCGACACCGCTGCCGCGGCGTCGGCCGGCGCCTCGTAGCGCAGGTCGGCGCCAGGCACCACGACGAGCGCCAGTGCGCCGACGGCACCCAGCGACGCTGCCGTCAGCCACGTCGCCCTGGTGAAGCCGATCTGCCGACGCCGCTCGCGGAACGGACGCTCGAGATAGCGGTACGACGCTGCAGCGATCGCGAGTGTGAGTCCCAGGCGGACGGCGAAGACGGCCACCGACGAGTCACCCGGGCGGATGCCGAGGAACACCGGCCAGTGGTAGAGGTACACGCCGTAACTGATCCTCCCCAGCGCCACGAGCGGCCGTGCCGACAGGAGGCGGCGCAGTGCGCCGTCGGCCTGTCGGAGCCCGGCGAGAACGGCCACGGTGGCGAGCGAGCCGACTCCCAGCAGTCCCCAGTAGGCGGGCCCGCTGTCGGGCGGCAGCAGCACGGCCGCCGCAGTCACCGCCATCAGGCCTGCCCACGCCACTGCCTCCGTCGAGCGTCGAGGCGTCGACGTCGCTGCACCGCCACGGCACCACGTCACCATCGCCAGCGCGGCACCGGTGAGGATCTCGCCGAGGCGCGCCGGGGTCGACCAGTAGGCGGCGTCGGGGCCCCACACTGCCCCCACGACCGGTGCGAGCGCCACGAACACCGCCGCAAGTACCACTGCGACGGCCGCACGGCGTCGCGCGCATGCGGTGAGGCGGAAGACCGCTAGCACGACGAGCGGCCAGCACCAGTAGAACTGCTCTTCCACGGCGAGCGACCAGAAGTGGTCGACGGGCGTGGCGCCACCAGAGAGCAGCGCCGCATACGACGAGCCCCGGGTGAGCGCCTCCCAGTTCCCGACCTGCAGCATCGCACCGACGACGGCACGATCGAGTCGGTCCGCCGAGGGAAAGGCGCCAAGGGAGGCGGCGACGGACACCGCCGCGAGGCACGCCAGCGAGGCAGGCAGCAGCCTGCGCACCCGACGGCCGTAGAACTGCCGCGTGGCGATCGTGCCCGAGGTTGACCACTCGGCGGCGAGGAGCCAGGTGATGAGATACCCCGAGAGCGTGAAGAAAACCGACACCCCGACGTAGCCGCCGCCCATCCATGCAAAGCCCTGGTGGAAGAGCAGCACCATCGCCACCGCCACGGCGCGCAGGCCGTCGAGCGCCGGCTGGTAGCCGAGGCGGCCCGGTGGGTTCCCGTCGGCGGCCGTCACGGTGCCAATGCTCGCACGGGCGGGCCGTCTCCCGCCGCCTCGCCACCCTCCTGCCCCTGAAGGGACCGGTGTTAGCCTCACCGAGTCTTCGGCGTGTCCGCTGCCCGGGGGCTGGTGTCCGCCATGACCGTTCTCGACCCCGCCCCCAGCACGACGCCCGCCGACACCTGGCGGAGGGGCCTGCTGACTGCTGCCGGTGCGTACGCCTTCTCGCGTCTGTGCGTGATCGTCGGCGCCGCGCTGGTGGCCGCCGAGCTGCGCGCCGACGAGAACTATCGCGTCGAGAAGTTCCCGCTCGCCCGGTGGGCAGATCCGCACTACTGGGACAAGGCAATCCCGCGTCAGGCCGCCAGGCCGATGATCGACGTGCTGACGTCATGGGACGGTCTGTGGTACCTGCGCCTGGTCCGCCTCGGCTACCCGCGTAGCGTGCGGCCCGACGTCACCTACGACGTGGCCGATGCCCGGGCGGCGTTCTTCCCGGCGTATCCCACGCTGGTCGGATGGGCGGACGCTGCCCTGCCCGGGGGTGATGTCGCTGCCGCCCTCCTGGTAAACCTGGTCCTCGGCGCGCTCGCCGTGTACGTCTGCGGGCTCGTGGCCCGGCAGCTGTTCGGCGAGCCGGTGGCGATCCGTTCGATGGTGCTCATCGCCATGTTCCCCGGCAGCTTCGTGCTGTCGTTCGCCTACTCGGAGGCGCTGCTCATCGCCCTCGCCGCCGGGTGCCTGCTGGCGATGCAGCGCTCGCAATGGGCGGTCGCTGGCCTCCTTGCGGCGCTGGCAACCGCCACTCGACCGAATGGCATCGCGCTGGTGGCTGCATGCGCGGTGGCGGCGGCGTATGCCATCCGCGACCGACGCGAGTACCGGTCGCTCATCGCCGTGATGCTGTCGCCGTTGGGCCTCATCGGGTTCCAGTGGTGGCTCGGCGAGCATGCCGGCGAGCGGTCGGTGTGGTTCAGGGTGCAGTCCGAAGCTTGGGGCGAGGGAGCGAGCTTCGGCCTCACCGCCCTGCGGCGCACCTGGCGCGCACTCGCCGAACCGCTCACCTCGCCCACCAATGTCATCACTGCCGTGTCGCTCATCACCGTGATCGCGCTCGTGGTGATGGCGTGGAGGGTGCGGCTTGATCCGACCGCTGCCGCATACTCGGCCGCCGTCGTCGTGCTGATGCTCCTGCCGGCCACGGTGACGGCGCGTCCGCGCTTCATCTACACGGCCTTCCCGCTCCTGATCGCTGCTGCCGCATGGATCGAGCGTCGGCGGCCGTCATGGTGGCCCCACGTGTACTCGGCGTGCGCCGTCGGCCTGGTGGCGCTCACCGCGCTCTACGGCGTCCTCGGGGCAATCCCATGACCGACGCCCTCCGTGCCGAGCGGGCGCCCATGGCGTCGGGCCGATGGCACGGCTGGGTGTCGGCGGGACTGCTCGTGCTGGCGGCCTACGTGCCGCTCCTCGCCGCGCGGCCGGGGCGGATGGTGGCCGACACGAAGCTCTACCTGTATCTCGATCCCGGACGGCTGATCGAGAGCGCACGTTGGACCTGGGACAGCAGCCAGTTCGGGGGCGGGGTACCCCACCAGATCGTCGCCTACCTCTGGCCGCAGGGGCCCTGGTATTGGCTGTTCGACCACCTCGGCACGCCCGACTGGGTGGCGCACCGACTGTGGGTGGGCACGCTGTTCGCCGTCGGCGGACTTGGCGTCCGCTGGGCGGCGAAGCACGTCGGGCTCGCCCTCCCAGCGGCGACGATCGCCGCACTCGCCTACCAGGCGTCGCCGTACGTCCTCCCCTACGCATCTCGCACGAGCGCAATGCTCCTGCCCTGGGCCGCGCTCGGCTGGATCGTCGGGCATTCGTCCCGTGGTCTCGTGACAGGCCGGCGATGGCGTCACGCTGCTGCGATCGCCCTCATCGTCGCGTCGTGCGGCGCCGTGAACGCGACGGCCCTGCTGATGGTGGTGCCCGCCCCGGCGCTGGTGATCGTCGACGACGTGCTCCGCCGAACGACCTCGTGGCGGACAGCCGCAGGATTCGCCTCGCGGGTGGCCCTGCTGTGTACCGCCACCTCGCTGTGGTGGGTCGAGATGGTCAGGTTGCAGGGCATCCACGGCGCCGACCTGCTGCAGTACAGCGAGAGCCTCGAGGCCACCAGCCTCACCACGTCGTCCACGGATGTCCTCCGCGGCATGGGCTACTGGCTGT
>JBJTRF010000167.1:0-35333 GCA_046076025.1 Ilumatobacteraceae bacterium
CAGGGCGGCAGCAACCTGTCGGGCGGCCAGCGCCAGCGGCTGGCCATTGCCCGGGCGGTGGTTCGCCGGCCTGACATGTACCTGTTCGACGACTCGTTCTCGGCGCTCGACATGGCCACCGATGCGCGGCTGCGGGCCGCGCTGGCGCCGATCATCGCCGACCGCGAGCACCCGGCGTTGATGCTGGTGGTGGCGCAGCGGGTGACGAGCATCCGCTTCGCCGAGCAGATCCTGGTGGTCGACGACGGCGAGCCGGTGGGCCTCGGCACCCATGAGGTGTTGCTCGACACGTGCGCCACGTATCGCGAGATCGTCAACTCGCAGCTCAACGCCGACGAGGTCGAGTACGCCAGCACCGGTACGCCTCCTGCCACGGGGGCCCCCGCATGACCGGCACCGACGGACGCAGGCGCGGCGAGGCGGCCGGCAACAGCACTGGCGACAACGCGGGCGCCAGCACTGGCGACAGCACTGGCGGCATCACTGACGGCATCGCTGACAACACGGTCGCCGACGCGACGGCGCACGGCTCGGGCGATGATCCCGAGACCGGCGTGCCGAAGCAGTCGAGCAGCACGGCCGAACTGCGTGGCGGTCGGTGGCACACGGTGGGCGTGCCCACCGAGAAGTCACGCGACTTCGCCGGCTCGAGCCGGCGACTGTTGCGCCGCCTGCAGCACGAGCGCGGGCGGGTGGCGATGGCGCTGGCATGCACCGTGGCCAGCGTGGTGCTCATCGTGGTGGGGCCGCGGATCCTCGGCGAGGCCACCAACCTAGTGTTCGACGGTCTGGTGCGGTCAGCCAACGGCGGCCCCGGCATCGACTACGACGCCCTCGCCCGCACGCTGCTGCTGGTGACGGTGCTGTACGTGGGCGGCTACCTGCTCGGCGTGTATCAGGCGTGGCTGGTGGCGGGCATCGTGCAGCGGGCAATGCACCGGCTGCGCAGCGACATCGAGGCGAAGCTGCACCGGATGCCGCTCGGCCACCTCGACACCCTGCCGAGGGGCGACCTGCTCGGGCGGGTCACCAACGACATCGACAATGTCTCGCAGAGCATGCAGCAGTCGGTGAGCGGCCTGCTGTCGAGCCTGCTCACCACTGTGGGCGTACTGGTGATGATGCTCACCATCTCGTGGCAGCTGGCGCTGATCGCGCTGGTGACGGTGCCCGTGTCGGTGACGATGATGAAGGTGATCGCCAAGCGGGCGAAGGCCAAGTTCATCGCCCAGTGGGCCCATACCGGATCGCTGAACGCGCAGGTGGAGGAGACGTTCACCGGGCATGCGGTGGTGAAGGCCTTCGGCCGCCAGCGCGAGGCCCAGGAGAAGTTCGACGCCACCAACGACCAGGTGTTCCGCACCGGCTATGCGGCGCAGTTCATCAGCGGCAGCGTGCAGCCGATGACGGTGATGCTGGCAAACCTGAACTACGTGCTGATCGCCGTGTTCGGCGGACTGAAGGTGGCGAACGGGTCGATCGGCCTCGGCGACGTGCAGGCGTTCATCCAGTATTCGCGCCAGTTCGCGATGCCGCTCACGCAGGTGGCATCGATGATCAACACGCTGCAGTCCGGCATCGCCAGCGTCGAGCGAGTCTTCGACGTGCTCGACGCCCCCGAGCAACGCGAGGAACGTGAAGAAGGTGAAGAGCATGCAGCACATGCAGGCAGTACCACCACCGATATCGAGGCAGCCGCGATGGGGTCGGCGGCAACATCCCGCGGGCATGTGCTGTTCGATCATGTGTCGTTCCGGTACAAGCCGGATACGCCGTTGATCGACGACCTGTCGCTGACGGTCGAGCCCGGCCGTACCGTCGCCATCGTCGGCCCCACCGGTGCGGGCAAGACCACGCTGGTGAACTTGCTGATGCGGTTCTACGAGATCGACGGCGGCCGCATCGTGCTGGATGGCCGCGACATCGCCTCGATGTCGCGCCGCGAGCTGCGTAGCCAGATGGGCATGGTGCTGCAGGACACATGGCTGTTCACCGGCACCATCCGCGAGAACATCCGCTATGGCCGTCCCGATGCCACCGACGACGAGGTGCTGGCCGCCGCCCGCGCCTGCTACGTCGATCGGTTCGTGCACTCGCTGCCCCACGGATACGACACGGTGCTCGCCGACGACGGCACCTCGGTGAGCGCCGGCGAGCAGCAGCTGCTCACCATTGCCCGGGCGTTCCTGAGCGATCCGTCGATCCTGATCCTCGACGAGGCCACCAGTTCGGTCGACACGCGCACCGAGGTGCTGATCCAGCGGGCGATGAACACCCTGCGCGGCGGCCGAACCAGCTTCGTGATCGCCCACCGGCTGAGCACCATCCGCGATGCCGACACGATCATCGTGATGGACGGCGGCCGCATCGTTGAGCAGGGAACCCATCACGAACTGCTGCAGCACCGCGGCGCCTACTTCGAGCTCTACAACGCCCAGTTCACCGCCGCCACCACCACGGATGAGATGTAGGGGTGTGGTCGAGAAGAAGCCGGTAGCAACGGACGTCGACCGGGCAGCTACCTCGTACCGGTCACGTTCTCGCACCGGTCACGTTCTCGCACCAGTCACGTTCTCGCACCGGTCACGTTCTCGCACCGGTAACCGGCCCCTCAGGCAGCACGGCCCGCTCATGTACCTGCCGTGGCGGTCAGCGTGGTCAGCATCGACGGGACGAGGGCGAGTAGCCGCGATCGCACCGCGCTCACCGACGGCAGCGGCCACGTGAACGATGCACTCGATGGCAACGATGATGACGATGACGACGACGGCAACGACGACGATGACGACGAGATCGCCATGTCCGTGGGCGCGGAACCCGCTGCGCGTGAGGTGCCGTGCGACGACCCCGCCACCGACCGATCGGCGGTAGCACCTGCATCGCCGAGTGCCCTCGTCCCGGCGAGTTCGCCGCCTGCCGCACTGCCGGCCATGACACCCTTGGGCGGGCACCACATCACGATGCCGTCGGGACGAACGATCTCGAGGTCGGTGGCATCGCCCACGATCACCGTGCCGGCACGATGCTTCTCGGTGTGATGGGCAGCGCACAGCAACACCAGGTTGTCGAGATCGGTTCGCCCACCCAGATGCCATGGCACGAGATGATCCACCTCGCACCATGACGCCGGTTTGTCGCACCCCGGCCATCGACACCCACCGTCGCGGGCAACGAGCGCCCGGTACTGATCGTCGGTGGCCAATCGAACCGCACGGCCGTGGTCGAGCACCCGGCTGCCGGCATGCACGATTCGCTCGATCGACGCATTCTCGGCGAGTCGCCGCACCACGTGCGCCGGGATGCGGCCGCCGAACTCGTCGATGCCGGGCCGGTCGAGCGTCGGATCATCGTGGCCGACCAGCGACTGGAGATCGATGGTGACCAGCAGGTCGATGCGCTGACGACCGACACCCGGCACTGCCGCGCGCGATGGCCGTGCCGGCCCTGCGCTGGCTGCCTGCGGCGCCGAACCCGACTCCCGCCCGGCGCTCGATGCGGCGCCCGGCCCCGCATCCAACGCAGGGATGACGCCGTCGATCGCAGTCGCCGGAGCGAGTGCTGCCTGCGACGCGCCGTGGAGGGCCCGATCGGCCAGCGCCACATGCGCGTCGGCCAGGCGCTGCTCGGTGGTGCGACGATCGTCGTCGCTCGGACGCCCGCCCACCGAGGTGAGCGCCTTGCGTAGCATGTGCGCCTCGAGCGTGGGCAGGTCGGCGGTGGTGCGCACGATGCCGTCGACCTCGGGTGCGAAGCGCACCGAGCGCCGGGCGAACCGATGCGCCTCGAGCTCGTCGGGCGTGGTGATTCGGTGGCCGTCCTTCCAGATCTCTGCCGCCTTGCGCGCTTCGGCCGGCGAGGCACCGGTGCACATCTCGACGAGTCGGTCGACATCGGCCGGCGTCGCGCGCTCGGGTGGCGCGGCAATGGTGCGGTGCAGCGCCACCGCCGTGGCCGCCGACATCTCGCCGCCGTCGACCTTGTCGGCCAGCATGGCGCTGGCCTCGAGTGAATCACCGAGCCGCAGCAGGTCGCACGCTGCGCCGTAGCCGCTGCCGGTGGTATCGGCCAGCCACCCGGCGGCGTTCTTGCTGCCGCTGCCCTGCCACACCGCCATGCGATCGGCACGCACGAGCAGCCGAGCCAGAGCCACCTGCACGCGGTCGGCCAGGCGCTGCAGCTCGAGCGCGCCAGCAGCAAGGTCGTCGGCCTGCAGCGTGACCGGATCGACGGTAGCAACCGCATCGAGGCCCTGCCGAATGCTGGCCAATGCCGCCGCCAACTCGCCAGCGCAACAACTCGAGCCTGCCCGACCGATCAGGCCGACGTCATCCGATGGCCCGCTCCCCGACGGACGAGGCTGAGTGTGCGCCCTGGACATGATCGACATTGTATCGAACATATGTTCGATACGCCACCACGAAGTTGGCTATGTCAATGGCCTAGCCACCACCGGTGTGAGGGCACTCGACGGCTGGCGTCGGCACCGCGAAGGGCACGCTGCCCAGCAGCGCCGTCATGCAGTCGCTGCGACTGCACTGCTTGGTGGCCCAGCGCACCGACTGCCGCACTGCCCGCAGTAGGGCGCCGTCAGCTGATGACGAACCACCACACGTCGTCGTCGACGCGCAACCAGTTCTCCGGATCGCCGAACTCGAACGTCTCGCGGTCGCCGCCGACGGTGATGATGGCCGGCACGTCGCCTGCCTCGCCCGGCACCACGGCCACCGTCGAGTCGAAGTCGTAGCGCCCCTGCTCGGATGTCGCGGCGTTCCACGGACTCGAATCGAGCTGCGCCCACGTCGCGCCGTCAGATGTTGCCCACACGTCGATCGGGTTCTCGAGTTGACCGAAGCCGCCGAAGCACACGATGGCCGGACCGCTCAGGGCGGGCGTCGTGATGTCGAGCGACTCACACTGATGACCCGGCCGCGACGACCAGGCCGCCTCCTCGGCAACGAGCTCCCATGTATCGCCGTCCGTGGTGCGCCAGACGTCGTTGAAGTACGGCGGGTCGCAGCCGGGGAACGGCTGGCAGATGAAGCCCACCTCGCCGCCCAGCAGGTAGAGGGCACCCTCGTGCACCGCCACTGCGCCACCGGCGCGTGCCGGCCACGGCGCCGCTGCTGCCACTTCCTCCCATGTCGCGCCGCCATCGGTGCTGCGCCACACGTCGTTGAAGTACTCGCGCGCCGGCCCGGTCGGACCGATGATCGCCGAGTCGTCGTTGCGCGATCCGCCGAACACGTAGATCGCATCGCCGAACGACGCGGCCATCAGGCCCGCTCGGCCGACCCACGGCGCTGCTTCTGTCATCCGCTCCCAGGTGACGCCATCGGCGCTGCGCCACACATCGTTGTAGAAGTTCGATGCAGGGAATCCGAAATCCTGGCCGCCAATCACGTACATGGCTCCGTCGTGCACGAGCGCCTGGAAGTAGGCGCGGGGAGCAAACGCCGCACCGCTCTCGAGCACCTTCGTCCATCGCACGCCAGCATCATCGCTTCGCCACACGTCACCCCAGAGGTCGCTCACGCCCGGAATGGGCGAGTCCTTGGGAGTGCGTCCGCCAAGCACGAACAACTGCTGGCCGTCGGCGCCATCGAGCGCAACGACGCGTAGGCCCGCCCTGCCACCCCATGGCGCGCCGTCGACCGCCATCGTCCAGCCAGCTGCCGCAATGGGCATCACCGGGAAGCCCGTCGTGTCGGTGACTGCCGAGGTGGTGTCGGGCACCGTCGCGGCGGCCGAGGTCGGCACCGCCGCAGTCGTCGTCGCCTCGCCCTCGGCCTCGGTGCCACTGCACGCAGCGAGGGCAACTATGCCCGCCGCTGCGACGGCGGCCGTTCGGACTCGGTGTGACCATACGCGCATCGTTCAGTCCTCCCCCTCGGCGAGCGACAGTACCGCAGCCCTTGGCAACCCGGTGACGGCGCGCATGCCGTCGCACCGGCATACTCGGCAAATGGCGACGCTGCCGCACCTCAATCCGGAGTCGCTCACCTGGCGGTTTTCGCGCGCCGGCGGTCCAGGCGGCCAGCACGTCAACACCTCCAGCACCCGCGTCGAGCTCGAGTGCGACCTGTCGCTCAGCGGACTCCCTCCCACCGTGCTCGCCAGGGTGATCGACGCGCTCGGCCCCGTGGTGCGCGTCGTGGTGGCCAACACGCGGTCGCAGCACCGCAACCGCGAGATCGCCGAGCAGCGACTGCTGGAGACGATCGCTGCCGCTTCGAAGCCGCCGAGGAAGCGGCGCGCCACCAAGCCATCTCGTGGCGCTGTCGAATCGCGGCTCGACGACAAGAAGCGACAGGGCGAGCGCAAGCGCGAACGGCGCACGTCGAAGTCGTGGCGCAACGACGAATGAGCGCGGCAGCAGCGGCAGGACACACCGACGCGTCGATGCCGCTGCGCGTTGAGCGCTTTGAGCGCTTCGTCATCGTCGACTGGAGCGCAGCCAGCTCGCCCGTCACGGGTGCCGACTCGATCTGGTCGGTCACCTTCGACGTTCGCATCGGCAGCGGCCAAGTCGTGAACCACCCCACCCGCGCCGACGCCCGCCACCACCTGATCGACGTGCTCACCACCTCACCGGGCACTCGCACCCTGCTGGGTATCGACGTCTCGCTCGGCTACCCGGCCGGGTTCGCAGCGCGCACCGGCATCGACGACGCGGCAACACCGCCATGGCTCGCCACCTGGCAGCACCTCGCCGCGTCGCTCGACGACGACTGTCGCAATCGCAACAACCGCTGGCAGGTCGCCACCGACCTGAATCGTCGGCTCGGCACTCCTCACTTCTGGGGCGCGCCGGCCGCACACGCCGGGCCGCACCTCACCCGCACCAAGCCGGCGCGCACCGTGGCGCACCTGCCAGATCTCCGTGCGGCCGAGGCCCGCCTTGCGCGCCTCGGGCATCGGCCGTTCTCGATCTGGCAGTTGCTGGGTGTCGGCTCGGTGGGCAGCCAGTCGATCACCGCCATTCCCGTGATGCACCACCTGCGCACGCACCCACTGCTGGTGGATCGCTGCGCAGTGTGGCCGTTCGAGACCGGCCTCTGCCTTCCGGCCGGGCCCGACATCGTGATCACCGAGGTGTGGCCGAGTTCGCTCGATCGCGCGCTGATCGACGCAGAGTCGCATCCGGTGAAGGACGCCCGCCAGGTGATGGCACTCGCCCGCCTGCTGGCCGCCGAGCAGGCGGCCGGATCGCTGGCGGCGTGGTTCGAGCCGAACAGCGGCGACGATCTCGATGCCGCTGCAGTGATCGCCGAAGAGGGCTGGACACTCGGCGTGCGCTGAGCCCGCCCACGGTCGCGACGCCGCACCAACACCTCTGCGGCATGACGGGTTGCCGCTACTCGAACTCGCCCTGCCACGTGCAGATGCATGCCTCGTTGCCTTCGACATCGGCCAGCACCCACCACGACGGGGCGAAGGCATCGCTCAGCAGCACTCCGCCGGCGGCCAGCGCAGCGGCAAGTCGCGCCGGTGCCTCGTCGTGCGAGACATACACGTCGACATGCGTCCGGCTGCGATCAGGGCGTGGTTCCTCCATCTGCTGGAACCACACCGACGGTCCGACGCCGAGGGGATCCTCGAGCCGCCCATCGTGGTCGACATAGCCGAGGACGGCCTGCCAGAACGGAAGGATCCGATCGCCGTCGATGGCATCGATGGCCACCTCGACTGCCTGGGCGGCGGTGGGCTCGGCAGATGCGCCTACTGCGGCAGCCAGCGACGAGATCACGCTCGCCAGCCCGACATCGTGCACCGTCACGCTGCGCACGTCGTGAGTGGTGAGCCTCACGCGCACCACGCCCGGATAGCGCAGGTCGATGTCGGGATGATGGTCGGCAGCGTCGGCAGCAGCGGCGATGTCCTGCGCCAGTGACGCCGCCTCGGAGAACGACGCCGCACGGAACGTGGCCGCGATCGCCCCGGCGAGATAGCGCCAGTCGTCGAGCCCGGGCAGTGCCGAGAATTCCGCCGGGCTGACGACGATGTACTCGGGCCGCTGGCGCCCCGGGCTCACGCCGGCTCGACCTCGATGAACGTGTCGTTGAAGCAGGCGCCGTTCACCAGTTCGTCGCCCGTGTCGGGACAGAGGGCGTTCACGCCCACACCCTCGGGATGGTGGCGCAGCCACACGCCCTTGGCCATCACCGCCACACCTGGCCGCGTGTCGTCGCGCACCTCGAGCGGCACCGTCACGCCGCCGAGCGGGCTGCGCACCACCACCTGCTGACCGTCGACGAGGCCCCGGGCGGCGGCATCTGATGAGTGCAACTGCACGCCGTGCGACACCTCTTGGAACTCGCCGAACATCGAGTTCACCAGCTTCGGCGAGGCCGGCGTGATGAGGGTGAGCGGATAGCCGTCGGGCCGGGCCACTGGCTCGAAGCGCGGCACGCCGAACTGCGGGTCGACGAGGCGGACCATGTGGCCGCGGTCGACGCCGGGCGTGGTGTCGACCAGCTGCAGCGTGGGCAGCGCCACCTCGCGCGGCCCTGGATCGTCGATGGCGGCGAGCACCGGCGGCGACGACCAGTCGAAGCCCATCGCCTTCGCCATCAGCAGGCCCACCTCGTCGTTGCTGCGCGACTCGCCGACGCGCTCGATCGCGGCGCGTACCGGTTGCACCACCATCGACCCGTATCCCGTGGCGAGGTCGTCGATCTCGAACGAGGTGGTGGCCGGCAGCACGACATCGGCATACCGGCATGTGTCGGTGAGCACCTGCTCGTGCACCACGGTGAAGATGTCGTCGCGCGAAAACGCCCGCACCACGGCATGCGTGTCGGGGCACATCACCACCGGGTTGGCGCCCTGCACGAACACCACCTCGGTGGGGTCGCCCGAGTCGGGTGCCAGCCAGCGGCCCACTTGGTGCAGTGCCACGCTGCGGCGGCCCGACACGCCGATCGCCTCGGCAGGCCAGCGGCGGCGCGGCGACACGGCCCCGGTGCGCACGGCACCGAGCACCCCATTGCCGCGGCACCCCATCGTGCCCGCCAGTGCCGGCAGGGCAAGCATGGCGCGGCACGCTGCGCCGCCGTTGGCGTTGCGCTCCTGTCCCCACCCGTAGCGCAGCAGGGTGAGCGGCGTCGATGCCCACCAGTCGGCAAGTGTCTCGATGTCGGTGGCCGCGAGGCCACACACATCGGCGGCGCGCTCGACCGTCCACTCGGCAGCGGCAGCCAGCACCTCGTCGGCCCCGCTGACATGTCGCTGCACGAAATCGCGGTCGATGCTGCCGAGCTGCTGCCAGCGATTGGCGATGGCCAGCGCCAGCACGACGTCGGTGCCGGGGCGCACGGCCAGATGCAGGTCGGCGCGGCCGGCCGTTGCCGTGCGACGAGGATCGACCACCACCACCCGTGCGCCCCGCTTGGCGGCCTGCTGCACGAGCGGCGCGAAGTGGGTGTTGCTCACCGTGGGGTTGGCGCCCCACACCACGACGAGGTCGCTGTGCAGCACGTCGCGGGGGTCGGCCGAGTTCATCGTGCCGTACACGCTCTCCCACGCGGCCGCATTGGTGGCGGCGCAGATGGTGTGCTCGACGACGGTGGCGCGGATCGATGCAAAGAACGCCTCGGACATGCTGTTCGACTCGACGGCGGGCGACGACGAGTTGTACGTGAATGCCGCCACCGAGTTGGCGCCACGACGATTGATGGCATCGCGCATGCGCCCGACGACGATTGCGATGGCCTCGTCCCATGACACGGGCCTGAACTCGCCGGCACCCTTCGGCCCGGTGCGCACCAGTGGCGTCATCACGCGCTCGGGCGCATACACGCGCTGGGCGTACTTCTTCACCTTGGCGCAGATCCAGCCGTCGGTATAGGCGTTGTCGGCGGAGGCGTCGACCTTCACGATGCGCCCGTCGCGCACGGTGACGCTGAGCGAGCAGCCGTCGGGGCAGTCGAGGGTGCAGGCGGTGTGCACGACGCGCTCGCCGCTGTCGGTGCTGCGTCCCCTCAGAACGGCCGTCACGGTCAGGGGTCTATCACGTTCACCGCCGACAGTTCACCTGCGTCGAAGCGGGTGAGCACGCTGCTGAACGAGTAGTCGGGCTGCGCCTCGGTGTAGGCGTTCGCCCAGAATGTGATCTCGAAGGTGATGCGGGCCTGCACGTACACCACGCCGGGCCCGGGCGGCGTGAACAGGCACGGGCCATTGACGCCAGGACGTGCCAGCTCGGGCAGGTCGGGCATCGCCGGCACCGAGACCCCGTCGAGTTGCGGCACCTCGTTGCGCGCCAGGCACGGTACCGCCACGAGGTAGGGCGTCGAGGGCCGGTCGGGATCCGGCTGGAACGACAGGCCGAAGTCGAGCGCCACCGGCCGCGCCAGCAGGTACATCGTCCAGCCCCGCCACTCGACGGCAGTCGATCGCTGCGCCCGCCACGCCGGCGGCAGCACGGCGAGCCACGAGGGGTACCGGGTGATGAGGCCGCCCCAGCGGTCGACGACGGGGTTCTCGAACACCACCGGACGCGTCAGGCGCAGCGCGTTGTACATGGCGTCGAGCTGCTGGCGCGGATCGATCATCGGGTCGTCGGCGTCGACGTCGATGGCGCCGAGGAAGTGGTACACGGTGTCGCAGAAGATCAGGAAGTGCCGCACGGCATCGGCGAGCGGCCCGGTGGAGAGCGGCTCCTCGGGGGTCGGCTCGCCGAACGACGGCAGCGTGCCCTCGATGAACAGCCATCGCTCGCTGTAGACGGTCTGGCCGCCCACGTAGCGCTCGCCGCTCGAGGTGGTACCGCTGCCGGTGGCGACGAACGAGCAGGCCCCGCCGCCGCCCTCGGTGCGGAAGACCGAGCTGGAGGGAATCGCGTAGTGCCGCGTGATGCCGCCGTCGGTATCGCGGATGTCGACGACCCGCGCCCCATTCACATAGATCGGCGGCTGCGGGTCGTCGACAGGGCCACCGCCGGCCGCATGCACCTGACTTGCGCTGAGTAGCGATGCGACGACAACCGCTGCTAGAAGCCGATGCATGCCTGCTCCGCCGGACCCGTTTGCTTCGCCATCCAGCGACCATCGAAGGCCTCGAGGCGCATACCGAACCCGAGCTTGCCGACACCCCATCGGGAGCCTTCTGCGAGCGACCCGTCAGGAGTGAGGAAGACGCTGCCATCCAGCATGCAGTCCATTACGAGCGCAGTGGTCTCGCTTCGCTCATCGCCTGCAACGAGCGGACGGAGCACCACTCCATCAGCGAGATCGACGTGCTCGCCGCGATCCCGCCGTCTCCCAAGTCCGTCCAGCAGCACGGCCCCGGCGTCCACGAACCATCTCTCCCAGCCGGGATCGTCCAGCTCCATTGGGTTCACGGTCGTCGCCCGGTAGTACACCAACAGCGCCTGCAGGTAGGCCTCGATAATGGGGACGTCGTCGAGGCCGAGCGTCCAGGTGATACCGCGATCGAGGTCTTCCACCGTCGGCAGGTACACGTACAGCTTGGGCATCAGTTCGTAGAACAGTCCGGGTGTGTCGATGCCCGGCGCGCCACTGACCCGGCGCCACGGACCATCGGGCGACAGCGTCACCGGCGCCTCGTCGAAGGCCGTCTCCCCGATTGTGGCGGAGGTAGAGGTCGAGGTGGGCAGCGCCAGCGCCGGCCCCGAGACTGGCGCTGTGCTGGCCACCGTCGGCACCGTCTCGAGCGCACCGGTCGACACGCGCAGCGAGCACCCGGCCACCAGCATCAGCGCTGACGCCGCCGACACCATCACGGCCCCCGCTCGCCGGGCTCGCTTCATTTCCCCGTGCCTCGATCCGTGCAGCGCTCCGTGCATCACTGGCCCTCCCCCTCGGCGGGACATCCGGCCCCACCCCATGCCCGACTGCGCACACCCCGGCAGTCGGTGCGGCAATCCCGCCCCTAGAAGACGGTCGAGATGCCATCTCATGACGCGAGTTCGCCAAGAAATCCGCCGCCCTGCCCACGCCACGCCCACGCCACGCCAACCAACGCCACGCCCGCCCACCGCACCGGTGCCGGTCTGGCAAGGTGGGACGGTGACCGTGATCGACGAACTCCGCCAGCGCCTGCCCGCCGACTGCGTCGAGACCGACCCCGAGGTGGTCGCCTCCTACGCCCAGGACCACGGCCTGTTCGAGCAGGCGGGCACTGCCGCAGTGCTGGTGATGCCGCGCTGCACCGACGACGTCGTCGCTGCCATGGCCGCAGCCCGAGCCGCCGGGGTGCCGGTGGTCACCCGCGGTACTGGCACGGGCGTGTGCGGCGGGGCCAACGCGCTGCACGGCTGCATCGTGCTGTCGATGCATCGCATGAACGCCATCGTCTCGATCGACACGGTGAACCGGATGGCGCGTGTGCAGCCGGGTGTCATCAACGGCGATCTGAAGCGCGCCGTCGCCGAGCACGGGCTCTTCTATCCGCCCGATCCGGCATCGTTCGAGATGTGCTCGATCGGCGGCAACGTTGCCACCAACGCGGGCGGCCTGTGCTGCGTGCGCTACGGCGTCACCCGCGACTACGTGGTCGGCCTCGAGGTGGTGCTCTCCACCGGCGAGGTCATCCGCACCGGACGCCACACCGTCAAGAACACCGCCGGTCTCGACCTCACCGGCGTGTTCGTCGGATCCGAGGGCGTGCTCGGCGTGGTCACCGAGGCAACGGTGCGGCTGGTGCCCGCGCCACCGCCGCCGTGCACGGCGGTGGCCTACTTCCCCGACCTGCCGTCGGTGGGCCGGGCGATCGTCGAGGTGTTCCGCAACGGCCACGAGCCGAGCCTGATGGAGATCGTCGACAATGCGTCGCTGCAGCTGGTGCGCGACGTGTACCGGATGGACATCGATGCCACCGCCGCCGCACTGCTGCTGGTGCAGACGCAGGGCGACGGCGCCGAGTCGTCGATCGAGCGCATCGCCCAGCTGTGCACGGGACAGGGCGCCACCGAGGTGCACCACGTCGCCGATCCCGCCGAGGGCGACATGTTCATCGAAGTGCGACGCCGCGTGTGGCCCGCAGCCGAGCGCAGCGGCAAGCAACTGCTGCCCGAAGACGTCGCCGTGCCGCGCGAGCGCCTGCCCGAACTGCTCGAGGGCATCGTCGCCATCGGCGAGCACCGCGGCATGGTGATTCCCACCATCGGCCATGCGGGCGACGGCAACATGCACCCGATCCTGATGTTCGACGGCGGCGATCCCGATGCGCGCCAGCGTGCGCTTGGCGCCTTCGACGACATCGTGTCGCTGGCGCTGCGGCTCGACGGCACCATCGCCGCCGAGCACGGTGTCGGCTCGCTGAAGCAGCGGTTCCTCGACCGCGAGGTGGATTCGGTGCACCGGGCGGTGCAGCACCGGGTGAAGGCCGTGCTCGATCCCGACAACCTGCTGAACCCCGGCAAGGCGATCTAGGCCCCGCGCTCCGTGTCGTGCTCCGGCACGGGCCTATGTCACGGTCCACGTCACGGCCATGTCACGGCCCATGCCCCGGCTGATGCCACGGACGATGTGCCGCCGCATGGGCCACTGGCCAGCCGGCCGCATAGTGTCTGGCCGATGTTCGCCGTGCTCGTCGTCCGCGACGGCCGCCTGCCGCAGGGCGGCGACGAGGCCTTGGCCGAGTGCGGCGGCCGCGTGCTGCTGGCCTGCACCGGCAGCGCCTCGGATGCGGCCAACAGTCCCGCCGCCCTGGCGACAGCGCTGTCTGGCCTCGCCACGTCGGCAGCATGCGCGGTGCTCGGCGATTTCGAGCCGGGCCGCTGGTCCGCGGCACTTGCGCCCCTGCTGGCCGACGAACCACGGGTCGTGCTGCCTGGCTCGCCCGACGGACGCGATCTCGCGCCGCGCCTCGCCGCCCTGCTGCGCCGGCCACTGTATGCGGTGGCCACCTCCATCGGCGAGTCGCGCATCGACATGGCCCGTGGCGGAGGCAGCGCGCTGCACACCGTCACACCGGCACCGGCGTTCGTCGCCACCCTGCAGCCCGGCGTGCGTGGCGTCGAGCGCGACGAGCGCAACGAGCACGAGGGCGCAGCTCCCGCCGGCGGCATCGGGCAGGTGCCGCAGGTCGACTCACTGCACGGCGGCGGACACGACCGCGACAGCCAACTCGACGCACGCGTCCTCGGCACGCAGCCGCCCGATCCGGCGAGCATCGATCTCTCCGAGGCCCCGCGCATCGTCGCCGGGGGTGCGGGCCTCGACGATGCGGCCCGACTCGGGCAGGTGGCACACGTGGCCGCGCTCATCGGTGCCAGTGCCGGCGCCACCCGGGTGGTCACCGACAGGGGCTGGGCGCCGCACACGCGCCAGATCGGCACCACGGGCGTCGTCGTCAACCCCGACCTCTATGTCGCGTTCGGCATCAGCGGCGCCGTGCAGCACACGGCGGGTCTCGGCACGCCCGAGCACGTCATCAGCGTCAACACCGACGGCCACTGCCCGATGATGCAGCTCGCCGACCTGGCCATCGTCAGCGATGCCAACGAGACGCTCGACCATCTCGAGCGCCTGCTCGCCGATCGCCTGTCGATGCATCCAACAGCCTCCTCCGCCGGAAGCCGCGCATGAGCACCGTCGTCGACCCGGGCGAGCAGCGCGACGTCGATGTCGTCGTGGTGGGCGGCGGTCCCGCAGGCAGCTGCGCCGCCATCACCGCCGCACGCGCCGGCCTCAGCGTGGTGCTCATCGAGCGCGGGCCCTTCGCGGGCAGCAAGAACATGTACGGCGGGGTCGTGTATCCGCGCATCCTCGACAGTCTCATTCCCGACTGGTGGCAGCACGCGCCGGTGCAGCGGTGGGTGACGCGTCGCTCGACAATGCTGCTCACGCCCAGCCAGGCGCTCACGGTCGACTTCCGCACCGAGGCGTGGGGCGCTCCGCCGTACAACGGTGCCACCGCCTACCGGCCCGACTGGGATCACTGGCTCGCCGGCCATGCCGAGGCCGCCGGCGCGCAGTTGATCACCAGCACCACCGTCACCGGCCTGCTGCGCGATCGCCGCGGCACGGTGGTGGGCGTGCGCACTGACCGGCCCGACGGCGACCTCACGGCGCGCGTCGTCATTGCGTGCGACGGCGTGAACAGCTTCCTCGCCAAGGAGGCCGGCCTGTACCCGAAGGCCGATGCTGCCAACTACACGCTCGGCGTGAAGGAGACACTGGCGCTGCCCGAGTCGGTGATCGACGAGCGCTTCGCCGTGCGCGACCGACACGGCGTCGACATCGAGATCCTCGGCGCCACCGGCAGCGTGAACGGCGGCGGTTTCCTCTACACCAACCTCGACACCGTGTCGCTCGGCGTGGTGCTGAAACTGCCGAAGCTGGCCGCCCAGCGACGCCGGCCCGAGGAGATCATCGCCGACCTGAAGTCGCATCCGGCGATTGCGCCGCTGGTGCAGGGCGCCGAGCTGAAGGAGTACAGCGCCCATCTCATTCCCGAAGCCGGGCTCGAGATGATGCCGCGCATGGTGGCCGACGGCATGCTCGTCGCCGGTGATGCGGCTGCGCTGTGCCTGGCCGCCGGCATCTGGCTCGAGGGCGTCAACTTCGCGATGGCCAGCGGCATGCACGCCGGCGAGGCGGCGGCCGAGGCGATCACGCGACGCGATGTCAGCGTGCGCGGCCTGTCGGGATATCGCCGCCGCCTCGACAGCACCTTCGTGCTGCGCGACCACCGCCGGCTGCGGCGGGCACCGTCGCTGGTGCTCAGCGACCGCGTGCAGCACCTCTATCCCACGATGGTTGCGAACGCCGTCGAGCGGATGTTCCGCGTCGACAACCCCCAGCCCAAGCCCGGCCTGCGGCGCATCCTCGGCGAGGAGCGCCGCCGTGCGGGCGTGCGCCGCCGCCACCTGCTGCGCGACGGCTTCACCGGATTCAGGAGCTTCGGATGACCGACACCGCGCACGCAGGAATGCTCGAGCCCCACGCATGGGGCGGGCTCTCGTTTCAGGAGCGAATGGCCACCGCCGAGTTCCGCATCCACCACGAGCCGCACATCGTGGTCGATGGCACGAAGTGCGCCGACTGCAGCACGCGCGAGTGCGTGGTGGCGTGTCCTGCCAGCCTGTTCGTGCCCACCGCCGACGGCGGCATCGTCTTCAACCACGAGCAGTGCTTCGAGTGCGGCACGTGCTACCTGGTGTGCAACCGCGAGGGTGCCATCACGTGGGACTATCCCGAGGGCGGGCACGGCATCGTGTTCCGGCGCACATGATCGTCGCCTGCCTGAAGTGGGTGTCGCACCCCGGCGAGCCCGATGACGAGCGCTTCGCCGGGATGAGCCCCGCCGATCGCGCCGCGCTCGAGCTGGCCCTTCGGCAGGCCGAGGCGATGGCCGACACCGTGACTGCGATCACCGTGGGCCCTGCGGCGGCCGATCGGGTGCTGCGCGAGGCGCATGCGGCGGGCGCCCGTCGGCTGGTGCGCATCGACACGGCCGACGATCCGCTGGCGCTGCTGGGCAGCGACGCCGTGGCTGCAGCGATCGGGGCCACCATTCGCTCACTGTCCGACGAGGGCAATTCGGCCGACGCGCTGTGGGCGTGGTGCGGCGACTACTCGCTCGACCGCGGCTCGGGCAGCGTGCCGGCCTTCCTCGCCGGTGCGCTCGGCGCGCGGCAGGCGCTCGGGTGCATCGCGATCGAGCCGCACGGCCACGGCACGCTGCATGCGGTGCGCCGACTCGATGGCGGACGGCGCGAACTGCTCGAGGTGCAGGCACCGGCGGTGGTGAGTGTCGAGGGATCGGTGACGCAACTGCGCCGCTCGAGCCTCGCGGCCGTGCGCGCCGCTAGCGCCGCCTCCATCGAGGTGCAGCCGCTCATCCGCACCGGTGATGGCGCACCCGCGACGACGGCGCCGACGGTGCGGCCATACCGGCCGCGGGCAAGGGCGCTCGCGGCACCGGCGGGCACCTCGACCCTCGATCGACTCCGGGTGCTCACCGACGCGGCAGCCGCAGGCGCAGCGCGGGGAGAGACCGTCGAACTGCCCCCCGACGAGGCAGCGGCGCGCATCGTGCGCGCTCTCGACGAGTGGGGCTATCTGCGCGCAGCGCGCCAGTAGCGTGACGGCCGTGCGCCGACCGTCGCCACATCACATCCGCCTCGTCGCGATCGCGCTGATCGGCGTGATCGGGCTGGGCATGGTGGTGGGCAGCCTCGTCACGCTCACCGGCGGATGGTCGGTCAGCAGCACTGATGCCAGCCCCACCACCACCGTTGATGCCGGCCCGTCGACGATTGCGCCGACAACCGTTCCGCCGACCACGGCCCCGACGACGTCTACCACCACCACGGTGCCCGAGCCCGAGGCATTGGTTGCCCCGGCGTCGTTCCGCCAGCCGTGGGGCGACACCGTGCAGGGCGTGCTCACCTTCCGCGGCAATCCAACCCGCTCGTACTACGGCACCGGCCCGGTGCCGCGCAGCCAGCCCGAGCGGCTGTGGCGCTATCCGGGCCTGCGGATGTGCGGCACGAGCACCGAGTACGACGAGACGCGCACGTGGTGCGGCACCGGCTGGACCGGCCAGCCGGCCGTGTTCGAGCGCGAGGGCCGCACCTGGCTGGTGTTCGGCGCCTACGACTACAAGATCCACTTCGTCGACGCGCTCACCGGCGACGAGATCATCCCGCCGTTCGAGACCGGCGACCTCGCCAAGGGCAATGTCACGATCGATCCCGACGGCTACCCGATCGTCTACGCCGGCTCGCGCGACAACAAGATGCGCGCCATCGCCTTCGACGGCAATGTGCCGCGCGAGCTGTGGAGCGAGGATGCCAACACCGCCGATCGGGTGCACAACAACGACTGGGACGGCGCACCGCTGGTCGTTGCCGGCCACCTAATCGCGGGCAGCGAGAACAGCTGGTTCTACGGCTGGCGGCTCGACCGCGGGTACGACAGCCTCGGCCAGGTCACGCTCGGCGTCGACGACGTGTTCCGCGTGCAGGGATGGGATCAGCGTCTGTTCGACGATCTCGGCACCTCCTCGCCGCGCCGAGTCAGCATTGAAAGCTCGGTGGCGATCAGCGGCGACACGGCGTACTTCCAGACCTCGGGCGGGCTCGTGCAGGGCTGGGACCTGTCACCGCTGCGCACCGGCATCGGCGAGGTGCGGCGCACGTTCCGCTTCTGGACCGGCGACGACGGCGACTCGTCGATCGTCGTCGACGACGAGGGCTTCCTCTACGTGGGCGTCGAGGTCGACCGCAATACGCGCCGGGCCCAAGCGGTCGGTCAGCTGCTGAAGCTCGATCCGCGTAAGCCCCTCGATCCGGTGGTGTGGGCAATCGACGTCAACGTCGGTGTCGACAGCGGCACGTGGGCAACGCCGATCGTGCTCGACGACATCGTCATCTGGACCACCAAGCCGGGTGGCGTGCGCGGCGTCGACCGAGACACCGGCGAGGAGCTGTGGGAGGTGCGCGTCGGCGGCCTCACGCTCAGCTCGCCGCTGTATGTCGACGGCGTGCTGCTGCAGGGTGACGGCAACGGCCGCCTGCATGCGTGGGACCTTGCCGATCCCCGTGTCAAGCCCACCGAGCTGTGGACCGTGCGGCTGCCGGCCAACATCGAGAGCACGCCGGTGGTGTGGAACGGCCGCATCTATGTGGGCACGCGCGACGGCTACGTGTACTGCTACGGGCTCGAGTGATGGCATCCCCGCTCGGCGAGTACACCTGGACCGAATGCGAGCGCATCGAGCGGCGGCCGCTGCTGGTGGTGCCGGTTGGCTCGTGCGAGCAGCACGGCCCTCACCTCCCGCTCGACACCGACACGCGCATCGCCGTGGCGCTCGCCGAGCGGCTGGTCGACTCGTTCGGGCCGGGCGAGTTGCTGCTGGCACCGGCGCTCAGCATCACCGCCAGCGGCGAGCACGCCAAGTTCCCGGGCACGCTCTCGATCGGCAACGAGGTGTTCCAGCAGGTGGTGGTCGAGCTGGTGCGCAGCGCCGACTGGACCAGCGGCGTCGTGCTGGTGAATGGCCATGCCGGCAACCGCGCCGCGGTCGACTCGGCCGTGCGGCAGCTCGACCGCGAGTACAAGCGCGTGCTGTCGTGGTGGCCCCGGGTCGAGGGCGGCGACTCGCATGCCGGCCACACCGAGACCTCGCTGATGCTGGCCATCGCGCCGCAGGTGGTGCGCATGGCCGACGCCGCCCAGGGCAACACCGCACCGCTCTCCGAGCTGATCGGAACGATGCGGCGGCTGGGCGTGCAGGCGGTGAGCCCGAACGGCGTGCTGGGTGATCCGCGCCGGGCGAAGGCCAAGGCCGGCCGCACGCTGCTGACGAAACTGACCTTCGACCTGTGCGCCGCCGTCGACGAGTGGTGGCGCTGAGCCGCACGGCACTGCACGTCGCTGCCACTGCGGCGAGAATGCGACCATGCCTGCCATTCGCTACCGGCTCGATCGCACGTGGCGACGGCCGGGCGATGGCTCGGTGATCATCGCCGGTTCGCCGCTGCGGCTGTTTCGCCTGTCGGCCGGCGGCGCGCACGTTGCCGCACAGCTCGAGGCCGGCACACCGCCCGACACCGCCGCCGTGCGCGAGTTCATCGACCGCTTCGTCGATGCGGGCGCGCTGCATCCGCTGCCCGGCGCCAGCGAGTTCACGCTCGACGACGTCACCGTGGTGATGCCGCACTGGTCGCCCGACAGTGGGCGGCTCACGGCCGAGGTGCCATCGGGTGTCGACGTGATCGTGGTCGACGATGCATCACCGGGCTGGGCCGCGCCGGTGCCGGAGGGGCCCGCGTTGCGGGTGCTGCGCCGCGACGCGAATGGCGGCCCCGCAGCGGCGCGCAACACCGGCCTTGCCGAGGTGCGCACGCCACTGGTCGCATTCGTCGACACCGACGTGGTGCTGCCCGACAGCGCACATGAATGGCTGACACCGCTGCTCGCCCAGTTCGCCGATCCTCGCGTGGCCATCGCGGCGCCCCGCGTGGCCTCGCGCGCCGACATCGGCAGCGTCGCCGCCTACGAGCAGCGGCACAGCCCGATCGACATGGGCGACGAGCCAGCTCGCGTGTCGCCGGGTACGCGCGTCGGCTACATCCCGTCGGCGGTGATGGTGTGCCGCACGGCCGCAGTGCGCGACCTCGGCGGGTTCGACGAGGGACTGCGGTTCGGCGAGGACGTCGACCTCGTGTGGCGCGCTGTCGCCGCCGGCCACCGCGTTCGCTACGAGCCATCGGTCGTGGTGCACCACCGGCCGCGCAGCCGATGGGCCGACGTGCTGCGCCAGCGCGTCGGCTACGGCCGGTCGGCGGCGCCGCTGGCGGCGCGTCATCACGCCGCCGTGGCACCGGTGCGCGCCAGTGCGTGGAGCCTGGCCGTGTGGCTACTCGTCGCGATGCGACGGCCAGGTGTCGGTGCGGCGCTCGCAGCGGGCACGGCGATCGCACTGCGCCGCCGGCTCGCCGCGCTACCCGCAGCCGATGCGCTGCGGCTTGCGCTCACCGGTCACCTTCACGCTGGCCGACAACTCGCCTCGACAGTACGCCGCGTGTGGTGGCCGCTTGCCGCGGTGGCGTGGCTGGTGTCGCGGCGTTCGCGTCCGCTGATCGCCGCCGCATTCGTGCTGTCCGAGACGGTCGAGGCGATCCGCCTGCGGTCGACGCGTCCGGTGCGCGACCTGCCGGCGGCGATCGCCGACGACCTCGCCTACGGGTACGGCGTGTGGGCGGGCGTTGCCGCCACCGGTGAGGTGGGTGCGCTGCTGCCCGACGTCAGCCCCTGGCCGCCACGCGACCGGCGCTGACACACCGGCTCGAACCCGGGCGCTCATTCGGGCACCTGCCCGGGTCTTGGTCACGTCCCGATCGCAGGCTGCACCGTGCCGGAGGAGGCGCGGGGGTACTGTCGCCGCCATGGTGCGGCTCACGGTGCATCGCACGGCATGGCTGCAGCACGTGCACGACGTCGCCGACTCGTACGGCGATGCCCTCGTGCCGGTGGTGAAGGGCAACGGCTACGGGTTCGGGCGTGGCGTGCTGCACGATCTCGTCGGTGACGGCCTCGGTTCATCCGACGAGCTGCGCCGTCACGATGTGTGCGTCTGCTCGGTACACGAGCTCGCCGACGTGCCCTCGGCGCTGCGGCCGGTGGTGCTGACACCCACGCTCGCCCCTCCCCCGCCTGCGCCGGCCGGCCACCTGCCGGCGGTCCTCACGGTCGGCGGCGCCGAGCATGTCGATGCGCTTGCTGGATGGACCGGTGCCGTGATGGTGAAGCTGCGCAGCAGCATGCATCGCTACGGCACTGCCGCCGATGGCCTCGAGCCGCTCGTGCGCCGCGTGGTGGCCGCGGGCCTCGACATCGCCGGCTTCGCGCTGCACCTGCCGCTTGCCGGCGACGACGCTGCACGCAGTCGCGAGGCCGAGCACTGGGTCGACCGTCTCGATGCACTTCCCGATGGCCTCGGCGAGGGCGAGCTGTGGCTGAGCCATCTCGCGCCACCGGCCGTCGCATCGCTGGCGGCGCACCATGCGAAGCGCCGCATCCGCGTCCGCGTGGGGACGATGCTGTGGCACGGCGTGCCGCACGGCGAGTTCGCCCACCTCGGCGCGCAGGTGCTGCAGGTGCAGGCCGTGCAGGCTGGTGACTCGGTCGGCTACCGCGACGGCGTTGCGCCGGCCGACGGCGCGGTTGTGTGCGTCGGCGCAGGCAGTTCGCACGGGGTGAGGCCGCTCGACCACCCCGAGCCGGCCCGACGCAGCCCGTTCCACTTCGCCCGCCGGCGTCTCGCCCTCCTCGAGCGGCCGCACATGCACACGTCGCTGTGCTTCGTGCCGTCGGGTGATCCGTGCCCCGCGGTCGGCGACATGGTCGACGTGCAGCAGCCGCTCATCGACGTGCGATGCGACGTGATCGAGTGGCGTCCGTGACCCAGTACGACGCGTCGCCGCGTTCGATCGACCTCGATGTCGTGCGCGCCGTCGCGCTGATCGGCGTGTGCGTCATGAACTACCACGGCTACCTGAACGGTGCGTCGGCAGCAGAGGATCCGTCGTTCTGGGGATCGCTGTTCGATCCGTGGCGCGGGCCACTGTCGACGCGCTTCGCCGCCACCTTCGTGCTCGTCGCCGGCATGGGCGTGGCGATGATGGGCCGCCGCGCCATGGCCGCCCAGGCCGCCGGTTCCTCGAGTGCCGTGAGCGATGCCCGTGTCACGCTGGTTCGGCGAGGCGTGCTGCTGCTGGCCGTCGGCTACTTCTTCGACTGGATCTGGCCGGGCACGATCCTGTTCTTCTACGGCGGCCTGTTCGCCGCCGCAGCCCTGCTCATCACGCTGCGCACGGCGTGGCTCGCGGCGATCGGCACCGCGGCAGCCGTAGCCGCTGCACTGCTGTCGTGGTGGTCGACCCGGCACGACCTCTCGTGGCTGCTCGGGGGCGCCTCCGAGGTGACGATGTCGCCGCGCGACCTGCTATTCGACCTCGTCGTGCGCGGCACGCATCCGCTGCTGCCGTGGCTCGCCTTCTTCTGCGCTGGGATGGTGCTGGCCCGGGTGCTGCCCTCCGATGGCATCGGGCGCGCCCAGGTGGCGCTGGCCGGTGTCGCTGCGGTTGCGGTTGCCTATGCGCTGCGCGCGTTCCTCCCCGGCAGCGAGCAGGTGCTCAGCACCGATCCCGGCAGCCGCGGCGTGCTGTACACGCTCAGTGCGCTCGGCACGGCAGTGGCAGCGGTGGTGCTGATCGGCGCCGTCTCCCGCGCCACGTCTCGCTCGCGGATCACGCAGGCACTGGCCGTGGCCGGCCGCTGCACGCTCACCCTGTACGTCCTGCACGCCTTGGCCTACAACGCGCTGGTCAGGATGGCCGGCATCGTCGACAGGGGCAGCGGACTCGGCACCGCACTCGCGCTTGCTGCCGCATTCTGGGTGATCGCCGTCGCCCTGGCGGTGCTGTGGTCGAGGGTCGCCCGCCTCGGGCCGCTCGAGTGGCTGTACCGGCGCTTCAGCGACCCGCGCGCGCCGCAACTTGCGCGCGGCTAGCGGGGCTGGAGGCGGCTGGCGACCGCCGGCGACGTCGTAGCACCGCGCCAGCACGCTGACGTGCCGACGCGCCGACCTCGGGCGGCTACGCCTCCTCGACACGCATGCGCGCCGCCGTGGCGCGCTTGGCGCGGCGCATGCCCCTGATGGCCACGGCACCGGCGCCCACCAGCGGGCCGTGGTCGCCGAGGCGTGCCGGGGTGATGCGCGCCCCGCGCGCATACGACAGCCGGGCACTCTCGTCGAGTGCCTCCTGCGCCGAGTTGAAGAACGTGGCGCCGAAGCCCAGGGCCACCGAGCCGCCGACCACGGCGAAGTCGAGGTCGAGCAGGTTGCACACCGAGGCCACCGCGGTGCCGACGAGCTTGCCGGTGCGCTGCATGATCTCGTAGGTGGGCTCGCTGGCGGGCCGGCCGGTGATGTTGGCGATGGCCGTGCCCAAGGCCTCGGCCTCGAGGCAGCCGCGGGCGCCGCAGCCGCACCGCCGGCCATTGGGCTCGACGATGATGTGCCCGATGTGACCGGCGTTGCCCATCGCGCCATCGAGCATCTGGCCGTTGAGCACGAGTCCGCCGCCAATGCCGGTGCTCACCACCATGGCAAGGAAGTTGTCACGCCCCTGCGCTGCGCCGATCCAGCCCTCGGCCAGGGCAAGTGCCTTTGCATCGAGATCGCCGTACACGGGCAGCCGCGTGACGCCGACCAGACGCTCGCGCAGCGGGAAGTCGCGCCATGCGTGCGTGTTGAGCGGCGACACCGTCTCGCAGTTCGGCGCGATCGGCCCTGCGCTACCGATGCCGACGGCCACCGTGCGCAGTTTGTGGTGGTCGCGGGCACGGGCGAGCTGTGCCTCGGCATGGCTGCGCAGCTCGCCGAACAGCTGCTCGGACTTCATGTGATGGTCGATGGTGAACTGCTCGCGGTCGATGAGCTCGCCCTGCATCGTCACCAGCCCGACCGCCATCTTCGTGCCGCCGATGTCGATGGCCAGCACCACATCGCCCTCGGGCACGGTGCGCGGCCTACGCCGTCCGCCGCTGGGTGTTGCCACCGGGCCGGTCGCCGGCCCGGCGGCACCGGCGGGATCGGCCGTGTCGCTCGCTGCGCTGACGGCGTCGCCCGCGCTGGCAGCGGCCTGGGCGTCGGATTTGGCCATTGCGGCAGCCGCGTCGTTCGGCCCGGACATGCTGCTCACGGGCCACAACCTATAGCGGGTGCTCTCGCGCCACGGTGCTTCCGCCACGCAGCGTGGAATGCGGCGGCGTGTTCATCCAAGATTCGTCCAAGTCGCCGCTGTTCGGCCAGCTCGCCGTTGTGCTGCGAGGGTCGTCCTGTCACGATGGCGGTACTGCTTCGAGCACAGGAGTACCACATGCGCTTCCACCCCACCCGCCGTCTCGTCGTCACCACCGCTGCCAGCGCCGTGCTGGTGCTGGGTGCCGGTGGCGCCGCCTTCGGCGCGCTTGGCCAGGCCGCCGACGACCAGCCCGACAACGTCCAGCCCGACAACGTCCAGCCCGCTGTCGACGCGCCGGTGACCACCGATGTGTCGGTCTCCTCGTCCGATGACGACGACATGGACGACGACGCGATGTACGACGAGGACTCGGACGACGACGACGCCGACTCGGACGACGACATGGACGAGTCCGACATGGATGACGACGACGACGACATGGACGACGACGACTCGGACGACGACTCGGACGACGACGACTCGGACGACGACGAGGACGACGACGAGGACGCTGACGACGACGACGTGGACGACGCTGACGAGGACGACTCGGACGACGACGACATGGACGAGGGCTCCGACAGCGACGACTGATCGCCTCGCCAGTGGTCGGCTACCGCCGGCCGCCCACTGAACTCCACGGCCTCCCGCCCTGCGGGTGGCCGTGTCGCGTCACGGGCACGGTGCCCGCCCGGCCTCGCCATACTGAGGCCGTGCCCGCCACCGACTGGAACCCGGTCCTGCGCGACGAACTGGCGAAGCCCTACTGGTCGAGCCTGCAGGCGTTCGTCGCCGCCGAGCGGCAGCGCCACACGGTGTACCCGCCGCACGACGATGTCTTCGCGGCGCTGCACCTCACCAGCCGCGCCGATACCCGCGTGGTCATCCTCGGCCAGGATCCGTATCACGGGCCCAGCCAGGCGCACGGGCTGTGCTTCTCGGTGCGTCGCGGCGTGGCGGTGCCGCCGTCGCTCGCCAACATCTACACCGAGCTGCGCCACGACCTTGGCATCGCCACGCCGTCGCACGGCAATCTCGAGTCGTGGGCCGGCGCCGGCGTGCTGCTGCTGAATGCCACGCTCACCGTGCGCGCCGGCGAGGCCAACTCGCACAAGGGCCGCGGCTGGGAGACCTTCACCGACGAGGTGCTGAAGACCGTCAACGCCAAGCCCACCCAGGTGGTGTTCATGCTCTGGGGCAACTCGGCGCGCAGGAAGCGCACGCTCATCGACACGTCGCGCCACGTCATCATCGAGTCGGCGCATCCGTCACCGCTCAGCGCGCACACCGGATTCTTCGGCAGCATGCCGTTCAGCCGCGCCAACGCTGCACTGGCAGAGGCCGGCCTCGAGCCCGTCGACTGGTCGCTGCCCGACTGATCGCAGGGTCGTCGATCAGGCGGCGACGCAACGGGCGGCGATGCCGGCCACCAGTTCCAGCGATCGCAGCCGCTCGTCGCCCGTGGGCGATGACAGCGCCACCACCAGTTCGTCGGCATCGGCGTGCTCGGCGAATCGCTCGAGATAGTCGGCCACGGTGCCCGGCGAGCCCACCGCCGAATAGGTGGTCATGCGCGCGATCTGCTGGCCCTGCGGGCTGGCGAGCACCTGGTCGAGTTCGTCGTCCGACATCGACTCGGGCAGGCTGAGAAATCGCTGCGCCCGCCACCGCAGGGCCCTGCGGTACTGGTCGTGCGCCGCGTCGTCGGTGTCGTCGCAGATCACGTTGACAGCGGCGAAGGCGTGCGGCTCGGCGAGTTCTACCGACGGCTGGAACCTGCTGCGGTACAGCGCCACTGCGTCGCGCAGCGCATCGGGCGCGAAGTGCGACGCGAAGGCGAACGGCATGCCCAGGTGGGCGGCGAGGCTGGCGCCGAACAGCGATGAGCCGAGGACGTAGAGCGGCACGCGGGTGCCGGCACCGGGCACCGCCGACACACCCGGCACGCGACTGGCGCCGTCGAGATAGCCCTTCACCTCGAGCACGTCGTCGGGGAACGTGTCGGACGAGGTGTGATCGCGCCGCATGGCGCGCATCGTGGCCTGGTCGCTGCCGGGGGCGCGGCCGAGGCCCAGTTCGATGCGACCGGGATGCAGCGTGGCGAGCGTGCCGTACTGCTCGGCGATCGACAGCGGCGAGTGGTTCGGCAGCATCACGCCACCGGCCCCCAGCCGGATCGTGGTGGTGTGCGCTGCCACGTGGGCGATCAGCACGGCTGGTGCCGACGAGGCAATCGACGACATGTTGTGGTGCTCGGCGTACCAGATGCGAGTGATGCCGAGCGCCTCGGCGCGCTGGGCGAGCGTCACGCTGGCGGCGAGCGCGTCGGCGGGCGTCTGCCCGCGTCCGATGAGCGCCAGGTCGAGCAGCGACAGCGGGGGAATCGTCACGTCAGCACCACCTCGACCGATGCAACCCGCTCACCACAGGCCGGGATCGATGACGGCGAGGTCGGGATCGATGCGCACGCCCTGGGTGCAGCAGAACCAGTCGTGGTCAACCTCGGTGAAGCCATGGTCGTCGAGCCATGTCGAGAGCGGATGGTGCTCGGGCACGCAAAGGCTCACCTTCATGCCACTGGGGAAGTGGGCGATGAGCCGGCGGAGGACGTCGATGGCATCGTCGGTGTGCAGCCGGGTGATGCGCACCTCGATCGGGTTGGCGAGCATCACCGAGTCGCCGCCCACGATGGCGCCGCGCCGGAAGTAGTAGTCGACGAGATCGGGACGGTCGTGGCGCCATGCCTCGAGTCGCGACGCGGCGAGCATCGACGGCACGGTGTCGGTCTTCGAGCCCCATCCCTCCATGTAGCGGACCTTCCACTTCGAGTCCATCCGCTGGCGGTGGTACACCTGCAGCGCGGCCTGCTCCTTCGAGCTCGAGGTCATGCGGTGCTGGTGGTCGCCGACGAGCGCCGCCAGCAGCTCGGTGCCGGCGCGATAGCCGCGGTTGACCTCCTCGACGAAGAGGTCCGTGACCATCAGCACGGTGCGGTCGACCGAGCGGATGGGCACGGCCCCGCCGAAGGCGACGGTGCGGAACGTGTTGGGATCGAAGGCCACCAGCAGGCGTCCGGCCTGGGCCACGTACTGCAGGTAGAAGGCGTCGATGTCGGCCTCTCCCTCGCCGGCAATGCGCAGCACCTCGGGAAGGTCGGCATCGACGTAGGGGCGAACCTGCCAGCGGGGCATGCGCACAGCCTGCCATCTCGCCGCCCGTTTCAGCGCGCTGCCGACGACGGCGAGATGGCGGCGAGTTGGCGGCGACGAGGCGGCAAGGTCGCGACGATGGCCACGCCGTGCGGCGTGCGCGCCGACGCTCGGCCGGTTGATGGCTCGCCGGTCACGACGCGACCCGTCCCTGCATGGTTGACTTGGGGACTGCCCGACCCGTGCCGGATCCCCCGTTCCCGGCTGGGCCGACCGACGTGAACGACTCGCCCCAGCCAGACCGCCGCACCGCATCGCATCGCCCGCCGCAGCGCCGCGCTGCCGGCCGCCCTGGCGGCCGCCCTACTGGTCGCATTGTGCGTCGTCGGCTCGGTGCCCGCCGGCTGATTGTGCTCGCACTGCCGCTGCTGCTGGCGGTCGGCGTGGCAGCGTGCCGCAGCACCCGCGACGAGGCCGATTCCACGCTGCCGCCGGTGGCGACGTCCACCACCGAGCCGGGCGACGATGCAACCTCGTCCACTGCGTCGACGACCACGTCGTCAACGACCACTACCACCACCGAACCGCTCGTGTTCACGGGTGCTGCGGTGATGGTGGCGAATGCATCGAACGTCAACGGCGCGGCGCGGCGTCTCAGCCAGGAGCTGGCAGCGCTGGGCTTCGAGGTACGCGAGCCGACCAACGGCTGGGGACCCGGTAACGAGATCGCCGTGTCACACGTCTATTTCGTCCCCGGAAAGGGCGAGGAGGTCGCCCGTTCGGTCGCCCGCCTGATGGGCCTCACCGCCGAGCGGATTCCCGTGCCGGCGTGGATCACCGGCGGCTCGGAGACGCTCGGCGATGCCGGCGTGCTGGTGATGCTCGGAAAGGATCTCGCCGGCACGTTCCTGAAGGACATCGAGCCGTCGGGCTGAGGCGCGCCAGCAGCGCGGCCGCGCCGCCACACGACCGTGCGCATCGAGATGCGCTGGGGCAGAGTGTTGCGGTGCCACACGCCGCACCCAGCGACATCTACTGCGAGCGAGGGGTGACGACATGCCGGCGTTGACCACGGTGTGGGTGCTCGGCGATCAGCTCGGCCGCACGCTGGCCGCGCTTGCCGAGGCGTCGCCGGCCACGCATCGCATCCTGATGGTGGAGAGCGACGGCAAGCTGGCGTCGAAACGGTGGCATGTGCAGCGCGCCCACTTCGTGCTGGCATCGATGCAGCGCTTCGCCGCCTCGCTGCGCGACGAGGGCTTCGAGGTTGACTACCGCATCGCCCCCACGCTGGCCGAGGGATTCCGCCGCCACGTCGCCGAGCATGCGACATCAGAGGTGATCGCCACCGAGCCCGCATCGCGCGACGGTCTCGAGTTGCTGCAGCGGCTTGGCGTGTCGATGCGGCGCACCAATCAGTTCCTCTGCCATCCGTCCGAGTTCGCCGACTGGGTGGCGGCACGCACGCAGAAGACGTTCAAGATGGAGGACTTCTACCGCTGGCAGCGCGTGCGGCTGGGCTACCTGATGGACGGCGGCGAGCCGGCCGGCGGCCGCTGGAACTTCGACGCCGACAACCGCCAGCCACCCCCGAAAGACGGTGTCAACCACTGGCCCGAGCCGATGCGCTCGCCGCTCGACGACGTCGATGCCGCGGTGCTCGAACGCCTCGCCGCCGCGTCAGCGGCGTGGGGCGCCCAGCCCGATGGCACCTGGGCAACCGACAGGGCCGGCGCGCTCGCCCGGCTCGACCACTTCGTCAAGCGGGTGCTGCCCGGGTTCGGCCCGCACGAGGACGCAATGACCAGCGCCAGTTGGCACGTCGGGCACAGCCTGCTGTCGCCATACCTGAACGTCGGCCTGCTGACGCCACGCGAGGTGTGCGATGCCGTCGAGGCCGCATATCGGGCCGGGAACGTGCCGATTGCCAGCGCCGAGGGATTCATCCGCCAGGTGATCGGCTGGCGCGAGTACGTGTGGGGCCTCTACTGGATGTGGGGCCGCGAGTACGGGAGCGAGAACGCGCTCGATGCCAATCGGCCGCTGCCGCCGGCGTTCACCGGACGTGCCCCCACGTCGATGCGCTGTCTCGACATCACGCTGCGCGAGCTGCACGACCACGGCTGGGTGCATCACATCCAGCGCCTGATGGTGCTGGGCAATCTCGCCCTGCTGGCAGGCGTGCGTCCCGATGCGATGGTCGAGTGGATGTGGGCCGGGTTCGTCGACGGCGCCGAGTGGGTGATGGTGCCCAATGTCGTGGGCATGGCGCTGCACGCCGATGGCGGGCGGATGGCCACCAAGCCGTATGCGGCAGGCGGCGCCTACATCGACCGCATGAGCGACTACTGCAAGGGCTGCCGCTTCGACCGCACCAAGCGCGTCGGCGACGATGCATGTCCGTTCACCACCCTCTACTGGGACTTCCTCGCCCGGCACGCCGAGCGGTTCGGCCGCAATGCGCGCGTGGTGCAGCAGGTGCGCTCGGCGCAGCGCCTCGCCGATCTCGACGCGGTGCGGGTGCGTGCGGCCGAGGTGCTCGAGCGCCTCGATGCCGGCACGCTCTAGTTCGAGTCTGTAGGTCGAGCCTGTAGGTCGACGCTCTAGGTCGACGCTGTCCGTTGTAGCGCTCGCACCGACCGAGCGCACGGTCGGCGCACGGGGCGCTGCGGGGTCAGCTGGCGGTGACGATGCGCTCGATGCGCTCGAGCGTCTTGGTCATCGCGTCAACGGCCTTCGATCGCATCGGCCGCACGCCGGCAGGGTTGGCCTCCTGGCGAATGTCCCAGCTCTCGCGCACCAGCGTGCCGCCCTCGCGCGGCTCGAGCTCGTAGCGCCAGATGCGGCCGCCGATGAAGCGGCGCATCGCCTTGTACGGCGGACGCGGCTGCCACGCGATGCGGCGGTTCTCCTCGAACTCGACCACCTCGTTCACCATCTTGTAGGGGATGCCGAGGCGCATGCCCATGCCGAACACCGAGCCGAGGGCGAGGCGCTGCGAGCCGCCGGCCGGGGCGCGCACGGTGCCCGAGCCGTCGATGTCGCGGTGGCGTGCCGGGTCGGCGAGGAGGTCGAAGATCTTCTCGGCGGGTGCGGGGATGAACCGCTCGACGGTGGCGACGTCGCGATCGCCGGCCGATGCGGCACTGTCGGAGGAGGTGGAGGCCATATGAAGAATCATCACATCACGGCACTGCGCATCGCCGCCAGTCGAGGCAAGACGCCAGCCCGAACCGACGTGCCACGTGGCGCACCGGGCACGCTCGCCAGGCGGTCGGCCTGGTGCCGGCGGGTATGACGCCCGCCGGACGGCCCGGTGGACAAGACTGAAGGCCGTCGGCATCCGTGCCGATACCCCCTCAACCCATGCGACGGCAGGTTCCCCGTTTCGCCGCGTACGTCGTGGCCACCCTGGTGGCAGTGTCGCTCCCTGCCACCATTGGGCCGTCGCGCGCCCCGGTGGCCGAGGCCTCGAGCACCCCGTGGTACACGCCTACCCGCCCGCCGGTGTGCACCGACGAGCAGAAGCTGGCGGGCAACGTGGCCGGCTGCGTGATCACGCTCGATACCGACCTGCCCGAGGAGCGCGGCTGGCCGGTGCCGCCGTTCCCCGACCCGGTACCCGGTCTGGTGCTGGCGTGGGTGGATCTCGCTCGCGGCGCGACGGGCTACGTGGTCACCGACGTGCAGAAGGCGCTCAACGCCAACGGCGCCGACATCAACGTCGACGGCCAGTTCGGCTCGCAGACCGAGACGGCCGTGCGCTCGTTCCAGTCGGGTCGCGGCCTGCCGATCACCGGCATCGTCAACCAGGCCACGGCCGATGCGCTCGCCGTGCAAAACCGCACCTACACGTTCCCGCCGCCCGGCTGGAACTGGCTCGGCTGGGGCTACAACGGCAGCACTGCGCTGGCCGAGTGGGAGAAGGCGCTCGCCAGCAACAAGGCGGCGTTCGGCGTGGTGCGCGTCGGGTCGCTGCGCACGCCGCCCGAGGCGCTGCCGCTGTTCGAGGGCTTCTTGAAGGAGATCCAGGCCCGCGGCTATGTGATCAACGGCGGCACGGGCACCTACGTATTCCGGTGCACGGCGACCACGCGCAAGGACTGCGCCGGCCTGTCGCGCGAGAGCCTGTCGAACCACGCCTACGGACTGGCCACCGACTTCAACACGGCGGCGAACCCGCTGAAGACCTACTACTCGGTCGATGGCGTCACGGCGTGCCAGACGCCGATGCAGACCGACATTCCGCAGTGGGTGGTGCAGGTCGCCGAGAAGTGGGGCCTCTACTGGGGCGGCTACGGCTGGAGCAGCGGCTGCCAGTCGACGACGCAGTGGCGCTCGTCGGTGAGCCGCGACCCGATGCACTTCGAGTTCAACGGCACGCCCGAGCAGGCGCTGCGCATCGCCAACTTCAACGGGCCCGGTGGCGCGTGCTTTCGCACGGCCAATGACGCCGGCGCCACGACGCTGATGTGCCTGGCGAAGGGCCAGCCGGTGCCCGCCGGCACGCGGGTGGTCGTCGAGACCAAGAGCCCGCCGGGTGCCGGCGCGGCGATCGCCAACATCACCGCCATCGCGAGCGCCAACGGCTTCGTCACCGCCGAGGGCTGCGGGCCGGTGACGCTGCCGCGCCAGTACTCGACCCTGAACGTCCGGCCCGGGCAGGCCGTTGCGGCGATGACGATCGTGCCGGTCGATGCCACGGGCCGCGTGTGCCTGTTCACCTCGACGGCCACGCACCTGGTGGTCGACGTGCAGGGCTTCCTCGTCAACGCCGTGCAGGCACCGCTGGGCATGCATCTCGCCACCGTGGTGCCGCGCACGGCGGTCAACACGCGCACGGGGCAGTTCTGTCTCGCCGACGGCACGTGCTTCGACCGCGGTCCGGTGCCGCGTGGCAGCGAGGTGCTGGTCGAAACGGCCTGGTCGCAGCCGGTTGCCGGCGTGATCGCCAATCTCACCGTCAGCGGGGCGTCGACGCGCGGCTTCCAGGCGGCGAAGGACTGCGAGTCGCTCGAGCCGGGGGCGCAGTCGTTCAGCAACCTCAACTACGCCGCCACCGAGCCGCAGTCGAACCTCGCGCTCGTGCCGGCGGTCGATGTTGGCGCCGCCGCCCAGTTCTGCACGTATGCGCCACCGTCGCTGCACCAGCTGAACGAGGTGCAGGGGTTCGTGGTGCCGCCTGCCGTGGGCGGCCATCCGTTCTCGCTCGCCACGCCGACGCGGCTGGTCGACACGCGCCAGTGCTGGACCGATGCGGTGACGCGCGTGCAGCGCTGCAACGAGATCATCCCTGCCGGCGGCATGGTGAGGGTGGCGGTGCCCGAGGGATCGTGGAGCCTCTTCGTCAACGTGGCCGTCACCGGCGCATCGGCACCCGGCTATGCGACCATTCGTCCGTGCTCGGCGATGGGCACGCCGCCAACGGCTCCCACGGTGAATGCCGTGGTCGGCTCGGCCTCGTCGAACACGTCGACGGTGCGCACCACTACCGATGGGATGCTGTGCGTGTACGTGTCGACGGCGATGCACGTGGTGGTCGACCTCATCGGCAACTTCTCGTCGACGGGATCGATGCGCCTCGTGATGGGCGATCCGGTGCGGGTGGAGGACACCCGCCTGCCGGGCTGATCGACGCTGCGCAGCGGGTCAGGGTGCTGCCGGCGGCATGTTGCGCAGCGTGATGGCGAACTCGGCACCGCCCTCGCCATCGGCGGCGTTGCGGGCAACCGCGCTGCCGCCGTGCGCCTCTGCCACCGAGCGCACGATGGCGAGGCCGAGTCCCGAGCCAGGAAGGCTGCGCGTGCCCACGGCGCGGTAGAAGCGGTCGAACAGGTGCGGGATGTCGGCCGGATCGAGGCCCGGCCCGCGGTCGCGCACCGTGACGGTGCCGGCGGCAACGGTGACGTCGACGTCACCATCGGGCGCGAACTTGCAGGCGTTGTCGACGAGGTTCTGCAGCGCGCGTTCGATGGCGCCCGGCCGGCCCTGCACCGCAGAGTCGTCGGCGCGCACGGTGATGGTGCGGCCGGAGCGGCGCCGTGCCCGGGCGGCGGCACGCTCGGAAATGTCGGCGAGGACGACATGCTGCACGGGCTCGTCGTCGCGCTGCTCGGTGGCCAGCTCGACCAGCTCGTTCACCAGGTCGGTGAGCTCGCGCGTCTCACTGTCGAGATCGTCGAGCAGGGCCGTGCGCTGCTCGGGGGTAAGCGCGTCGAGGCTGCGACGCAGCACCGACACGTTGGTGCGCAGGCTGGTGAGCGGCGTGCGCAGCTCGTGGCCGGCGTCCTGCACCAGCTGCCGCTGCGCCTGGCGGCTGCGGCTGAGCGCGTCGAGCATGCCGCTGAAGGCGCGGCCGAGGCGGCCGGTCTCGTCGTCGCCGTCCACCGGTACCGGCACGTCGAGCCGGCCGGTAGTGGCCACCGCCTGGGCGGCGGCGCTGAGGTGCTCGAGGCGGCGCGTCACCTGCCGTGCAAGCAGCCATCCGCCGACGAGGGTGGCGGCCACCACGACGAGCACCCACATCAGCGTTCGGCGCAGGATCGCGGCGACCACGGCGTTGCTCTCGTCGAGCGAGCGGCTCAGCATCACGGCGCCGTCGAGGAACTGCACGGTGAGCACGCGGTCGGCCTCGCCGCCGGCGCGCACGGTGCGGAACGTGTCGGGACGCGTGTCGGCGGCGACCTCGAGGTCGATGCGCTCGACGTCGACGAGGTCGTCGCCGGAGGCCAGCACGATGGTGCCGCTGCCGTCGATCACCTGCCAGCGCACCTGCTCGAACACGGCGCGCCCCGGCCGGTCGCGGCCCGGCCAATCGCCGCGTCCGCCATCACCGTCGCCGTCCATGTCGGGCATGTCGGGGGCGCGCACCAGGCGGGTGGCTGCCGCGACGAGCGAGTCGTCGACGGTGTGGCGCAGCTCGCGCGCCGTCGACCGGTACGACACGATGCCGATGGCTGCAGTGGCACTGGCGGCCAGCGCTGCCAGCAGCAGCACGATCTTCAGTCGCAGGCTCACGATGCCCTCAGCGTGTAGCCGACGGCGCGCACGGTGTGGATGAGCTTGCTGTCGTCGGGGCCCTCGAGCTTGCGGCGCAGGTAGCTGATGTAGACGGCGAGGTTCTTCGAGTCGGGGCCGAAGTCGTAGCCCCAGATGCGGTCGTAGATGGTGCTGTGGTCGAGCACGATGCCGTGGTTGCGCACGAGCAGCTCGAGCAGGTCGAACTCGGTCTTGCTCAGCTCGACCTCGCGCTCGGCACGCCACGCGCGCCGGGCGGTGACGTCGAGGCGCAGGTCGGCGATCTGCACCACCGACGCGTCGGCGCCGTCGTCGGGCCGCGCCCTTCGCAGCAGGGCGCGCAGCCGGGCGAGCAGCTCGTCGAGGTCGAAGGGCTTGGGCAGGTAGTCGTCGGCACCGGCATCGAGGCCGGCCACGCGGTCGGGTGTCTCAGTGCGGGCGGTGAGCATCAGGATCGGCAGCCGGTTGCGCTCGGCGCGCAGCACGCGGCACACGGTGAGCCCGTCGACGTTGGGCATCATCACGTCGAGCACGGCGGCGTCGAGTTGCTCGCTGCCGGCGAGCGACAGCGCCTGGGCGCCGTCGTGGGCCTCGACGACGCGGTAGCCCTCGAGCGACAGGGCGCGGGCCAGCGACTGGCGGATGGCCCGGTCGTCGTCGGCGAGGAGGATGCGTGCGCTCATGTCGGATGCTCGGTGGTGATCGTGTCGGTGAGGTTCGTGTCGGCGGTGATCGTGTCGGTGCTCGTCGTGTCGGTGGCGATGATGCTGCCGGCGGGTGCGTGGTGCTCGCATCGAGGCCGCATCCGGTGCAAGCTTCGTGATGCCGCCATCGTGACAGGTCGCCGCCGCAGTCCCCTGTCGTATGCGTATGCAACGACGAGCGGTGGGAGGGGCCGCGGGAGGAGGGAAAAGAACACAGGGGCTAGGGGGTGCGGGGGG
>JBJTRF010000168.1:0-7611 GCA_046076025.1 Ilumatobacteraceae bacterium
AGTTCCCTCGGCCAACCACACGGGCGCCGACAGGTCTGACGTGCGTCGCGCTAGCCGTGAGATCTCAGTTCTGCTCCGGCGATGTCGACAAATGCATGAAGCTGGGCGTTCGTCACCTTTGACACGTCATGGAACCCGGCGAATGAGCCTGCGACGCTGCGGTGGATCGGTCCCGGCCGCAAGCCGTACCACTATCACTGCGACTACGTGTTCGTTTCCGCGTCGTTGGCTCCGGGCCTCCGCAGCGTCGAGGTCGGCTCGCTGGCCGAGTGGGTCGAGTCCGGCCTGTCCGACCACTGCCCGGTCGTCGCCGAACTGCACGTTCCGATGCGTGGTTGATGGCGCCGTGGCGCCGCCCCGAACAGTCCCTGTCGTGACGTCGCCGGCGTCGCGGTATGGTCACGGACATGGCCCACGGATCACGTGGCGAGGGCCAAAACGCTGGTGACGCAGTACGCGGACGCAAGCCCCGTACCCGTGTCATAGGTCCCCCCTCGCCCACAGGTTCGTAGGGAATGCCCCACCATCCCGGAGACGACGAACTCTTCGACGACGCGGCCGACGGGCAGGCGCGCTGCGTTATGCAGTTTCCGCTTGGCACCGTGGACGAGGTGGGCTCACTCACCGCACTCAAGCAGGCTGAACTGAAGGCCCTCCGTCTTATTCGGCGGCGCCCGGCTCGTTGTCGGTGATCGCCCGGGCAGCGCCCGTTCCACGCGGCGCAGGTCCACGAAGGACCTGGTCAATGCCCCTTCCATGTGCCCTTCCCCGTACTCGGCGGCGGTGAGTCGGTGCTCGTGCGCTGCGCCTTCGCGTCACGACTCGGATCGTGACCCGAACGTGGCTACGGATGTCATGCCCTAGCCTGCTCCGTCGTGCGTGAGATTCCCTTCACAGCGATCCGCGGCTTTGTTATGGGGATGGCCGACATCGTGCCGGGCGTGTCCGGTGGCACGATCGCCCTCGTCTTTGGCATCTACCAGCGGTTGATCGACGCCATCCGGACCGGCTCGAGCGCCATCGGGCACCTCGTCCGCGGCGACCTGAAGGGCTTCGTCGAACGGCTCCGAGCCGTCGAATGGCCGTTCCTGCTGCCGCTGGTCGCCGGCATCCTGACCGCCGTCGTCACCCTGTCGGGTCTGATCGAGTTCCTCCTCGAAGAGCACCCGGTGCCCACCTCCGGTGCATTCCTCGGGCTCGTCGGCGGGTCGGTGATCGTCGCGTGGCAACTGCTCGAGACCCGAGACGCCCGGCGCTTCGGCGTGCTACTCGTCGTCGCCGCAGCCACGTTCGTGCTGCTTGGCCTCCGGGAAGGCACGTCGAAGACGACGGTCAGTCAGGCCAGCGACGCGCCGCTTGCCGTGTTCTTCGTCGCAGGTGCGATCGCGATCTGCGCCATGATCCTCCCCGGTATCTCGGGCTCGTTCCTGCTCGTGATGATGGGGCTGTACGGTCCGGTGCTGTCGGCGGTGAACAACCGCGACCTCGCGACGATCGCTGTCTTCGGCCTCGGGTGTGTGATCGGGCTCGGACTGTTCTCCCAGATACTGCACTGGGCGCTGGCGCATCATTACAACACGGTGATGGCCGCTCTGGTCGGGTTGATGCTCGGCTCGCTGCGGGTCGTGTGGCCCTGGCCCGGCGGCGTCGACAGCACGGCGATCGGCGCGCCGTCGGCGCCGGTGTGGTCGACGGTGCTCCTCGCGCTCGCAGGTGTGGCGGCGGTGATCGCACTCAACGAGATCGGCAAGCGATACAGCCACCGGAGCACGGCGGACGAAGCCGCCGAGCTCCACTCGGTCTGAAGCCGAGGCCCGTCTGCCTGTTCGCCGGCCTGCTGGCCCTGACGGTTGCTGCTAGCAGCGTCTCGCCGGTCGGAGCGGGGGAGTCAGTCGCCGCTGGAACAAGTGGCCGAGGCAGCAGCATCAACCGCACGGCGTCCGGCACGATGATGCTCTCGACGTCCCGACTCGTGGTCACGGTGCGGGCGCAGGGCTCCAACCGCTTCGGCATCCTCTACTGGGAGAGGGCCCAGCCATTGCAGTCGCTCGACGTGTTCCGTGACGGACGGCGGATCGCCAGGGTCAGCGGCGTTCCAAGAACCGGTGCCCGTCCCGGCAGCACGCCGACGGACGCGTTCGTGGATCTCTGGCCCTGCAGCCCGCGAGATCGGGATCACCAGCTTGCGGTCGCGCATCGACCAGTCAGCGAGTCTCTTCTTGCTCACTCGTTGACGGAACGGAAGCCGCTGATGAGGCCGGTCAGCGCCTCGACGGTGCTGACGCGCTGGGGGTCGGCAAAGGAGTCAGACCGCAAGCTCATCGTCTTCGACACCAGGCTGGCTCGCTTCGGTCGAAGTGACGGCGGCAGGTGTACGGCGTCTGCGTCGTTGATCTCGATTGGCTCGCCACCGTCGTGGGTGGCGAGGGTGAGTAACACGACCGTGTCGTGGCGCGAGCGCTCGTGCTCGAGCAGGCTCACGAAGTCGGCCTCGTAACTGCGCACGAGCGAGTTCATCGCCTCGTCGAGCGGGGATCCAACGACCCGAAGGCCCGCAGAGGGCGGGTCGAACGGATCAACCAGCATGTGGCTGACATTCAGCACCAGCGACGGCCGCACCGAGGAGGCGAGGTACGCCTCTCGCGCCACCTCGTGCAGCTTGCGCTCGTCGGGCGTCGCCGCGCTCGACCGCACGTGCAGCACGATCGCCGAGTCGTCGCCACGAAGGTGCCGCATGACGCTGGACGTATGCCCGATGTCGACTCGCCGCCGAGCAGTGGACTTGGCCAGGTGCACCAGGTCGCCTCGGTCCTTGATCACGGACTCGCCGTCGATTGCCACGCCCACCACGTCGGGCGATCGCCACGATCGCCCACCCGCCTCCCCTCTCGTGAACAGTCGGTGCCGGTCGCAGAGCGCCATGAACTCGTTCAGCGTCCAGCCCGGCAGGTTCTCCTCCATCACCGCTCGCGACCAGCCACGTCCGCCGGCCACCGCGTTGAAGTAGCTGGCGTAGTGGAGCGCATCCTCCGCCGTGACATAGTGGGCAGGGCGCTCGACGCTCATCGGGAGCACAGTCGGATCGGGCATAGGTCCTCCTCACTGGCGGGCCGTCGTTGGCCGCACCGACCGTCACGCACGATCGGCCGCTGTCCGTGACCTTCACGGCGAGCGCTCGGTGAGCGGGGCCGTCGGGAAAGCGGTCGATACTGTCGTCCCAATGGAGACCGCAGACTCGGCAGGCCTCGTGACATGGTCGCCCTGGCGCCCACTACAGGGGAGTTCGAGGGACAAGGGCGTTCCCTCCACACCTGGCCTCTACCGTGCCCGAATTGCAGGAACCGGCGAAGTTGTCTACATCGGCCAGACTGGCCGAAGCCTTCGACAGCGTCTCGGGATGCTGAGCACCTGCTACGCCGCTGACATGCCGTACCGCGATCCGCATACTGCGGCGCCAACGCTCTGGGCATTGCGCGACCGTGATGGTGCCGACTTCGAGGTCTCGACGTCTGTCAGGGACTCGGCCAAGGTCGAACGCCTTGCGCTCGAAGCAGTCGCCATCACGCTGCATCGGCTCCATCACGGGGCCTCTCCACTGGCGAATTTCGGCGGACAGATCACCGGCTACCGAGTTTCGTCGGCGAACAACTCAGCGCTCGTCGCAGCGGGTAAGCGGTTTCGAGGAGGCCGAGACGCCGCCATACAAGCATCAGCCAGTTGCCCGGTACCGGGACCGCTCGACGGCGACGTCGATGCCGCAAACTGGCTCGGTCTCGAGTGGTCGGCCTGGATGCCAATCGACGACGTCTGTCATTCGACGACAACCGGCATGTATCGCCTGCGCCGACCGGGTGCGGATCACCTGCTCTACGTCGGACAGGGCCGCGTCAGCGATCGAATCCGAGCCCATCGGGCGAAGCGGCACATTGAGGGACACCGCCAGGCAGCGCACTTCGGCGGCGACGTCGAGGCATCGTGGGCGGCGCTCAACGTGTGTGCACGCGCGCTCCTTGAGATCGAGAACGACACCATTGCGAGTCACCGCCTCACTTGCGGTTCGGCACCCATCGCACAGTTTCTTGGCTGAGCAACGCCCGGACAGCTGCCGGATCTCGCCCACGGTGGTCGTGCTGAGGCGGCGCCCGCCTGACGGACGGCTGTCCGATCCTCTTGGCAGCGCCTCGGCTCAGGCGTACCATCGCCTCGTCGCGGCAACTGGGGGCCGCGCTCACGTGCGGGGGCACCACTATGGATCCAGCGTCGGCAATCAAGCACCACCACCACCTCACCCTGTGCACCGGTACCGCACAGGAGGACTACGACTTCCACACCGGCCTGCTCGGCCTGAAGAGCGTGAAGAAGACCGCCCTCTACGACGGCACCGTGCCGATCTACCACCTCTACTACGCCAACGACCTCGGCGACGAGAGCACCATCATCACCTGCTTCCCCATGCGCCAGAGCGGGCGCATGGGCCGCAAGGGCAGCGGCCAGGTGTCGGCGGTCAGCCTGTCGGTGCCGGTGTCGAGCCTCGACTTCTGGCGCCGGCGCTTCGACGAGGCCGGCTATCCGTACACCGAGCGCGAGCGCTTCGGCGAGCGGATGCTCGTGTTCGAGAACCCCGGCCACATCGAGTACGAGCTGGTGGGCATCGACGACGACGATCGCAAGCCGTGGACGGGCAGCGGCGTGCCAGCCGACATGGGCATCCGCGGCACCCACGGGGTAACCGTCACCGTGCGCGACATCGAGTCGTCGATCGACTTCATGGAGAGCGGCTGGAACGGCACCCACACCCGCACCGAGGGAAGCGAGCTGCGCTACGAAGTGGGTGAGGGCGGCAGCGGCACCATCGTCGACTTCCGCATCGATCCCGACCTGCCTGCGGGCTCGTGGACGTTTGGCGAGGGCACCGTGCACCACGTTGCGTTCGCCGTCGACAATCTCGACATCCAGACTGAGGTGAAGGGCCACCTCGAGGGACTCGGCTATACCGACGTCTCGGATCGCAAGGACCGCGGCTACTTCGAGTCGGTGTACGTCCGCACGCCCGGCGGCGCGCTGTTCGAGGCAACCGTGTCGAAGCCCGAGGGCTTCACGATCGACGAGCCATACGACAAGCTCGGCCACGACTTCCAGATCCCCCCGGTCTTCGCCAGCCAGGCGGAGTGGATCAAGGGCTACCTCGAGCCGCTGGCCTACTGATCGCCGCTACGCGTCGCGACGCGCAGTGACGGCGCTCGACAGCAGCGTGATGCCCAGCACGACGCTGCCGAAGTAGAGACCCGACGTCAACCGGTCGGGCCCGCCACCGCCGAGGTCGAGTTGGCCGTACTCGAGCAGGCGGAAGCCGGCCTGGAACGGCATCCACGCCGACACTGCCCAGCTCTCGGCGGCCAGGGCAATCAGCGCGCCCACGATGCTCTCCACGAGCAACGGCCAGAGAATGATCGAGGTAATCGACAGCGGCGCACTGCGCATGAGACAGCCCAGCGCATGGCCGAGCATCGCCATCAGGGCGACGAACACGACCGAGCCGACGAGCACCGTGGTAGGCGGCGCCGTCGAGTCGAGCGTGAAGCCGCGCCATCCGAGGATGAGGAACGACCCGTGTGCCCCCACGACGGCCACGGTCAGCTGCAGCACCGCCCCGACAAGGAGGGCGAGAACGGCCTTGGCGAGCAGCGCCGAGCTCCGCCTTGGCACCGCAGCGAATGTCGGGCGGATAGTGAGGTGACCGAACTCGCCCGCCGACACGACGGCTCCCAGCACGCCCGCCACCATTGCCGTCACATAGGAGACGCCGAACACGAGCGAGTACACCGAGGAGCGATCGGCGGTGTCGCCGCTGCGCACCAGGGCAGTGAGCAGCGTGACCACCAGCGGAATGCCCAGGCCGACGATGGCCAGCACCCAGTGCGAGCGAACCGTCCGCCACTTCAGCCACTCGGCGCGCAGCACGTTCATCTCGGGCCTCCCACCGGCGGCACCGGGGCCGCGTGCGCCCTGAACTCCTGCGCCGCAGCAGTGGCCTCCAGGTAGGCGTCCTCCAGCGAGCCGGTCTGCGGAGACAGCTCGTGCAGCACGACGCCCGCGCGTGCGGCAGCCTCGCCGATGAGGTCGCTGCCCACGCCGTGTGCCTCGAAGGAATCGGGGCCCTTCCACTCGATACGCGCGCCCGCAGCCTCTACGGCTGGCGCCAGCGCCATCGCCTGCGGGCTGACTACGCGCACCCAGCGACGGGCATAGCGTGTGACGAATTCGTCGACCCTGCATTTCTCGACCAGCCGGCCCTGTCCGATGACGACGAGGTCGTCGGCCATCAGCGCCATCTCCGAGAGCTGGTGGCTGCTCACCAGTACCGTGCCGCCCTGCGCAGCGAGGTGCACCATCACGTCGCGGATCCAGCGGATGCCCTCGGGGTCGAGCCCGTTGGCCGGCTCGTCGAGGATCACCACCTGTGGATTGCCCAGCAGCACCGCCGCCAGGCCGAGCCGCTGCTTCATGCCCAGCGAGAACTTCTTCACCCTTGTGGTGGCCACCGATGACAGACCGACTAACTCGAGCACCTCGTCGACTCGCGTGACAGGCAGGCCGTTGCTGAGCGCCAGCCATCGCAGGTGGTTGCGGGCGGAGCGGCCCGGGTGCACATACGAGGCGTCGAGCAGGGCGCCCACCTGCCGGAGCGGTGCCTTCAGGTCGGCGAACCGCTGGCCGCCAAACGACACCGACCCGCTGTCGGCACGGTCGAGCCCCAGCATGCAGCGCATCGTGGTGCTCTTGCCCGACCCGTTCGGCCCGAGGAACCCGGTGACTACGCCCGGCTGCACCTCGAATGACAGGTCGCCGACGGCGACCTTCGACCCGAACCGCTTCGTCAGATTCCGAACCGTCACCAGCACAAGGCACTCAGCCTCTCACACGGAGGCCTGACGCAGCACTCACGTCACGTCGATGAATCTCGATGCCGGGCCCTTGATGGGACGCAACAAGGTCGCTGTGGGCGCACACCGAATTGGCCATGCGGGTCGCAACAGCGGGGTGCACGGGATAGGTTCGCGGTCGCGGGCGAGAAGGGATTCTCGCTAATGAACATCGTCAAGCCAGTCCTCGACTACCTCGGCATCGAACTTGGCGTCACGCCCACCGATGCGACGGCAGTCCCTCCGCCCCCTCTACAGCCTCATCGGTCTCGACGGTATCACTCAGTGATCACCTGCGTACTGGTGCTCGGATGCCTCGGGGCGAGCTACGTCCTCGGGTGGCAGCGACGCGACGAGTCGGTGCCGAGGTTCGCGGAACGACCGACGGCCACCGCCGACAGCGTGCTCGCCCGGATCGGCGGGCTCGGCGTCGAATGCGACGAGCCGCTCGAGTACTCGGAGCGATCGAGCGGCAGCTGGGTGTTCTGCAAGGGCTCGCCCCGCTTCGACCTGCACGTATCTCCGTCAGTTGAGGAGGCCTACGAGGCCTTCGACCTCGCCTCGCTGCTCGGCTGCTACACCGTGGGAAATCTTCCGTTCAAGCAGTTCTACCTCGCTCGCGACAGCAACTGGAATCTGCTCACGCACGACGAGGAACTCGCCACCGGTCTGGCTCGCCTGCATGGCG
>JBJTRF010000169.1:0-3969 GCA_046076025.1 Ilumatobacteraceae bacterium
GGCCGGCGCGGAGCGCGACGAGGTTGTCGCCCATGATCGACGAGTACGTGGCGCCGGCATCGCGCTGCTCGCGCGACGGCGATTCGAGCGGATCGAGCACGGCCACTGATGCGCCGATCTCGTCGGCGACGGTGCGCGACAGGTCGTCGGGCAGGCTCTCCTCGAAGAAGATCGTGGTGACGCCGTTCGACTCGGCGTAGGCGGCGACGTCGCGCAGCGTGGCAGCCGACGGCTCGTCGCTGGGGGAGATGCCGGCGATCGAGGCCTGCGTGAGCCCGAACGAGGCGGCGAGGTAGGCGAACGCGCGGTGTGCCGTGACGACGACGCTCGACTCGCAGAGTGCCAGGCCGCTGGCGAACTCGGTGTCGAGGTCGCGCATCTCGGCGGCGAACGCATCGAGTCCGGCGCGTACGGCATCGACGCCTGCGCCGAGCCCGGCAGCGGTGAGCCGCTGCTCGATCACGCTGGCAACAGCGGCAGCCATCGATGCCATTCGGTCGGGCGACAGCCACACGTGCGGGTCGAACTCGCCGGCGTGCTCGTCTGCGTGCTCGTCGCCGCCGTGTTCGTCGCCACTGTCCTCGCCGGCGACCGGGTCGGTGACGGGCAGCAACTCGACCGCGTCGAGCAGGTCGACAGTGGTGATCTCGGCGGGCAGCGAGTCGATGGCCTGCTCGAGGTCGGCCTGGAAGCCGCCGCCGAGATACAGCACGACATCAGCGCCCTCGAGTGCCTCGACCTGGCGCGCCGTGGGCTCGGCGTCGTGGGCGGGCTCGCCGGGCGGCACCACTTCCACCAGGGTCACCGAGTCGCCGAGCGCGTCGCCGGCGACGCCGCGCACGATCTCCTCGAGGGGGAACAGCGTGGCGGCGACGCGGATCGACGTTGGTGCGGCGGTCTCGTCGTTGCCGCCGCAGGCGGCGAGTCCGGCAGCGAGCGCTGTGGCGGCGAGCGCGGCGGCGAGTCGTCGGCGGCGGAGGCGGGCGGCATGCGTCGGGGTGGTGCGCATGCGGCCACACTAGGCCTGATGAGAATCATTCCCAAATCACTGGGACTGGTTCTCACTTGATGGGAATCGCCCTATCGTGGCCCTCATGGCCGGCACGGGGCGATCGCGACGCACGGCGTCGGCCGCCCCTGCCCGGCCGGTGCTCTCGCCGGCGGTGGCCGCCGCAGTGCTCACGGCGCTTGCCCCGCGCGAACTGCGGCTCACCCCGCATCGTCGTGCGGTACTCGCGGTCCTCGAGGCCTCCGGCCGCCCGCTGACAGCCGACGAGGTGGTGCACTCGTCGGGCGTGCCCACCTCCACCGCCTACCGCAATCTCTCCGAGCTCGCCGAGGCCGGCGTCGTGGCGCGGGTGGCCGGCGCAGTAGGTGCATCGGGCGACCGCTTCGAGCTGGCCGAACCCTTCTCGCACCGGCACCACCATCATCTCGTGTGCACCGAGTGCGGCGTGGTGACCGACTTCGATCCGAGCGGCGAGCTCGAGCGGCTCATCGAGCGCGAGGTGTCGGCGCTGCTGGCGACGAGCGGCTTCGAGATCACCCACCACGTGTTCGACGCCCACGGCCGGTGCCGCGACTGCCGCACGTCGAGTCGCTGACGGGGCTGCGCCGGGTCAGGTGATGCCGGCCGACAGGCCGAAGTCGATCGACAGGTTGGCGCCGGTGATGGGGGCCGCCGACGGCTGGCAGAGGAACCAGGCCATCTCGGCGACCTCGTCGACGCGGACGAAGCGCGCCGCGGCGCCCTGTGGGTAGCCGTCGAGGAGGCGCCGCAGGTAGGCGTCAGGGTCGCCGAAGCCGAACACTGCCGCCTGGCGGTGCAGCATCGGCGAGTCCACGTCGCCGGGGCACACGGCGTTGACGCGCACGCCAGTGGGCGCCAGCTCGAGTGCCAGTGCCTTGGTGAGGATCGACACCCCGCCCTTCGACGCGCAGTACACGGCGGCGCCCGCATTGCCCTGCAGCCCCGCATCCGACGAGATGTTCACCACGCAGCCCTTCGTCGCCGTCAGGTGGGGGATGGCGGCCGAGGTGACGAAGTAGAGGCCCTTCAGGTTGACGCCGATCACCTCGTCGAACTCGTCCTCGGTGGTCTCGGCGCTCGACCCCTCGGTCCACACGCCGGCGGCATTCACCACCGCGTCGAGCCGCCTGCCCCACTGCACGGCCCGCTCGACCACGTGCCGGCAGTCGGCCACCGAGCGCAAGTCGGCGACGACGTGGAACGGGGCACCGTCGTCGGCGCCGGGATGTATGTCGGTGCCGGCGACTCGCCAGCCGCCTGCCGCGAACCGCCGCGCCACGGCCCGGCCGATGCCCCCGGACGCGCCGGTGACCAGCACCACGGGCGCGTTGCGGTCGAGTGCCGGTGCGCCGGTCATGGCCGAACTCGCGTCGCGATGCCCGCCGTCATTCAACCGGCCCCGTGCGCCACGTGCGGTCCTCGGGCAGCGAGTTGCCGCCGTCGACCACCAGCACCTGCCCGGTGATGAAGCTGGCCGCGGGCGAGGCGAGGAACGCGATGGCTGCCGCCACCTCGTCGGGCGCGCCTGCGCGGCCCACTGGCGTCGCCTCCCCGGCGCGCCGCTCGGCGTCGGTGTGCGAGGCCGTGGCGATCCAGCCGGGCGCCACGGCGTTCACGGTGATGCCGCGGCCGGCCATCTCGAGCGCCGTCGCCCTGGTGAGGCCCACCATGCCCGCCTTGGCGGCGTGGTAGGCGACATCGCCGGTGAACGCCTGCACCGGCCCCGACGTGCTCGCCACGTTCACGACTCGCCCATACCCGCGGCCGAGCATGGCCGCGAGCGCGGCGCGTGTCACGGCAAATGCTGTGGTGAGGTTGCGGTCGATCGAATGCCGCCAGTCGCCGTCGTCCATCGTGGTTGCCGACTCGTCGGCGAAGGGGCCGGCGTCACCGCGAGGCGCATCGGTCACGGCCACCATGCCGGCGTTGTTGACGAGGATGTCGAGCCGTCCGAACGCCGACACCGCCGCATCGACGACGCGATCGGGCGCGCCGTCAGCGGTGAGGTCGGCAATGACGCTGCGGTGGTCGCCGCTGAACTCGGCGCGCAACTGCGCCTGGCGGTCGGCGATGCGGTCGGTGGTGGAGCTGAGCACGACGGTGACGCCCTGCGCGGCGAGCGCTCTCGCCGCGGCGAAGCCGATGCCGTGCTCGCTGCCGGCGCCGGTGACAAGCGCGACCTGATGGGCGAGGGGCGGGGGAGCGGCGGTAGGCATCAGCCGATCACTGTGCCAGATGCGGGCGTGGCCGCGGTTCGATGCCGGCGGTCAGCGGGTGAGCGCGACGACGGCATCGCGGAACACCTCGGTGTGCCGGTCGATGTCGGCCATCGAGTGGTGCGGCGACATCAGCGCCATGTTGTGGAACGGCGTCAGCAGGATGCCGCGGTTGATGGCCCACAGGTGCATGAAGGCGTCGAGCTCGGCGTCGATCGCGGCGGCTGCTGCGGCGCCGTCGCGCGGCGGCGGGCAGAACCAGTACTCGGCGCGCCCGCCGAGCTGCTGCACGTTCCACGGCAGGCCGAACTCGTCGATGGTCGACTGCACGCCCTCGGTCCACGCCGTGGCCATCGGGATCATCACCGCAAAGTCGTCATCGCGCAGCGTCAACGACAGGGTGGCGCGCACTGCGGCAAGGGCGAGCGCGTTGCCGGTGAGCGTGCCGCCGACGCCGCTGGTGTCGACGCTCTTGTCGGAAATCAGTGCCGTGATCTGCTCGGCGATCGCGGCGGTGCAGCCGTAGGCGGCAGCGGGCATGCCGCCGCCGATGGTCTTGCCGATGACGAGGAAGTCGGGCTCGAGGCCCCACGCCTGCGTGGCGCCGCCGGGGCCGGCGCAGATGGTGTGCGTCTCGTCGATCACCAGCAGCGAGCCGTGCTGGCGGGTGAGCCGGCGCAGGGCGTCGTGATAGCCGGGATCGGGCAGCACGATGCCGATGTT
>JBJTRF010000170.1:0-13160 GCA_046076025.1 Ilumatobacteraceae bacterium
AGATGTTGATGCGCACGCCGCCGACCTCGGCGAGGCCCGCCTGCTCGAGCTCGGTGCCGATGGCCTTCGCCAGGCCGCGCGACTGCGTGACGGCGATGCCGCACGTGTCGGCACCGGGGCACGACACGACGTCGCGAGCGAGCTCGGCGCCGGGCACCGCCATGCCGATCTCGACAAGCCGTCCGTACAGCACCGGCAGCTGCTCGTCGGTGAGATTGCGGAACACCACGTTCTGGCGATTCGACAGGCGCACGTCTGCGCCCAGCTCGCGCTGCACGGCGGCGAGGGAGCGGAACTGCGGGCCGGTGATGTCGCCGAGCGGGGCGTAGGCGATCGCAGAGACCGTCTGCTTGGCGGCGCCGCGGATCACGCTGGTCTGCACCCACCGCTCGTAGGGGTCGCGTGCGCGCAGGTCGACGCGCACGCCCTGGCCGACCGCCGTGACCTCACCGAAGGCGGCGCGCCCTGCCGGCTGGTCGCCGGCGGCGAGCACCTCCGGCGGGATGCCGCCGGGCCACGTCGACGATGCCGGCAGCGTGTGGCGCACCTTCATCACCCGTCGGCGGACCTCGTCGATGCCGAGCTGGTCGACCACCCACTTCAGGCGTGCGCGCAGCTTGTTGTCGCGGTTGCCGGTCTGGTCGAAGACGCGCAGCACTGCCTCGATGGTGGGCAGCAGGTCCTCGCGCCGCGTGAAGTCCTCGAGTGCCAGCGCCGGGTGCGGGGTGGCGCCGAGGCCGCCGGCGATGTACACGCGGAAGCCCTGTTCGATGCTGCCGTCCTCGGCCTGGCGGGTGACGGCGATGACGCCGACGTCGTTGAACATCGCCTGTCCGCAGTCGGTGGAGCAGCCGGAGAAGTTCACCTTGAACTTGCGCGGCAGGCGCTGGCCGAGCGGGTGGCGGACGAAGTGTCGGTAGACGGCCTCGGCCCACGGGGTGACGTCGAGCTGCTCGTGGGGGCAGGCCCCGGCCAGATGGCAGGCGGCGATGTTGCGCACCGTGTCGCCGCACGCCTCGCGGGAGGTGAGGCCGACCTCGGCGATCCGGCGGAGGAAGTCGGGAAGGCGGCGCAGCTCGACGAAGTGGAACTGGATGTTCTGCCGGGTGGTGATGTGCCCCCAGCCGCGGGAGAACTCCTCGGAGAGGTCACCGAGCAGGTGCAGTTGTTCCGGCGTGATGGTGCCGGCGGGCAGCTTGACGCGGATCATCTGGTTGGTGCCGCCCTGGCGCTGCCCGTAGACGCCGTTGGCGAGTCGGATCACGCGCCATACGTCGTCGCTGAGCTCGCCGGCGAGGAACTGCTCGATGGCCTGCTCGAACCGCTCGATGTCGCGCTGCTGCTCGGCGGCGAGGTCGCGGGGCTGTGGGGCCGGCGGGATGTGCTGGTCCTTGAGGGTGGTCATGGTCGTCCTTGGTGTCAGGGGGTGGTCCTCAGCAGGGCGTTGTCGCCGGCGCGGCGGTGCCGGCGGCTATGGAGGGGTGCGTCGAGGTCGAGTGCGGCGACGGCACCGATGACGATCGTGGCGGGGGAGGCAATGTCGGCATCGCCGAGGTCGGCGAGGGTGGTGCGCACGACGTGCTGTTCGGCCCGCGTGCCCCACGTGACAGCGGCGACCGGCGTGCGGGCATCGAGGCCACCGGCCATGAGGCGGCGCGCGATACGGGCTCGCTCGGCGACGCCCATGAGCACGACGATCGTGCCGCCGACGGCAGCGAGCGATTCCCACTGCACCTCGGCGGCGGCATCGTGCTGGCGGTGGCCGGTGACCACCGTGAATGCGGCGGCCACGTTGCGGTGGGTGACTGGAATCCCGGCGGCGGCGGGGACGGCGATGGCCGACGAGATGCCGGGCACGATGTCGCAGGGAATGCCTGCGGCGCGGAGCGCGTCAGCCTCTTCGCCGCCGCGGCCGAACACGTAGGGATCGCCGCCCTTCAGCCGTACCACGTCGAGCCCCTGTGCGCCGAGGTGCACGAGCAGCGCGTTGATGAGGTCCTGCGATGCCGGGGCACCGGGGCGCTTGCCGACGTCGATCAGCTCGGCATCGGCGCGCGCCATTGCGAGGATTGCCGAGTCGGCGAGGCGGTCGTACACCACCACGTCGGCGGCGGCGATGAGGCGCGCCGCCTTGACGGTGAGCAGGTCGGGGTCGCCTGGCCCGGCGCCGACGAGGTGCACGGTCATGCCGGCATCCCCGTGGCGGCGGTGCGCTGGCCGAGCAGTGCCGGGCAGCGGGTCGGCACCCGCTCGGCGACGAGCTGCGACACGATGGGCTGCCAGTCGGTGTCCTCCGTGCTGCGCCCGTCGGCATGGACCTCTGCTCGGAGCGCGGCGAGTTCGTGGGCGACATCGGCGAACTCGGCGCCGAGCATCTCGTCGAGGCGGCCGCGGAGCCAGGAGGCGAGTGCCGGGCTCGAGCCGCCGGTGGACACCGTCACCATGACGGGGCCGCGGCGAACGACGGCTGGCAGGGTGAACGAGCAGCGCGCCGGGTCGTCGGCCGAGTTCACCCAGACGCCGCGTTCCTCGGCAGCATCGAACACCTGCTGGTCGACTGCCTCGTCGCCGGTGGCGGTGATCACGAGGCGGATGCCGTCGAGATCGCCGGCGCGCCACGTGCGGCGCACGATGGCGACGCCGAGTTCGTCGAACCCCGCAGCGACGTCGGGGGCCACCACGGTGACGTCGGCGCCGCACGCCACCAACTGCTGTGCCTTGCGCAGGGCGATGCGGCCCGCACCGACGACCAGGCAGCGACGACCGGCCACGTTGAGGTTGGCGGGGAACTGCATGACGTGATTCCATCAAAACATGATCTAGAAAGTCAACATTGGCGGGGAAATGCTGCTCCAGACTGGTTTCGAGGCCAGGCCGGGCGTGTGGAGTCAGTCGTCGGCGGGACGTGCGCCGGACTGCGGGCGGCGGCGTGCCGACCACTCGGCGAGTGCCACGGCAGCGGCGAAGAACGGCAGGGTGCCGAGGGCGACCCACACGGCTCGCAGCCATGGCGTGCCGTCGCCGCCCACGACGCCGACGGGCAGCAGGCCGCCACCCTCGGCGACTCCTGCGCCCTGGTCGTCGCCGGGTACCGCGCTGTCGCCGGGGAGGGTGGGACTGGTGGTGTCACCGGGTGCGATGGTGCCGCCGGGGGTGGTGGTGCCGCCGGAGCCCGCACCGCCTCCGGAACCCGAGCCGCCGGGGGTGGTGGTCGACGGTGTCGACGTGGAGGTGGAGGTGGAGGTCGTCGTCGACGGACGCGTGGTGGGCGGGGGATTCGTGGTGGTGCTCCCGCCGCCGGCGAGCACGACGAGGGTCGTGGCGTGATTGCGGAGGCGGTGCGTGGTGCAGATGAGCGAGTACGTGCCCGGCGTGTTGAGCGCCGGCGTCACGTAGGTGGCACCCGACGCGAGCTGGCCTGAGTCGATGCCGAGCGCCGAGATGGTGACGGTGTGGCCGGTGCCCTCGACCACCGTGAAGCGAAGCTGGTCGCCGACCCGGGCCGTCACCTGGCCGTCGCCGACCGAGCCGTCCTCGAAGTAGTAGTTGCCGACCGTCACGCCGACGGTGGCTGCGACTGCCGGTGCAGCGAGAGCGATCGCTCCCGCAAGAACGGACCCGCCCGCCGCCAGGAGCATTCGGCGCGAACGCATCGCGTGACGGCTCATGAGTACACCATCTCTCCGGCGAGCAGACCGGTGGTCACCAGTAACCACGCGGTGGCGGCGGCGAGCGAGAGGTCGACGAGGCGGTCGGGGCTGCCGTCGCTGCGGGCGCGCACCACGGCGTGCGACGTGGCGCTGACGGCGACGCAGGTCGACACGATTGCGTGCCAGATGAGCGGTTGGCCGGCGTCGGCATTTCGGAACAGGTCGAGCCATCCGGCATCGCGCAGGCCGGCGAGCATGACGATCGGCAGGGTGACGACGCCGACTACCAGCAGTGGCGCGATGTAGCGCTCGAGCAGTGCCCGGCCGGTGGCGTGGCGCACGGCGATGAGCACCGACGCCGTGAAGAGGAAGGCGATGGGGAAGTGGACGAGGGCCGGATGGATCGGCATGTCCCAGAGGGAGGAGGCGAGCACGCTGGGCGACATCTGCCACGGAGAGTAGCCCCACTCGCTGCGAGGATGTCGGCACGCTAGGTGTTTCGAACGTGAACGGCGATGCGGCGCAGCTACCCGGCGCGGTGACTGAGGCGGCAGTGGCGGATGGGGCCGAGGGACTTGGCCATCGTCACGCTGTTCGCGGCACCGACGTAGTCGCCCCACGGCGGGCAGGCCTTGAATCCGAACCGCCGGTACAGGCGCACCGCCGGCTCGAGATACTCGGCGGTCTCGAGGCGCAGCTCGCTGATGCGGCTGGCGCGGGCGACGCCCTCGAGCGTGGCGAGGATGGCGGCGCCCAGCATCGAGCCACGCGCGGCGGGATCCACCCACATGCGCTTCACCTCGCCGGTGGCCGGTCGCCCGGCATCCTCGTCGATCCGCCGCCATGCGCCGCAGCCGGCCGGCGTGCCGTCGAGCCAGGCGATGGCAAAGAGACCGGCGCCCGGCGCCACGTCGTCTGCCGGCAGCGCGAGGAAGTTGCTGCCGCCTGCGGGGGTGGCGGCCAGCAGGCTGTGGTCGAGCGCGTCGAGCAACTGCCGCGCCACGTCGTCGTCAGGGCGGTGGCGTCGCATCACGAGCTGCGGCACGCGCTCGCCGGTGCGGAATGCGAACGGGCTGCTGCCGAACTGCTCGAAGAACCACAGCCGCTGCTTGCACTCCTCGAGGCTCGGGGTGTCGCCCGCCGGCACCCACCACATCACCGCCGCAGAGCCGTCCATCCACTCGTCGCGGCGCCGGAAGATGTCGCGGTGAAAGTCGCGGTAGGCGAACTCGCGCAGGTGCTGGGGCGACTCCCACACCGAGGCGTTCACCAGCACGAGCGGATCGTCGTAGGCGGTGCTGTCGGTGTCGCGCGAGTCGATGCCATGGCGCCACACGAACCCGGGGCTCGACTCGGCACGGGCATTCGTCTCGTCGATGAGGTCCTCGAACGGCTTCGTCGCCGGATGGCCGATGGGATGGCGCAGCCGCGAGATGTTGAACTGCGCGAGTTGGGCCGACGGGTTCACGGTGATGACGCGTCGAAGCGCGGAAGGCTCCACTGGCGGCGAATCGCGACGATGCGGATGACCACCACGAGGCCGACGCCGAGCCACCGGGTGAGTTGCGCGGGCGCATCGGCCCCATCGAGCAGGGCCACGACTGCAGCGCCGGCGAGGGAGGCGAGCGCATAGATCTGCCCAACGAGGATGAGCGGCCGCCGCTGCGCCAGCACGTCGCGCAGCACGCCGCCGCCGGCTCCGGAGACCACGCCCAACACCACGGCCGCCCACGCGGCGATCCCGGCCTCGAGTGCCAGCAGCACGCCGGTGACCGTGAAGGCACCGAGTCCGATGGCGTCGGCAACGAGTGCCGCCCGCTGCGAGTCGACGTCGGCGTGCGGCGTTCGATGGGCGATGGCGATCATCGCCAGTCCGCCCGCAGCGGCGAGCAGCACGGGCCATTCGCGGTCAACCCACCACACCGGCTCGGCGCCGATCAGCAGGTCGCGCAGCGTGCCGCCGCCGACGGCGGTGACGACGGCCAGCACGACCACGCCCAGCCAGTCCATCCCGCTGCGAACGGCAACGGCGCCACCGGACACGGCGAACGCCAGCGTGCCGATCAACTCGAGCACGGTGAAGGCGACGTCGTTTGCGAGCACGGCGTCAGTCTCTCGCGCCGCAGGCCGTGCGGGTCGGATTCAGTTGCGCTGGGCGTATCCGACGGCCAGCGAGGCGGCGATGGCGAGCCACGCGTTGTAGGGGACGAGCATCGCCCCCGCCCACGTGCGCACGCCGAATGCGGCGACCACGATCGGCACGGTCAGCGCCGTCGCGGCGATGAGCGCCACGGCTGCCGGCCACAGCTGGTTGCTGGCATAGAACAGGCGGGCCCAGGCGAGGGCAGCCACGATGCTCGCTGCCAGCCCGGCGAGCCAGACAGCCCGTGCCGCGACGCTGCCACTGGTCGAGACGACGATTCCCGCAGCGACGAGGGCCACGAAGTTGTACGGCCAGATGATGCCAAATACGGCGTCGGGCGGCTGCCAGGGCGGACGGCTGAGTTGCCGGTACCACGCATCACCGGTGCTGACCCAGCGTCCGGATCCGATGGCGTAGACGACTACGAGCAGCACGGACAGTGCGGCGGCAGCGAGGCGACCGGTGGTCATGGCCATCACTGTGTCACGCGGAGCCACCGCGGCGGCGGTGGCGCGGACATAACGATGGCTATCCTCGCCCGCTGATGGCAGGCGTCGCGGGTGACCGCTCACAGCACTTTCCGGCGATCGAGAAGAAGCACGGCAAGCCGGTGGCGCACTGGCTGAAGGAACTGAAGGCGCTCGGCGACGCCAAGTACGCCGAGCAGTGCGAGTTCCTCACCGAACGGCACGGGTTCAGCCGAGCCCATGCGAATGCCCTGGTGATGTATGCGCGGGGCTCGACGAGCTCGCGTCGCGTCGACACGCCGGAGGCGTTCTTCAGGGCACTGGGCGGTCAGCGGGAGGCGACGGCTCGGGCGATCTTCGACGCCATCGCGGGGAAGTACCCAGACCTCGAGTTGGTGATCGCGTGGAACCAGCCGATGCTGCGGCGCGGCAAGGACTACGTGTTCGGCGTGTCGGCGGCGACGAACCACCTGCTGCTCGGGCCATGGGGCGGCATCACGGACACCATCGCAGCGCGCCTGAAGGGCCTGAGGGCCAATAAGAGGACAGTGCAGGTGCCGGCGGACTGGAAGGTCGATGCAGCGCTACTGCGCCTGATGGTGAAGGAGCGGCTCGAGCAACTCGACGCGTAATGCCGCCGACGCTGCCGAGCGCGGTGTCAACGCCGAGGTTCGTGCCCTCGCGGCAGCAATCATCGCCGCCCAGCAGGCCGAGATCGCAGAGATGCGCACGCTGCTGGGCTGAGAAATCAGTCGGCACTACCTGGGCCGTCGCTCCGCCGTGGGCGGCGATCAGCGCGGGCGCTGCTGCGAGCCGCGCTGTCCAGAGCGGTGCCGCGAGGGCGTGCCGCCGGCAGCGGCGCTCGAAGCGCCGCCGCGGGTGCGCCGTCGGCCGGGCCGGCCGTTGCCGCTCGGTGCTGCGCCTGGCCGTCCAGCCTCGGCACGCGCTGCCGGCCTGCTGCCGGCCCGCTGGTTCGATCGCTGGCCTGCGCCGTGGCCGCCGCGGCGCGCCCCGTCGCTGCCGGCCGGTGCAGCGGCAATGGGTTGCACCGGTCGCGAACTGCGCCGGCGGTCGCCGGGTGCGATCTCGCGCAGTACCGGCGAGTCGGATCGCGCCGTCGTGATGGTGGGCTTGATGCCGGCCTTGCGCATCAGCGACATCACCTCGCCGCGCTGTCCGTCGAGGGCAAGCGTCACGACGACGCCGTCGTTGCCGGCGCGGGCCGTGCGGCCGCTGCGGTGCAGGTAGGCCTTGTGCTCGACGGGCGGATCGGCGTGGATCACCAGCGCCACGTCGTCGACATGGATGCCGCGGGCGGCGATGTCGGTGGCGACGAGCGCCGTGACCGAGCCGTCGGCGAAGGCGCTGAGGTTGCGCGTGCGCGCCGCCTGCGAGAGATTGCCGTGCATCTCGACTGCAGCAACGCCGTTGGTGTTCAGCACTCGGGTGAGCTGCTTGGCGCGGTACTTGGTGCGAGTGAACAGGATCGTGCGACCTGGTGCGGAGGCGAGGTCGAGGATGACGGGCAGCCGGTCGGCATCGCCGAGGTGCAGCACGTGGTGGGTCATGGTGGCGACCGGCGACTGCTCGGAGTCGACCGAGTGGGTGACCGGTTCGTGCAGGTAGCGCTGTACGAGCACCGCAACGCCGTTGTCGAGCGTGGCCGAGAACAGCAGGTGCTGCGCCGCTTCGGGCACCTTGTCGAGCAAGCGCTTCACGCCCGGCAGGAAGCCGAGATCGGCCATGTGATCGGCCTCGTCGAGAACGCTCACCTGCACGTTGCCGAGCGAGCAGTGGCGCTGGTCGATGAGGTCTTCGAGACGCCCCGGGCAGGCGATGACGACATCGACGCCACGGCGCAGTGCATCGACCTGCGGGCCCTGGCCGACGCCGCCGAACACCGTGGTGGTGCGCATGCCTGCGGCGGCTGCGAGCGGGGCGAGGGTGCGGTCAATCTGCAGGACCAGTTCCCGCGTGGGAGCGAGGATCAGGGCGCGGGGGCGGCCGGCGGTGCGCCGCTGCGACGACGCAGCGAGGCGGGTGATGACGGCGAGGCCGAAGGCCAGGGTCTTGCCCGATCCGGTGCGGCCGCGGCCGAGGAGGTCGCGGCCGGCGAGGCTGTCGGGAAGGGTTGCCGACTGGATAGGGAACGGAGACGTGATGCCGTCGGCGGCGAGGACGTCGCACAGGGCGGCGGGCACGCCGAGGTCGGCGAACCCCGGGGCAAGGGAGGTTGGGCGGGCGGTGGCCACGTTGGGGGATTCTCTCTGTGAGGTCCGCTGTGCGGACATCGACCCAGAGGGGATGTGGCCAGCGGTGCAGCGCCCGGAATGACGCAACGTGGCGAGGCTAGCGGCGCAAGGGGCCGAATCGGCGTGATGCTGCGCACGCGGGACCTCGCGAGCGGCTAGACCTGCGTCGAACTGACTGCCGCGGCGGATGAACGAAGACCGGAGGCGAGGCGTGACGATCAGCCATTTCGGACGCATCGTGGCTGCCGTTGCACTCGTGCTCGGCGCAGCGAGCGTCTCCGCGGCCGACGTCGCCGCTGCAGCGGGGTCGTCCGGCTCGACGTGCGACCCTGCAGTGCCGTCGACGTGCACGCTCGGCGACCTCGCTCGCCGACTCGACCTTCGCATCGGCGCGACGCTCGAGGATTTCGAGATCTCGAATGCCGACTACACCGCGACACTCCGTCGCGAGTTCACGTCGGTGACGCCAGAGAACGCGCTGAAGCTCTACTCGACGCAGCCCGAGCGCGGCTCGTGGCAGTTCGCCGCAGGTGACGCCGTCGTCGGGTTCGCCAGTGACGCAGGACTCGAGGTGCGCGGGCACACGCTCGTCTGGGCGAAGGACGAGTTCACGCCGTCGTGGGTCACCTCGATCTCCGACTCGACTGCGCTGCGCCAGGCGGTGGAGGAGCATGTCGCCGAGGTAATGGGGCACTATGCAGGGCGGGTCCGGCGGTGGGACGTGGTGAACGAGCCGCTCGACACCTTTGGCACCGGGCCGTCTGCAAGCGTGTTCTGGACGATGGGCGCCGACTGGATCGACCAGGTGTTCCGGCTCGCCCACACCATCGACCCGGATGCCGAGCTGTGGATCAATGAGTACGGCACCGACTGGGTGCCGGGCAAGCATGCGGCGCTGGTGGCGCTGGTGAGCAGCCTGGTGTCGGCAGGCGTGCCCGTCGACGGCGTCGGGATCCAGATGCACCGGCTGCCGGGCGTGCCACTCGACCAGGCGGTCCTCGAGCGCCAGTTGCGCGACTTCACCGCGCTCGGCCTCGAGGTGGCCATCACCGAGCTCGACGTGCCGGTATCACCGACCGATTCGGACGCCTTCGCGTTCCAGGCGGAGGAGTATCGCAAGGTGGTGGCAGCGTGCGTTGCGGTGCCCGGCTGCTCGGAGATCACCGTGTGGGGCCTGACGGACGGCGACACGTGGCTCGACGGCCTCGGACTGTTCCCGACGCCGACCCGGCCGCTGCTGTTCGACAGCGGGTTCCAGCCGAAGCCGGCCTACGCCGCCGTGCGCGACGAGCTGGCCGCAGCGGTGCGGCGACGCTCGATGCCCGTGACCGGCGGCAACTCGTTCGCCCTGCTGTCGGTTGCCCTCGCCGCGATGGCCGGTGGCGTCGTGCTGCACCTCGCCGCCGTCAGGCGGCGTCGACGTGCGATGAGATTCGGCTTTGTAAAGCATTCCTAACAGTCGATAGGGTGGCCGAATGGCTCAGGCGATGACAGCGTCTCGGCGGCGGATCGGCGTAGCGATGCTGGCCGCAGCGGTGCTCGTAGCAGCGGTGTCGTGCGGCGGCTCGGAGGGTGCGGGCGGCAGCCAGGTGGTCACCGTCTACACGGGCCGGCACTACGGCATCGAGGCGGTGTTCGAGGAGTTCACCGCCGAGACCGGCATCGAGGTGCGGTTCACCACGGGCTCGGATCCCGAACTGCGCGAGCGGCTCATCGCCGAGGGGGCGAACACCCCGGCCGACCTCCTCATCGCTGCCGATGCCGCCAACATCGACCTCGCCGCGGCCGCTGGCGTACTCGCCGCGATCGAGAGCGACGCGCTGGCCGGTGCCGTCCCCGACGAACTGCGTTCCGCCGATGGCACGTGGTTCGCCCTCAGCCGGCGGCTGCGCGTGATCATGTACTCGACCGAGCGAGTCGACACGCCGCCGGCCGACTACGCCGACCTCGGCGACCCGACGTGGAAGGGGCGCCTGTGCCTGCGGCCGAGCACGCATCCCTACACGCAGTCGCTCGTTGCCGGGCTGATCAACAACCTCGGCACCGAGGCCGCCACGGCCATCGTCGAGTCGTGGGTTGCCAACGACCCGCTCTACGTGAACTCCGATACCGACATCGTGAAGGCCATCGCCGCCGGCGACTGCGATGTCGCGCTGGCGAACAGCTACTACCTCGCCCGGCTGCTCGGTGAGGATCCGTCGCTGGCAGTGGCGCTGCAGTGGCCCGACCAGGCTGGCGCCGGCGCACACCTGAACGTGAGCGCAGCGGGCGTGACGGCATCGGCACCCAACCGCGAGGCGGCGATCAGGCTGCTCGAGTGGCTCGCCACATCGGGGCAGAAGGCGTTCAGCGATGCCAACAACGAGTACCCCGCCGATCCCTCCGTCGAACCGGCCAGCGTGCTGGTCGGCTTCGGCACGTTCACCGCCGACACGGCATCGGTGCGCGAACTCGGCCGCCTGAATCCCGAGGCCATGGCGCTGCTCTCGGCGGCCGGGTACGAATAGGTGACGGCGTCAGTCGCCGCAGTGTTGCGCCGGCCGGGGGCACTGCTCGGGTGGGCGGGGATCCTGGCGGTGGTGGCCGTCGCCGGCGCACCCGTGCTGGTGCTCGCGTCGTCGGTGCTCGACCCGTCGACTGAGGTGTGGGCCGAGCTCTGGCGCACCCGACTGCCGGGCATGGTTGCCGAGACGGCTGCCCTGCTCGTCGCCGTGGTGGCCGGCACTGTGGCCCTCGGGACATCGCTGGCGTGGCTGGTGAGCGCGTACGCGTTTCCGGGTCGGCGTGCCGTCGGGTGGGCGCTCGTGGCGCCGCTCGCGATCCCCGGCTATGTGGGCGGGTTCGCATGGCTCGACACGCTCGCCGGCGTGGTGGGCGCGCGAGGCGTGCGGTCGCTGTGGCTCTGCGCGGCGGTGCTGGTGCTCACGCTGTATCCGTACGTGTACCTGTTCGCACGCGCTGCGTTTGCCGGACTCGGCGCCGGAACGGTGGCGGCGGCGCGCAGCCTCGGCACTGGCCCGATCGGCGTGTTCCTGCGCGTGGCCGTTCCGGCCTGCCGGCCTGCGATTGCTGCGGGTGCGGCGCTCGTGGCCATGGAGGTGCTCACCGACATCGGCACCGTGCGCCTGTTCAACGTCAGCACGCTTGCCGATGGCGTGATGCGGGTGTGGTTCGGCTCGGGCGAGCGCGATGCGGCTACCGAGGTGGCCACTGCGCTCACGGGCGTGGCGGTGCTGGTGATCGCGTGCGAGCGCCTGACACGCAGGGGAGCGCGGCATGCGCGCGCTGCCGCAGGCGCGGTGATCTCGCCGCAGTCGCTCGGTGCAGGCCGGTCGGCTGCAGCACTCTGTGCGTGCGCTGCCGTCATCGTCGTAGCCGTGGTGGTGCCGGTGGCGCGCCTCGTGGCATGGAGCATCGAGACGGCGCGCCGCGGCGGTGCCGAGACGGTGGCAGGCGGCGTCGGCCACCACGCCGGCAGCACGCTGCTGCTCGCGTCGATAGCCGCCGCGCTGTGCATCGGCGTCGGCACGGTGCTTGCGCTGGCAGTGGGCCATCGCGGCCGGGCGGCGCGTGCCGTCGGACGTATCGCAACGCTCGGCTATGCGATGCCCGGTCCCGTTGTCGCGGTGGGCGTGGTCGTGACGCTGGCGGCAGTCGACCGCTGGCGGGTGCTGCCGTCTGGCTTCGTCCTGGTGGGCTCGATCGCAGGACTGGTGGCTGCCCTCGCAGTGCGGTTCCTCGCCGTCGGCTACCAGGGCGCCGAGGCGGGCCTCGACCGGGTGCCGCGCAACGCCGTCGAGAGCGCGAGGGTGCTCGGATCGGGTCCGATGCGCGCCGCCATCGCAATCGAGCTGCCGGCGATCCGGTTCGGACTGCTGGCCGCGGTGGCGCTGCTGTTCGTCGACATGGTGAAGGAGTTGCCGATCACGCTGCTGCTGCGGCCGTTCGGTGTCGACACGCTGTCGGTGTGGGTGTGGCAGGCGACGTCAGAGAGCCTGTGGGCGCAGGCGGCTGTGCCCTCGCTGGTGATCGTGGCCATCGGGATGGCCGCGGTGGGGCTGCTGCTCGTGGCGTTCGAGCGCGGCGCCGAGGTGGTGTCGTGACCGGCCCGCACGGCGCAGTCGAGACGGCCGTCGCACTCGAGGCGCGCGGGCTGCGCTGCAGCCTCGGCGGCCGCGGGGTGCTGCACGACGTCGACCTCGACGTGCCGTCGGGGGCCCTGCTCGCGCTGGTCGGCCCGAGCGGGTGCGGCAAGTCCACCCTGCTGCGTGCCCTCGCCGGGCTGGTTCCGCTCGAGGCGGGCCGGGTGCTGCTGGCAGGGCGCGACGTCACGGCGCTGGCGGCCGAGCGGCGCAGGGTGGGCCTCGTCTTCCAGGACAATTCGCTGTTCGGCCACCTGCGGGTCGAGCGCAACGTTGCGTTCGGCCTGCGCCATCTGCCGCGCCGTGATCGCGTCGAGCGAGTTGCCGAGATGCTCGACCTCGTCGGCCTCAGCCGGCTGGCACGCCGGTATCCGCATCAACTGTCGGGCGGCGAGCAGCAGCGCGTTGCGCTGGCACGCGCGCTGGCGCCGTCGCCGGAGGTGGTGCTGCTCGACGAGCCGTTCGGCGCGCTCGACGAGTCGCTGCGGGAAGAGCTCGGGTGGGAG
>JBJTRF010000171.1:0-2535 GCA_046076025.1 Ilumatobacteraceae bacterium
GGCGACGTCGTGCTCCTGTCGCCGGCGTGCGCGAGCTTCGACTGGTATCCCGAAGGCGGATATCCGGCGCGCGGCGACGATTTCCGCAGGCTGGTGGCTGCGATGGCAGCGGCATCGTCATCGACGAAGAGTGCATCGTGACCGCGCGGTCGACCGCTATCGGCGATCGACGCGGCGTCGCGGCCCAGCGGGCCGGTGCGCGGCGTCGGCATCCCGCACAGCGGCGAGCCGGCCTCGGCACCACGTCGCCGACGCCGCCGCCCGTGGCCTTCTACGTCATCGCCGTGGTGGTCGCCGTGTTCACGCTGCTGGGCCTGGTGATGGTGCTCTCGGCATCGTCGGTGAGCCTGTTCCACAAGGGCCAGTCGCCCTGGCGGATCTTCAACCGTCAGGCGTGGTGGGCGCTGATCGGACTGTGCGGCCTCTGGATGGCGATGAAGATGCCGTTGCACAGGGTGCGTCCCTTCGCCGGCCCCTCCGCCGTCGTGTCGATCGTGCTGATGGTGCTGCCGCTCCTGCCAGGGGTCGGCGTCACGGTGAACGGCGCACAGGCGTGGGTGGCGGTCGGCCAGCTCACGTTCCAGCCCAGCGAGTTCCTCAAGCTGGCCCTGCTGCTACAGTGCGCGAACGTGGTCGCCGGCAGGAATGCCGAGCCGCTCGACGTGAGCCGTCGATTCGGTCCCGTGGTCGTCTTCGGCCTCGTCGGCGCCGGCCTGTGCGCCCTGCAGGGCGACCTTGGCTCGGGCATCGTCGTGGCGTCGATCGCGCTTGCCGTGGCGTTCATCGCCGGCGCGCCGCTCGGCCCCGTCGTCGGGGTGGCGAGCACCGGCTTCGCCGTCGGCCTGGTGTACGTGCTGCAGGACTCAAAGCGCATGGCCCGGTTCACGGCCTTCCTCGACCTCGCCGGGACGAAGGACCACGAGGGCTACCAGGGATGGCAGGCTCGAATCGGCATTGCGCAGGGCGGGCTCACGGGCAGCGGCGTCGGACGCGGCGACAACAAGCTCGGTGAGTTCCTGCCGCTGGCGCACAGCGACTTCATCTTTGCCGTGGTCGCCGAGGAGCTCGGGCTGATCGGCATTCTCATCGTGCTCGGCGGATTCTTCGCGCTGCTGTTCGCGGCGATCCAGGTCGCGCTGGCGACACAGGATCGGTTCCACATGGTGCTGGCGGCCGGCATCGGCGCGTGGTTCGCGGTGCAGGCCACGATCAACATCGGCGGGGTCACCGGGCTGATGCCCATCACCGGGCTCACGCTGCCGTTCTTCTCGGCAGGCGGCAGCTCGCTGCTGGTCACCCTCACTGCCGCCGGACTGCTGCTCAACGTCGCCCGCAACGTGAGGTGACCGCGACGTGAGCGCCACATTCGCGGTGGTCACGGGCGGCGGCACCGCGGGGCACGTGCTGCCGGCGCTCGCCATCGCCGAGGCACTCGTGGCCGCGGGGCATTCCGTCGAGTCGATCCACTACGTGGGCACCACGCGCGGCGTCGAGTCGACGATGGTGCCGCCGACGGGGTTGCCGTACACGCTCCTCGATGTCACCGGGCTGCAGCGACGGCTCAGCCGCCGCAACCTGATGTTCGTCCCCCGTCTCGTGCGCGCTGTCCGCGCTGCCAGACGGCTGCTCGCGTCGCTGCGGCCGACGGTGGTCGTGAACCTCGGGGGGTACGGCAGCTTCCCGGCTACGTGGGCGGCGCGCCGCATGGGCATCCCGTACGTGGTCGTCAGCTACGACCGTCGGCCCGGACTGGTCTCGCGCCTGCTGGCGCCGGGCGCAGCCGCCGTGGCGGTCGCCGAGGCCGGGTCGCCGCTCGATGGTGCCGTGGTGACGGGCGCTCCCGTTCGCCAGGCCCTGATCGCGCTCGATCGCGATGCCGCGCGGCCGGCGGCTCGCACCGTGCTCGGCCTTCCGGCCGACCGATTCGTGGTCGCCGTGGTCGGCGGCTCGCTGGGCTCGGCAGCGGTCAACCGTGCCGTGGCGGGAGCGGTTGACCTGCTCGCCGCACGGTCCGACCTGGCCGTGTACCACGTGGTCGGCCCGCGCAACCTCGCCGGCGCTGCCCCTGCGCGGGACGGCCGGTCGGGCATCCTGTACGCGGTGACCGGCTTCGAGGAGCGGATGGCCGAGGTGTACTCGGCGGCTGACGTGCTGGTCACCCGCGCCGGGGCGGGCACCATCGCCGAGCTCGCCACGGTGGGAGCGCCGGCCATCATCGTGCCGTGGCCCGGCGCTGCCGAGCAGCATCAGGCCGAGAACGCCCGGGTGCTGGCCGAGCGCGGCGCCGCACTCGTGATCGACGAGTTCGAGCTCAGCGCCGAGCGGCTCGCGGCCGAGATCGAGCGGTTCGCCGCCGACCGTGCCACGGTCACCGACATGGCGGCGTGCGCCCGCAGCGTCGGCGCGTTGCATCGCAGCGGCGCGCTGGCTGCCCTCGTCGACGAGTTTGGGCGAACCGGCATGCGACCGAGCGGCGCTGCAGAGGCCGGCGCATGACGGGCGCGCTGTCGTCGCAGCCGTTCTCCCCTCTCTCCC
>JBJTRF010000172.1:0-8583 GCA_046076025.1 Ilumatobacteraceae bacterium
GGTAGACGACCACTCCAACCGCAGCAAGTCCGCGGATGCCGTCGAGAGCCGCGAAGGGGCCCTGTCTGGGCGGGGACACCACCCGGGAGAGAACTCGCGCGTAGCGGCTCATCCGGCTGAGGTGACCACCACACTGTCCCACGTACAGGTGCCCGGGGCGTCAATGGCATAGAGGCCGACGTCGCTGTTGCGCGATCCCGGCGGGGCCGGCTCTGCAACGGATGCGTTCTGCAACCCAGCAGTCGCGGAGATCAGCCGCGGCCCGACCGTGAGCTGAATGATGACATCGCCGACTCGCTGGGCGGCCAGTCGCTGCACCACGCGAGGTTGGCCGTCCTCTACGACCGTGAGAGCCCAGACACCCACCTCGGGAAGGTGAGTGAGGGACACGAAGTTCTCGTTGTTGACGTATCGGGCGACGATGCCACACGACGTTGATCCGCCGACCGTTGCCTTGATCGAGATCGCGCGGCCATCTGGAACGTCGCTGATGAGAGCGACAGCAGGTCCCGAGCTCGACACGATGTAGGCCCTACCGAGATCGATTGCCCACTGTCCCGACGCCTCGGTCCATTCTCTTCTTCCCTCGAGTCCTCCGAGGCCCTCTTGGGAGTCGGCATCACCGCGGTCAAACGTGTCGGCGAAGATGACCGCTGCATCAATCGGCGCGACAGACTGACTGCCACGACGTTGGACTATCGTCGCGAGTCCGATAGCGGCAACACCGAACACGATCAGCGGGATCACGAGCATCACCATCGAACGGAGCGAGCGTTGCTCGGCGGTGTCATTCACTGCTGGAGCGCCCTCACGAGGGGAGAGTGTAGACGCCGAGATCTGCTCCATTGATCGACGACGATCGAGATCGTCATGGCCGCGAGATTCGCGACGAGCCAGGTAAGCGCGGCGGATCTCGGCGCATCAGCGCCACTGAGGGCTAGAGCCACCGCAGTGGCGGCGAGGTACGCGGTGCAGGTGAGGGCGACGGAGAGGTGGCGGCCGTCCGTACGCGCCGCAGCGATCAGCGTGGTCGTCACCGACCACGGCAACGCTGACACGAGGAGTAGCGGAAGGGCATCGGTGGCAAGCCGGTATCGGGCGGTGAAGAGCAGTGCCTCGATTGGATCAGCCAGCAGCCACGAACTGACAACGGCGGCGGCAGCGACGCCAAGCGAAAGGATGAGGGCCCGTCGTACCGGAGCGGTCCGACGGCTCTCAGAGGAGTCGATGGTGAGCGCGACGCCGATGTTTGAGACCAGCAAGAAGACGATGGCCATCGACTGCCAAGCGAGATAGAACGCAGCGTTCTCCCCAGGCGACAGGTTCGTGAAGATCGGAAAGGCGAATTGCGCTGCAACGAGTGCGATCGTGCCGGCCCAGTTCGCTGCAGCTGTCCTGAACTCGACGCGCCATTCACGTGTCGCATCCAACGCGGACCGCCCGAGGTGCCTGTTCTGCCGGACGAGGAGTGCGGCTCCGAGAATTCCCGACGCGGCATTTGCCCCGATGCTTGCCACGAGGAGGAGAACTGTTCGACCCTGGAGCACGGGCACGAGGACGAGGCCGCATCGGAGAGCGTTTGTCGTCACCGATCGCGCCACGGCAAGCCGATACATCCCCAGGGCAACCATCCTGATCTCGACCAGGGCCGATAGCGCCACTCCGGCGGCAAGTCCACAGAGTATCGACAGGGTTACACCGAGCGGCCAGCGTCGCAACTCGGCAGCCAGCTCGGGTCGCAGTACTCGTGTTGCGAGAACGACGAGTGCAGCAACGCCGATGGCGGATGTCGTTGCAGTGGTGGCGAAGGACCAGGCTGCGATGCGGCCTCCCAGCTCGGCCGGATATCGCAGCAGCCGCGACATCACGGTAGGTAGACCGAGAGAGGTGACATTGTTGATGAGTGCGAGCCAGAAGAACAGCGACGCATAGAGCCCAAGCCGGCTGGGCTCTACTAGGCGGGCGGCGACGGCATTGAAGGCAACGCCTCCAGCCGCCATTGCAGCGATCGACGCTGACATCGTGAGCGACCGACGCTCGAACGAGGTGAATCGCCGGACGCCGGACACGCTGCTCAGTAGTCGATGCCGCGCTTGGCGAGGATGCCCACGTCGTAGGCGTGCTTCACGTGGCGCATCTCGGTGACGGTGTCGGCCACGTCGACGATCTCCTGCGGCGCGTCGCGCCCGGTGATCACGAGGTTGACATGCCGGGGCCGGTTCTCGATCGCCTTCACGACGTCGGCGGTGGGCACCCAGCCCCACGAGCACAGGTAGGTGAGCTCGTCGAGGATGACGAGGTCGAAGTCGCCGCTCGAGATGATCTCGTCGGCCTCGCTCCACGCAGCTCGCGCGAGGTCGATGTCGTGCTGGAGGTTGGCCGAGTCCCAGGTGAACCCGCCGCCACGGGCACGCCAGTCGACGCCGAGCTGGCGGCCGACCTTCTCCTCGCCGACCTTCCACTCGCTGCTCTTCACGAACTGCACGACGGCGACCTTCCAGTCGCGGGCGATCGCCCTCACCATCACGCCGAAGGCTGCAGAGCTCTTGCCCTTGCCATTCCCGGTGTTGACGAGCACGAGCGAGTCGGCGCTGCGCCCACCGTCGGGGATGGGGCTCTCGGCGAGGGGCTCGGTGGAGTCGGCGTTCATAGGGGGAAGCGGAGTGTAGGTGTCGGGCGCCGCGCAGGCATGGTCGGAGGGGCACGTCGCGGATACCGTGCCCACGATGCTGGAATCGATGCTGACGATGGCCATCGACGGCGCGGCGCAGGCGCATCGCCGTCTCGAGGAGGCTCTGGCCGGGCTCGACGACGGCGCGGCGCGTGGCCCGAGCCTGCTCGCCGGCTGGACCATCGGCCATGTGCTGGCGCACCTGGCCCGCAATGCGGAATCCCATGTCAGGGTGCTCGAGGGCGCCCGGCTCGGCGAGCGGGTCGCGCAGTATCCGGGCGGCCCGGCGCAGCGGGCCGGCGACATCGACGCCGGTGCCACGCAGTCGGCAGCTGTGCTCGTGGCCGACCTGCTCGCTGCTGATGCAGCGCTCGAGTCGTGCTGGCACTCGTTCGATGCGTGGCCCGCCGATCTGGGTGTCGACGACATCGTGCTCCGGCGCTGGCGCGAGGTCGAGGTGCACCACGCCGACCTCGGGCCGTCGTTCGGCCGCACGTATCGCGACTGGTCGCCGGCCTACCTGCGCCTCGAACTGCGCGCCCTGTCAATGCTGTGGGACAGTCGGCGGCCAATGGGGCTGACGGGCCTGCCGGCCGCGGTGATGGCCGTCGACGAGCCCGACCGACTGGCGTGGATGCTCGGCCGACGCGGCATCGACGGTGTCGACGCGGCAGGATTGATGCCATGACGCGACGCCGGGCAGGAGCTGCGCTCGTGCTCGCCCTGGGAGTGGTGGGTGCGTCGGCACCGCTCGCACATGCGCATGCTGCGCTCGAGTCGAGCACCCCGGCAGCGAACAGCGTGCTCGAGTCTGCTCCGTCGTCGATCGTGCTCGACTTCGACGATGGCATCGAGGCGTCAGTGGCGTCGATCGAACTCGTCGACGGCAATGGCGACCCTGTCGATGCCAGCGCACCGGTACAGGACGGCGACGACACCGTCGTTACGGCCAACGTGCCCGACAGCGAATCGCTGGGCGACGGCGTCTATGCCGTGGTGTGGAAGGTGATGTCCGACGACGGGCATGTCGTGGAGGGTGCCTTTGCGTTCCAGGTGGGCACCGCCGCAGCTGGCGATGGCGAGGCACTGCTGGCCGGGCTCGAGCAGTCCGGAGACGCGGTGGTGGACGTCTTCTATGCAGTGGCCCGCTTCCTCTCGCTGCTCGGCGCCATCGTGCTGCTGGGCGGAGGATGGTGGGCGAGCCGGGGCGCTGGCGCGCTTGGACAGTGGGCCTCGACCCGCATCGTGCTCGGCATCGCCGCCGTCGTCGCCGTCGCCGGAACCGCCGGCGCCCTCGCCGGATTCGCTGCCACCGTGGGCGAGGGGCTGGACGGTGCGCTCGGCGTGTCGACCGGGCGGGCGCTGCTGGCCCGCCTCGTATTCGTCACGGCACTGGCGGTGCTGCCGCGAGGCACTCGGTGGTGGCTCGGCGCCTCGGTGCTGGCGGTCGTGTCGTTCCCGCTCGCCGGGCACCCGTCGTCACTCGACCCATGGCCGCTGTGGGTACTCGCCGACAGCGTGCACCTCGCCGCGGTCGCGGCATGGTTCGGCGGACTTGCCGTGCTCGTCACGCTCCGCCGACAGCACCTTGCCGAGCCGTCCACCGAGGCGGTGGCGCGGCGGTTCTCGGCAGTCGCCACGGTGTCGGTGCCGCTCGCCGTGCTCACCGGCACGGCGCAGGCGTGGCGAATGGCGGGCAGTCTCGACGACGTGTCGTCGACGGCGTGGGGCCGGATGCTGCTGGTGAAGGTGGTCGTCGTGGTCGTCATCCTCGCGGTCGCCGGCGCGGCGCGCTGGGTGATGCAGCACGAGGGGGTGCTCTCACTGCGGCGGACGATGCTGGTGGAGACGGTGGCCGGCCTTGCCATCCTCGGTCTTGTCGCCGCCATGGTGGGCACGTCGCCTCGCCCCACCGACGCAGCGGCACCGTTCGAGGCGACGCTGGCGACGGGCGACGTGCTCGTCTCGGTGGTCGTCACGCCGGCATCAGTCGGCAGCAACGAGGTGCACGTCGTGGTGTCGCGTGCGAGTGGTGCACTGGCGCCGATTGCAGGCCTCGAGGCACGAGTCTCGCTTCCGTCGGCCGAGGTGCCCGCCTCGCCGGTCACCATCACCCGCGAGGGCCCCGACCACTTCAGCGGACTGGTGACCTTCGCCCAATCCGGCCCGTGGGTGCTCGACCTCGTCGTTGCCGCCGACGAGACGACCGAGGCACTCGTGTCCACCGAGGTGCTCGTCGCCGGCGGGTGATCCTCCGGGCTCGTGATCAGGTGGCGCCCGCTGCCGTCGAGCGCCCCGCCTCCTCGGGCCCGAGCACCGACCACACCAGTGCGGTCAGCCGCACGGCCGCATCGCCGTCGGCGCCGCCCGGCAGCCGGGTCCGCCAGGCGATGAAGCGCTGCACGTAGTCGGTGAGCGGATCGGGCGAGTCGGCGTCGGGCGCGGGCGGTGGCGCGATGTCGGCCGGCAGTGTCCCCTCGGCGCTCCAGCGCGACACGGTGGCACTGGCGACCGCATCGGCGGCCAGCACGAGGGTGGCCCGATGCGCGTACTCGGCATCGGCGGCGGCACGTGCCGGATCTGGCCGGAACGGCTGCGACAGCCGTTCGGCCACCGTGACCGCGGCCTTTGCGGCTGACGGGGCGAGCGCGCTGCCCGACACGGCGCCGGCGACAGCGCCCGCCACGGTGCCGGCCACGATCCACAGGCGGTGCCACACCGCCAGCTGGTTGGCTGCCTCGGCGCGCCGCACGCTGATCGCGAGACCGCCGAGAAGGCCTAGGTACGAGCCGAGCAGCTCGGCCAGGGAGAGGTGCGAGGCGGTGCGCGAGATGGCGTCGGCCACCTCCTCGACCACCCGACCGGCGCCGATCAGCAGCCACTCGAGCGACTCGATGTCGCTGACGACGAACGACAGCAGGGCGGCGCGCTCTTCGGCCGAGGAGGCCCACTCGGTGTGGAGGGGAGCGAAGTGCAGTGTCCAGGGCGTGATGAGGGCGACGAGGAATCGGCGCCATTCGTGCTGGTACGACTCGTCGATGGGATTGTGCGTCAGCTCGTAGTGGCGGAACCACCCGACGAAGCCGAGCACGGCGCGTTCGGCGTCGGCCGGGCTGAGCGCGTCGATGCCCACCATGGCGACGCGTTGGGCGAGCCGCCAGTCGGCCGCAGTGTCGAACAGCAGTGCGGGATCATCGGCCGCTCGCAGCACGAATGCCGCGGCGCGCGCCGGATTGTCGGCCTCGTCGAGCATCTGTAGGAACAGGGCATCGGCGGGGTTCGACCGGTGGTCGGTGGTCTCGGCGGCTGATGCCCCGGTCATCCACGCCCGCAGCGTGGTCACCGCCTCGTCGGCGAACGTGCTGCCCTCGAGCCGTGCGAGCAGGGGCAGCAGGTGCTGGTCCCACTCGGCAGCGATCCTCCGCAGCGCGTCGTCGGCCTCGGCGAGGGCGGGCTCGACATCGTGCAGGAACGAGACGGTGCTCGCGGCGGCTCGCAACTCGATCGCGCACGTGCGGGCAGCGGCATGCAGTGAGGCGAGCCGCTGCGGATCCCAGCCGAGCACTGGGTCAGCCGATCGAGTCCCAGCGCCACGCGAGTGATGCGAGCGCGTCGGCATGGCTGTCGAGCGTCCGGCGGTGGGCATCGACACGCCATTCAAATGTCGAGGCTGCCGGGCCGCGCCACGTGCGCTCGTCGGCGCGTCGCCGGACGGCATCGACCTCGTCGACGAGGTCGCGAAGCCGTGCCGAGACGCGTCGCAGCGTGTCAGCCCGGCGGCGCAACGCAGCGAATTCGTCAGGGAGCACGGTCGACTGGCCACACCGACGGGCTGTCGCTGGCAATCGACCGCATCACGAGGTGATGGCGGAGCTGCGTGGTCTCGTCGACGAAGCCGTCGCCGCGGACGGCAAACCCGTGGCGCTCGTAGAAGCGCAGCGCCGCATCGCGGGCGCGGGCCCACGCCACCCTGTGGCCGGCAGCGGCCATGCGAACGACGGCCTCGTCGAGCAGCAGCCCGCCGATGCCGGTGCCCTGCAGGGCGCGATCGGTGGCCATGCCGCGCAACTGCACGGCATGCTCCTCAACGCTGCCGTCGACGGGATCGACGTACTGCCGCGGCACCCACGACGAGACCGCCACGAGTGGCTGGCCGATGGCACCGCGATCGCGCACGCCGAGGTGCACGACGCCGTCGAGGTTGTCCTCGGCGAACGACACCTCCTTCGTGGGCGTGTCGAAGCGGAGGACGCTGAGGCGCAGGCCGTGCGTGTCGGCGGCTTCTATCTCGACCACCTCGAGCATCGTCATTGGCCCGAGTGTGCCAGATCGGCCAGCGTGACGATCCGGTCGGCAATCGCCTCGGCCTCCGCGCGGTCGTGGGTCACGAGGAGGCTGGTCGTCGGCGCGAGGATCGATCGCAGTTCGACGGCAAGGCGGTCGTGCAGGTCGCGGTCGAGGCCGGTCAGCGGCTCGTCGAGCAGGAGCACCGTCGGCGACGGGGCAAGGGCCCGGGCGAGGGCCACGCGGGTGGCCTCGCCGCCGCTGAGATCGCCCACCCGACGGCGCTCGAACCCGGCGAGGCCGACGAGGTCGAGCATCTCGCCGACGCGGCCGTCGACGGCGGCAGCGCGCATCCTGCGCATCCGGAGGCCGAAGGCAACGTTTTCGCCGACGTCGAGGTGCGGGAAGAGCTGCTGGTTCTGGAACACCATGCCGATGCCGCGACGATGCGGGGGGACTGCTGAGACGTTGATGCCGTCGAGCGCCACCGTGCCCTCGTCGGGAACGACGAGGCCGGCGAGCGCCTTCAGCAGCGTGCTCTTCCCCGATCCCGACGGGCCGAGCAGGGCGACCACCTCGCTGTCGAGGGCGAGCGACACGCGGTCGAGCACGGTGTGGTCGCCGTACCGGACGGTGATGCCGCGGGCCTCGAGTCTCATCGCGATGACCGGTCGGGAAGGTCGGTGACCGCGATCACGACTGCCGTGACGACGAGCAGGACGGCAGCCAGCGCGAAGCCCTGCGCACGGGGCAGGTCGCCGGCGCGGGCAAGCAGTCGGCTGATGGCGATCGGCATCGTCTCGCGCCCAGCCCTGGTGAGGAAGGTGGTGGCGCCGAACTCGCCGAGCGAGATGGCCGCCGAGAGGCCGGCGCCGACGAGCAGTGGGCGGCGGAGGCGGCGGACGACGATCTCCCGCCACGCTCGCCATGGCGAGGCACCGAGCACGCATGCGGCGTCGACCTGGCCGGCGGGCACCGAGCGGATCACCGGCAGCGCGGCGCGCACCACGAACGGCATGGCGATGAGCGCATGGCCGACGGCGACGAGCCACCACTCGCCGCGCCAGTCGAACGGGACACGGTCGAACGTGACCAGCATGCCGAGGCAGACCGTCACCGCTGAGGTTCCGAGGGGCAGCATCAGGCCTGTGTCGAGCAGTGCCGCCGCCCTGCGGCGCGCTGCAGCGATCGCCAGCGAGCCCAGCAGGCCGAGCGCGACGCTGAGAGAGGTGGCAAGGGCTGCGGTTCGCAGCGACGTGGCCATCGACGCCATCGGATCGATGCCCAGCGACACGCCGCGGTCCATGACCGGATCGACGAGACGGCGCCATGCCTCGAGGCTGTATCGGCCACCCGGTCGCAGCGACTGCACCACCAGCGCCGCCATCGGCGTGCCGATGGCCGCCGTGACGAACGCCGATGTTGCCGCAACGACTAGGCGTTCGCGGCGCGTGCGCGGCACTCGTCGGCGGGGCGACTCCGCGAGCGGCCGAGTCGCCCTCCGCTGCGCTCGCGCGGCCACGACCGCCACGACGGCGAGGGCGAGCAACTGCACCACGCTCAGCGCCACCGCGCGGTCGACGGCACCGAGCTGCGTGGCGAGCCTGACGATCTCGACCTCGACGGTC
>JBJTRF010000173.1:0-9745 GCA_046076025.1 Ilumatobacteraceae bacterium
GAAGACAGGGGGAGTCGGTGGGGGCGCCGGCGAGGCGCAGCGGCGGCAGCCCGGCATCGCCGTCGGCCGAGCCGCCGACGTGGGTCCATGCCACGAGCGAGGCTCCCCGGCGCACGAATCCGCTCGTCGGGGCGCCCGGCCACGCCTGATCGGCGGGCAGCTCGCGGAAGCCGGCGTCGACGAGGCGCGATGCGGCACTCGCGGCGGCATGCCAGGGCGATGGCGAGGCATCGAGGTAATGGCGCAGGTCGGCGAGCTGCGCTGCGTCTGGCGCGGTCGATGTCGGCATGTGGCTCATCTCGGTACTCCCTTGCTGGTGGCCGTGAGCAGCCTGCTGCGACAGGTTGCTCGTGCGGCGCCGGTGGCCGCTGTGGTGCGCATCATGGCTGCTGCATGAGGCCGATCGGCAGGCCGGTGCCGCGGAGGTGGGCTGTCTCGTTGACGGTGACGATGCTGCGGTGACCGCGGCGCGAAGCCGCCACGCGGTGGATGCTCGTGTAGTTCGGGTAGAAGAAGTCGCGTCCGGCAGGCAGGTCGAGCACGTGGGCAAGGTAGGCGTTCACCACGCCGCCATGGCAGGTGACTGCGATCCTGCGGCCCGGATGGCGCTCGATCATGCCCTCGATCGACTCGACGACGCGGGCGCGGAATGATGCTCGAGTCTCGTCGCCCATTGGCATCTCGCCGGCCACGATCGCATGCCAGCGCGGATCGCCGTCAGCCTTTAGCTCTTCGATGGGCACGTACTCGCTGCTGTTCCTGTCCCATTCGGCGACGGCGTCGACCACCGTCACATCGAGTCCGGTGCGGCGCGAGATCGGCTCGGCGGTCTCGAGGGCGCGGCGCAGCGGGCTCGAGTACAGCGCATCGATCGGCTCGTCGGCGAGGTAGTCGGCGAGGCGCTGCGCCTGCTCGCGGCCGGCGGGAGCGAGCTCGGGATCGGCGATACCCTCTGCCAGTTCGCGACGGACCGGAAGTGCGTGGCGGATCAGCAGCAGTTCCATCGCCACCATCTCAGCACCTCGCGCGAACCGCGTCGGTATCGCCCCCGGCTCTACCGGCCGTCGTCTCGCCGCCCGACCCCGATCCAGTCACCACGAGGCCCACATTCATGGACAACCGCACCAAGATCGTCGCCACGCTCGGTCCTGCGAGCGAGGCCCCCGAGGTGCTCGAGGCGCTGATCGTCGCCGGCGTGGACGTGGTGCGGTTGAATCTCAGTCACGGCGACCTCGAGGGCCATCTCGCTCGCCTGGCTGCAGTGCGGTCGGCGAGCGAGCGACTGGGCCGGGTGGTGGCCGTGCTCGCCGACCTCCCCGGTCCGAAGGTGCGCGCCGCCCAGTTTCCCGAGGGCGGTGTCTCGCTGCGCGAGGGCGATCGACTGCGTCTCATCGGGCGCCCGGCCGACGACCTCGGGTCGGCGACGAGCACGGGCGACCTGATCACGGTGGGGTACCCGGCGCTGCTCGACGACCTGCACGAGGGCGACCGGGTGGTCGTCGGCGACGGAGCGATCACGCTTGAGGCGATCGGCCGGGATGGCGAGTCGATGGCGATGCGGGTCCGCACCGGCGGGCGCGTGCAGGGGCGTCCCGGCATCCACCTCCCGTCGAGTCGGCTGCGTCTGTCGTCGCCGACCGACGACGACATCGTGATGGCGCGACGAATGGCCGACGCAGGCGTCGACTTCCTCGCCGTGTCGTTCGTGCGCTCGGCGGCCGACCTCGCCCGGGTGCGCGAGGCGATCGCCCCCCACCGGACACGGCTCGTCGCGAAGATCGAGACGATGCACGCCGTCGCCGATCTCGAGGCGATCGTCGGGGGCTCCGATGCGGTGATGGTCGCCCGCGGCGACCTCGGCATCGAGTACCCGCTCGAGGAGGTGCCGCACCTGCAGAAGCGCATCATCAGGTACTGCGTCGAGGCAGGGGTGCCGGTCATCACGGCCACGCAGATGATGGAGAGCATGATCTCGGCCCCGTCGCCGACGCGTGCAGAGGTGAGCGACGTGGCGAACGCTGTGTTCGACGGCACCGATGCGCTGATGCTGTCGGCAGAGACTGCGGTCGGCGCCGATCCGGCCGAAGTCGTGCGGGCGATGGCGCGCGTCGCCGGCCGCGCCGAGCAGGAGGCGGGCTACGCGCAGTGGGGCGCTCGGCTGGGCCGCACCCAGCGCGCATCGTCCACCGGTCCGGACAGAATCGCGATGGCCATCACCCACGCTGCGGCAATGGCGGCGGGCGAGGCCGATGCGGCAGCGATCCTGTGCTGCTCGAGGTCGGGACGCACCGTGCGGGCCATGGCGCGGTTCCGGCCGCTGGCGTCGCTGGTTGGGCTGTCGCCCGATCCGGCCACGGTGCGATCGCTCGCCCTGTCGTGGGGCGTCGTGCCGATGAGCGTCGAAGAGTATGCGAGCACCGATGAGCTGGTGTGGTTCGCCGTCGAGCGTTCGGTGCAGGCGGGCCTCGTCGCATCAGGCGACACCGTGCTGGTCCTCGCCGGGGCGCCCGACCGCGGCAGCGGCTCGAGCACGGACGTGCTGCGGGTCGTCAGGGTCGCATGACGGCGCACCGATCCGACGGTCACGTGCCGTGGTACGCCGAGACGGGCGTCGCCGGCGGCCCGCTGGTGGTGCTCGTGCACGGCACGATGGACCGTGCCGCCGGCATGCTGCAACTGGCGCGACACCTCGAGGACCGAGTCGGCGCCCGCTACTGCATCCTGCGCTTCGACCGCCGCGGCTACGGGCGCTCGCCGCATGCCGGACCGTTCGGGATGGCGCACCAGGTCGACGACCTGATGACGCTGCTCGACGGCCGTCGGGCGGTGGTGTTCGGGCACAGTTACGGGGGCAACGTGGCACTGGCGGCGGCAACGCGGCATCCGGCGATCGTGGCGGGGGTCGGCGTCTACGAGAGCCCGATGTCGTGGGAGCCGTGGTGGCCGTCGAATGGGGCGGCGAGCCGTGCATTGGCCGAGGTCGCCGATCCGGCCGCTGCGGCAGAGGCGTTCATGCGCACCTCGTCGGCAGCAGCAGGTGGGAGTCGCTGCCCGAGCGGACGCGCCAGACGCGCCTCGCCGAGGGGCCGACCATGCTCGGCGAGCTCGGCGACCTGCGCGCCAGCCGGCCGTGGCGTGCGGACGACATCACGATGCCGCTCGTCACCGGCTGCGGCGAGCTGGCGCGACCTCACCATCGACGGGGCATGTCGGTGCTGGCAGCGGCGGTACCCGGCGCGCTGTTCGTCGACGTGCCCGGCTGCGGTCACGATGCTCCGACGGCAGCGCCGGGAGCGCTGGTCGAGCAGATGCTGCTGCCGCTGCTCGAGCGCTGTTCGTGGTAGCGCCGGATGCGCCGGTCAGTCGACGGCGACGTCGGTGCCGAAGAACGAGCACACGACCTGCTGGCCCGAGCCGGCGACTCGGTCCTTGGCCTTTGCGGCGCAGTCCTGCAGGTTGGCCCGCTGCGACCACATCGCCACCGCAAGGGCCACGAGCAGCACGGCCATCACGAGCTTGGTGACGATCTTCTTGACGAGGACCGCCGAGGCCACCGACATCGCGAGGAACGAGATGCCGAGGCCGAGCGCGATGTTCTTCGCCGTGTCGAGCGACAGTCCGAGCAGGGCAGCGGTGGCGGTCACGTCGTCACGATAGGCGCATCGGCCGCACGAGCGAGGGCACGCGGTGCCATTTGGGCACCCGCTGCGCGAAGTGGCGCGGGTATCCACGGCCCGGGCGGCACCGAGTCGTAGATTCCGCGTGGCTGGCGAGGATGGCGTCGCTGGTCACTGCGGTCATCATCGCTGCCCGTCACGGCGGAGCGGCCCCATCAGGAAGGGAAGTCGTTACCCATGAACATCGTGCTTGTGATCGGACGTGTCCTGTTCGCCCTCGTGCTGCTGAACAGCGGCATCATGCATCTCACCAAGTCGGAGGGGATGGTGGGCTACGCCGCCCACAAGAAGGTGCCGATGCCGAAGGCGTCGGTGCTGCTGTCGGGCCTGCTGATGGTGCTCGGCTCGCTCTCGGTCATCCTCGGTGTCTACGCCGACCTCGGCGCGCTCGTGCTGGCCGTGCTGCTCCTGGTCATGGCGCTGAAGATGCACGACTTCTGGGCGGCCGACGAGCAGTCGAAGCAGATGGAGACGATCCAGTTCTTCAAGAACGTGTCGATGGCCGGTGCTGCGCTCGTCATGTTCGCGGCGATCGCTGGATCCGACGCCGGTGACGACGTGATCGGCTCGATGCTGACCGGTGGTCTCTTCGGCGGCTGATGCGATTCGTCGCTCGTGTCGCTGGCGAGTCGTCGCAGCAATGCGCGGCGACAGCAGGCGATGCACGTCATAGGGTGAGGAAATGTCAGATCAGGCAGTGAACCTCACCCCGCAGGGCCCGCCGCGTACGGTGCTGCCCGACGAGTCGCCGGCCCTCCGGCACTCCCTTGCACAGGCGCTGCAGGCGCCCGAGGGCGAGCGTCACTCGCTGGTGTCGGCCGTGGTGGCCGCCAACCCGCGGTCGCTGATGGCGTGGTGCGCCCTCGGCGACCTCGGCCGGGATGCCGTCGAGCGCTACGCCGCCTATCGGGTCGGCTACCACCGCGGCCTCGACGCGCTGCGCGCCAACGGCTGGCGCGGGTCGGGGTACGTTCGCTGGGCCGACCCGTCGAACCGCGGGTTCCTCGGCTGCCTCAGAGGCCTCGGCGCCATGGCGGCTTCCATCGGCGAGTCGGATGAGGCCGAGCGGATCGACCTGTTCCTGCGCCAGCTCGATCCGTCGGGCGAGGCCGCCGGAGGGTGAGCGAGGGGCGGCTCGAGGGCGCTCGGGCAGTGATCGGTGCGGTGCTGTGCGGAGGTGCCAGCCGGCGCATGGGCTCGCCGAAGCCCGGCGTGCGCTGGAGGGGCGAGCCAATGGCCAGTCTCGTCGCCGATGCGCTGATCGCCGGTGGTTGCGCCGAGGTCATCGCCGTGGGCGGCGACCCGGCCGTCGTCGAACCGCTCGGACTGCTGCTCGTGCCCGACACGATGCCGGGCGAGGGGCCGCTGCCCGCCGTGGCCGACGCACTCCGGCACGCTGCCGGACGTGCGGTCATGGTCGTGTCGTGTGACGTGCCGCAACTTGCGCCGCTGACCGTGCGCCGGATGCTCGACGGCGCGTCGGGCGGATGCGCGGTCACGGTTGCCACGACCGACCGAATCGAGCCGCTGTGCGCCGTCTGGCAGCAGTCGGCGCTGCGCGACGTCGAGCGCGCCGTTGCCTCCGGCGGGCGCTCGATCCGCGACGTGCTCCGCCGACTCGATGCCTGCCTCGTGACGGTGCCGGCGGCCGACCTGCGCAACGTCAACACGCCCGGCGACCTCGCCGACTAGGTTCACCTCCCATGTCGTATCGCGAAGTCACCGTCGACGAACTCGAGACCCTGATGGGCGAGGGCGCCCCGCTGGTCGACGTACGCGAGCCCGACGAGTACGCCGGCGGTCACGTGCCCGGCGCCGTGCACGTGCCGCTCTCCGCCGTTGCCGAGCGAGTCGACGACTTGGGTGCCATGGGCACCGTGTACGTGATCTGCCACAGCGGCGGCCGCAGCGCGCATGCCTGCGACTTCCTGTCGCGGCAGGGTGTCGACGCGGTCAACGTGCTCGGCGGCACGATGGCATGGGCGATTAGCGGCCGAGCGGTCATTGCCGGGACCTCGCCGACGTGACCTTTCGCTGGATCGACAGCACGGCCGAGGTGGCCGATGTCGCGAAGCGCCTCGTCGCCGAGGGCCGATACGCGCTCGACACCGAGTTCCACCGCGAGCGCACGTACTTCCCGCGGCTTGCGCTGGTGCAGCTCGCAGGCAGCGACGACCTCGTGCTCATCGACCCGCAGGCCTGCGACCTGGCGCCGCTGCGCGAGCTCTTCGAGTCGGATGCCCTCGCCGTGCTGCACGCCGCGCAGCAGGACCTCGATGTCCTCTTCCACGCAGTGGGCTGCGTTCCGCGTCGACTGTTCGACACGCAGCTCGCAGCGGGCTTCGCCGGCTACAGCACGCCGTCGCTGGTGTCGTTGCTGCAGAGCGAGCTGCGTGTCGCGGCTGCCAAGGGCGACCGCCTCACCGACTGGCTGCGACGCCCGCTCACCGCCGAGCAGTGCGCCTACGCCGCGGCCGATGTGGCGCACCTGCTCGAGTTGCACGATCGGCTCGCCGGCCAGCTCGCCGCCGACGGGCGCCTGTCATGGGCCGAAGAGGCGTGCATCGAGCTGCTCGGCCGTCCGGTCAGCGGCATGGACCCCGACTCGGCATGGACGCGCCTCAAGGACGTGCGGATGCTCAAGCCGCGGGCGAGGGGCGTGGCCCGAGCCGTGGCCGCGTGGCGCGAGCGCCGGGCCATGACATTCGACATCCCGGTGCGTCACGTGCTGCCCGACCTGGCGGTGCTGGGCATCGCCCAGCGCCAGCCCACCTCGCCGAGCGAGCTGACGCAGGCACGCGGGGTGGAGGAGCGCCACGTCAGGGGCGCTGCCGGCCGCGAACTGCTCGATGCGGTGGCTGCCGGCCTCGCCATGGAGGCGCCGCTGCCCGCCCCCGACGGCGACGATCTCGAGCGCAGCCTTCGTCCTGCGGTGGCGCTGGTGTCGGCATGGGTGAGCGAGGTGGCGCGTCACGAGCGGATCGACACTGCCCTGCTCGCCACGCGCAGCGACCTCGTGTCGTTCCTCAGGGGCGATGCCGGTTCGCGCCTCGCCGCCGGCTGGCGTCACGACCTGCTGGGCGACGGCATCCGCCGGCTCGTGGCGGGGCAGGCGGCACTCACCTTCGACGGCCGGGGGAGCCTGCGCCTCGTCGAAACCGCCGTCGAACCCGGCGAGCCGGGCTGAGCCGTCAGCCGCGCACTACCCGGCGCAGCTTTGCCCAGAGGTAGTCGAAGGCGTCGATCACGTCGGCTGCCCTGGCACCGTATGAGTGCACCGGCCGGCGCTCGCCGATGGCCTGGTTGACGACCACGCGCTGGGGTACCACCGGCTGCCAGACCGCTCGCTTGCCGACGTCGCGGGTGAGGTCGTCGTAGCGACGATCGGCCTCGGCACTCACGGCCGGCACCTTGTTGACGATCACGCCCGCAAGGTCGAGGTCGGGGTTGTCGGAATCCCACACCTCGTCGACGAGGTCGGCGACGGCGCCCACGCCGCGAAGGCTGAGCGCAGACGGCTCGACGACGATGACTGCGTGGTCGGCCGCCGTGAGCGCTGCCGTGCTCAGGGCACCGAGCGACGGCGGGCAGTCGATGAGCACGGCCTGGTAGTCGTCGGCCACCGCGGCAAGTGCGTCTGCCAGGCGCCGCGGATTGCCGCCGTGGTCGCGTTCGAGCAGGCGCGGCGAGGCGGGCAGCACCGATACCTCGTCACCCCACTCGGACGCCACGATGGCCGTCGAGGCCGCAGCGCGGCCCAGCACCTCGGCTGCCGAGCGCTCGACCTCGGCCGGGTCGATGCCCAGCACCCACGTACTCGACCCCTGCGGATCGAGGTCGACGACGAGGACCCGGTGCCCGGCAGCAGCTGCCGCGGAGGCCAGACCGAGGGTGACGGTGGTCTTGCCGACCCCGCCCTTCTGGTTCAGGATGGCGACGATCTTTCCCACCTCGCCAGTCTCGCACGCCGGCCGGCGACTGCCTGCGGCGGGCCGGTCGGGCGTCACAGGGGCGGCCGCTCATCCCGTGTCGTGCCGCTGGCCGCCGGTAGAGTGGCATCCAATGTCACTTCTCTAGTTCGGGAGCCCTCTCATGAAGAAGGGTCGTCACCGTCGCTTCGAAGAAGCGCGGAAACTCAAGCAGTCCGGTCCCAGCGCCTTCGACCTCGGTCTCGGCGGCAGCGATCGCCAGCAGCACAGCGAGGACGACAAGTACGCGGCGCTCGCCGAGAAGTACGGCGTGTCGTTCGACGAGGACGACGAGGCCGACGAGGCCGACGACTGATCACCCGGCAGGCCTCGCGCCGCCGACCAAGCACCCCCCACACATCATGACCTCCCTCCGCAACGTCGCCATGGTCGCGCATGTCGACCATGGCAAGACCACCCTTGTCGATGCGCTGCTGCGCGCCACCGGCTCGTTCGCCGCCCACCAGGCGGTCGTCGACCGCGTCATGGACTCGAACGACCAGGAGCGCGAGCGCGGCATCACCATCCTCGCCAAGGCCGCGTCGGTGCGCTGGCGCGACGTGAAGATCAACCTCGTCGACACGCCGGGCCACGCCGACTTCGGCGGCGAGGTCGAGCGGGCGCTCACCATGGTCGACGGCGTGATCCTGCTTGTCGACGCCGCCGAGGGCCCGCTGCCCCAGACCCGCTACGTGCTGCAGAAGGCGCTGGCCCAGGACCTGCCGGCCATCGTCGTCGTCAACAAGGTCGACCGCTCCGATGCGCGCGCCGACGAGGTGCTCGACGAGATCTACCAGCTGTTCATCGACCTCGATGCCCGCGACCACCACATCGATTTCGAGGTCATCTCGGCGGTCGCCCGCGAGGGCCGTGCCATGCGCGGTGTCGGAATGCCACCCGCAGACGCCGATCTGAGCCCGCTGCTTGACGCCATCCTTGAGCGGATTCCCGAGCCGACGGGCGACGCTGCTGCGCCGCTGCAGGCACTCGTCACCAACCTCGATGCGAGCGACTACCTGGGCCGGCTCGCCGTCGGCCGCATCGTCAACGGCGTGCTGCGCAGGGGCGAGACCGTGGCACTCCTCGAGGAGGAGTTCGCCGAGGGCCAGCCGCCGCTGCGTCGCCGCCTCACGCAGCTGATGGAGTTCTCCGGAGTCGGCCGGGCCGAGGTCGAGGAACTGCGGGCCGGCGACCTGTTCGTGGTGGCCGGGTTTCCCGAGGTCGAGATCGGCGACACCATTGCGTCTGTCGATTCGCCACAGGCGCTGCCGAGGCTGACGGTCGACGAGCCGGTGTTGCGGATGAGCTTCGGCGTCAACACGTCGCCGTTCGCCGGCCGTGACGGCAAGTACCTCACCAGCCGCCACCTCATCGACCGGCTCCAGCGCGAGGTGCTCGGCAACGTGAGCATCCGGCTGCACCCCACCGACAGCGCCGACGTGATGGACGTGGCGGGCCGGGGCGAGCTGCAGTTGGCGGTGCTCGTCGAGACGATGCGCCGCGAGGGCTACGAACTGCAGGTCAGCAGGCCCGAGGTCATCACCAAGATCGTCAACGGCCAGCGCTTCGAGCCGCTCGAGCGGGGCGTCTGCGACGTGCCCGACGAGCATGTCGGCACCGTCACCCAGGAGCTGGCCCCGCGCAAGGGCCGCGTCACCGACCTGCGCCAGGGCGACATCGGCCGCACGATCGTCACCTTCGAGTGCCCGAGCCGCGGCCTGATCGGCTTCCGGTCGATGCTGCTGACGGCCACCCGCGGCACTGCGCTGATGCACCAGCACCATGCCGGGTGGACGCCGTGGGCCGGGGAGCTGCCGACGCGAACGGGCGGCGCGATGATCGCCGATCGGCAGGGCCAGGTCACCGCACATGCGCTCGACAACCTGCAGCAGCGCGGCGAGCTGTTCGTGCAGCCGGGTGACGATGTCTACGAGGGCATGGTGGTGGGCGAGAACGCCCGCAACGACGAGATGGTGGTGAACGCAGTCCGGGCGAAGGAGAAGACCAACATCCGGACCCACAGCCACGACGACGCCACCAAGCTGGCGGCGCCTCGCCTCCACACGCTCGAGACGGCCATCGAGTGGATCGCCGACGACG
>JBJTRF010000174.1:0-11913 GCA_046076025.1 Ilumatobacteraceae bacterium
CGATCCCGGGGCCGACATCACCGGCATCGAGCCGGCGCGCCTGCTGCCCCACCAGGCCAACCCCGAGTACCGCCGCACGCGCACCGTCGAGTCGCTGGGGATGGTGTACCAGTGCCACTATCCGAACCGCCAGATGGCCACGGCCCGCGGCGCGCGCCTGTCGCCGCTCCACGACCGGCTCACCGCCGAGGGCGCGTTCCATGTCGAGGTGAGCGGATTCGAGAGCCCGTCGTGGTACGCCGGCCGCGGGCAGGTGCCCGACCCGGGCCCGCTCACCTTCGGACGTCCGGCCTTCTGGTCGCACTGGGCCGCCGAGCACCATGCGTGCCGCAACGATGCCGTGCTCATCGACATGAGCTTCATGTCGAAGTTCCGCGTACAGGGCCGCACCGCTGGACCGGAACTCGACTGGCTGTCGGCCAACAGCGTCGACGGCGAGCCTGGCCGCATCGTCTACACGCAGTGGCTCGACCAGCGTGGCCGGCTGCAGGCCGACCTCACCGTCACGAAACTGCGCGACGACTCGTTCCTCGTCATCGCCACCGACACCCAGCACCGGCACGTCGAGGCGCACCTCCGACGCGGTCTCGTCGATGCCGTCGCCACCGACGTCACCGGCGGGCTCGCGCAGATCAACGTGCAGGGGCCGCGCTCGCGCCAGCTGCTGCAGTCGGTCACCTCGGCCGATCTGTCCGACGACGCCTTTCCGTTCCGTACCGCGCGCGAGATCGACATCGGGTTCGCCCGCGTCCTCTGCGTGCGCATCACCTACGTCGGCGAGCTCGGCTACGAGCTGTTCGTGCCCGCCGAGCAGGCCATCCACGTGCACGAGCGGCTCACTGCCGCGGGCGCTGCCGTGAACCTCCGTCACGCCGGCCTGCGCGCCCTCGGCAGCCTGCGCATGGAGAAGGCCTACCGCGACTTCGGCCACGACATCGACAACACCGACTGCCCGCTCGAGGCAGGCTTCGGCTTCGCCATTGCGTGGGACAAGCCGGGCGGGTTCGTAGGCCGCGACGCGCTGGCAGCTCGACGAGCGGCCGCGCCGCTTCGCCAGCGCCTCGTCCAGGTGCTGCTTGACGAGCCCGACCCGATGCTGCACCACGGCGAGATCGTGCACCGCGACGGCATCGCTGTCGGCTACCTGCGCGCCGCGTCGTACGGGCACACGCTGGGCGGAGCCGTCGGCCTCGCGATGGTGTCGGGCGGCGAGGATGCCGTCGACCAGCGGTGGATCGATGCCGCCACATGGACGGTCGACGTCGCAGGCCGTCAGGTGCCCGCCCGGGTGGCGCTGCGGCCGATGTACGACCCTGCCAACGAGCGCATCAGGGCCTGACCGAGATGTCCGAGTTCGACAGCCCGCCGCCGCAGGTGCCGATCGACGAGCTCGCCGCGGCGGCAGCCGAGATGTTCGGCCCGCTGATCGACCCGGCGGCTGCTGCCGTGCCGCTGCCGAGCGAACGCGACCAGAACGTGCGCATCGGCGCCGTGGTCGTGAAGGTCGCCAACGCCGCCGAGAGTCCGGCCTCGCTCGACTTCCAGGCGCACGTGCTGCGCCACCTCGAGCACGCCGATCCGTCACTGCCGGTACCCCGCCTGCTCGGGCCGGGCGTCGTCCGCCGCGCCTTCTCCACCGGCGAGCATGCAGTGCGGGCCGTCACGTGGCTCGAGGGCACTCCGCTCGCCGACGCGCTGCACCGCGCCGATGCGGCGGCAGCGTCTGCAATGCGGCGTTCGCTCGGCACCACGCTGGGCCGGATGTCGGCAGCACTCACCACCGCGTCGCATCCCGCAGCGAGCCGCCCTGGATTCCTGTGGGACCTCGACCACGCCCAGGCCGTGCGGCCGTGGCTCGCCGCCATCGCCGATCCCGGCGTGCGCGACGCCGCGACGGCGGTGCTCGATCGCCACGAGCGGCACGTCGTGCCGCAGCGCGCTGCGATGCGCAGGGCAATCGTGCACCACGATGCCAACGACTACAACGTGCTCGCCGATGGCACCCTCATCAGCGGCATCATCGACTTCGGCGACATGATCGAGTCGACCCAGGTGAACGAGCTCGCCGTCGCACTTGCCTACGCACTGCTCGACGCCCCCGATCTCGTCGCTGCAGCGCACGACGTCATCAGCGCCTACACCGCCGAGTTCGCCCTCGACGAGCGCGAACTCGCCGTGCTGTGGGAGCTGGTCGGCGCTCGGCTGGCGATGAGCATCGCCATCTCGTCGCACCGCAGCAGCGCCTTTCCCGACAACGACTACCTGCTGGTCTCGCAGGCACCTGCGGCCCGCCTCCTTCAGCGGCTCGTCGACATGCGACCCGACCAACTGCACTTCGCTGCGCGCCATGCCGCTGGCCTCGAGCCCGTTCCGGCAGCTCCTGCCGTACGGGCGTGGCTGGCAGCGCCCGGCCTGCGTGTCGTCGACCCGCTGCCCGTCGACCTCGCCGCGGCGCCGACGGTCATGTTCAGCCTTGCCGACGGCGCGCCCGCCACGAAGTTCCCGCCGGGCCCGCAGGGCGCGCATGCAGCATGGGAGTGGATGCGCGGCGATCTCTCCCCCCAGGGCGCCGCCGCCGGACTCGGCGCCTACGACGAAGACCGATCGTGCTACGCGGGCGACCAGTTCGCCACCGACGCACCCGAGCCCCGCTCGGTGCACGTCGGCATCGACGTGTTCGTCGATGCCGGCACCACCGTGCGCGTGCCGCTCGACGGCGTCATCGAGACGGTGGCCGACAACGACGTGCCGTTCGACTACGGGCCCACGGTCATCGTCCGCCACGCCACCGGCGACGGCATCGAGTTCTGGTCCCTCTACGGGCATCTCTCGCGCCGCACGATCAACGCCGTGCAACCGGGCGACCGGGTCGCTGCTGGCGATGTCATCGGCTCGATCGGGCACCCGGAGGAGAACGGTGGCTGGGCCCCGCACGTGCACGTGCAGGTGATGACGAGCCTGCTGACGGGGCGCTGGGGACCTGCCGATGCCCGGCCCGACGGGAACTTCGAGGGTGCCGGCGAGCCGAGCCGCATGGACGTCTGGCGGTCGATCGTGCCCGATCCGTCCGCCCTGCTCCGACTGCCGCCCCGATAGACCGCGCCCATAGACCGCTACGGGTGCCGCGTCACATCGGGCCTCCCGTCTCGTCGGCGCATCATGCCCCTATCGTGGGGAGACCCTAGGGAAGAAGGCCTTGTGAGCGACATCGACGACGACAGCGGCAGCGGGTTCGCCGCGCTCGGCCTGCGCAGCGAATTGCTGGCAGCGCTCGACGAGCTCGGCTACGAGGAGCCCACGCCCTTCCAGCGCGAGACCATCCCGCACCTTCGTGCGGGAAGCGACCTCGTGGGCATGGCCGCCACCGGCACCGGCAAGACAGCGGCCTTCGCCCTCCCCGCGCTCGAACTCGTCCAGGGACCGGCGGCCGCACCCGTGGCGCTGGTGCTGGTGCCCACACGCGAGCTGGCCATGCAGGTGAGCGAGGCATTCTTCCGCTACGGGCGGCGCGTGGGCGCCACCTGCGTGCCGGTCTACGGCGGCCAGCCGATCTACCGCCAGCTGCAGGCACTCGACCGCGGCGTGCACGTCGTCGTCGGCACGCCGGGACGCGTGCTCGACCACGTCGGCCGCGGCTCGCTCCCGCTGCACGACATCCGCATGGTGGTGCTCGACGAGGCCGACGAGATGCTCGACATGGGCTTCGCCGACGACATCGAGAGCATCCTCGAGTCGGTGTCGGGCGAGCACCAGACCGTGATGTTCTCGGCGACGATGCCGCCGCGCATCGAGCGCATCGCCAAGCAGCACCTCCGCAACCCGGTGCGCATCCAGGTCACCAAGGGCGACACCGACGCCAGCCGCGGCTCGGTGCGCCAGACCGCCTACATCGTCGGCCGAGGCCACAAGCCGGCCACGCTCGGCCGAGTGCTCGACATCGAGGCCCCGGGCGGCGTGCTGGTGTTCTGCCGCACCCGAACCGAGGTGGACCAGCTCACCGAGACCATGAATGCCCGCGGCTACCGGGCAGAGGCCCTGCACGGCGGCATGGACCAAGCCCAGCGCGACCGCGTGATGGGACGCCTGCGCGACGGCACCGCCGAGCTGCTCGTTGCCACCGACGTGGCAGCCCGCGGCCTCGACGTCGACACGCTCACGCATGTCGTGAACTACGACGTGCCCTCTGCACCCGAGAGCTACGTGCACCGCATCGGCCGCGTCGGGCGCGCCGGGCGCACCGGCGTGGCGATCACACTGGCCGAGCCGCGAGAGCAGCGGCTGCTGCGCAACATCGAGCAGCTCACGGGCCAGACAATTGCCGTCGAGAAGGTTCCCAGCATCGCCGACCTCCGTGCTGCGCAGCTCGACCAGACCGTGCAGGCAGTGCGCGAGTCGCTGGCCGCCGACGACCTCGACGACCTCCAGCCGGTGCTCCACGCCCTGCGCGGCGACGCCGACCAGCGGCTCATCGCCCTCGCAGCGATCCGCCTGTTCCACGAGGCAGCGGGCAACACCGTCGACCAGCACGAGATCCCCGACCTCAGCGAGCGGACCGAGCGGCGCGAGCAGCGCCAGCGCGGCACCTCCGGCGAGCGCGCGGATCGCGGACGCGACCAGCGCCCCGACTCGGGCGAGACCGGGTTCGTCTACGTCGGCGTCGGCCGCTCGGCCGGCATGCGCCCCGGCGACCTCGTCGGCGCCATCGCCAACGAGACCAACCTCTCCGGTCGCCAGATCGGGCCGATCCGCATCACCGACAACCACAGCGTCGTCGGCGTCCCCGCCGGCAGCGTCGACACGGTCGTCGCAGCACTGCGCGGCACGCTGATCCGGGGCAAGTCGGCCACCGTGCGGCCGTACACGAACGACGGCCCTGCCGAGAAGAAGGGCCACCGCGGCCAGTACAAGCCCGCCGCTGGCGGACGGCCAGTCAAGGGCGGCAAGCCGTCTACTGGCGGGAAGCCACCTCGGGCCGGCCGCTCGCGGTAAGCACCAGCGTGCCCTCCACGAAGAAGTCGCTGCCGCCGATATCGACCACCTGAGCCTCCCACCGCTCGCGCATCTCGAACTCGGCGGCGCCGGCGGCATGCATGTCGCGATCGAGGCCCGCCTGCAGGTGACGCCGAGCATGCTGCAGCGCAGCATCGAGGTTGCCGAACATCGCCGGCTCGTCGCCGGCATGCACGATGAACTGGCCCGACTGCGGGGCGCTCACCACGCACTGCGCGCTCAGCCGAACGCGGCCCACCACGGCCCCCACCGCATTCGCCACGCCCGCATGGTGCGGAATACGCGACTCGGCGCCGAGCATCTCGGCGACCATCGGGTAGTACGTGGGTGCCGACGCCCCGAGCCCCACCAACGGCGACCCGAGCGACACGGCAACACGAGCGGCGCTGCCCCGCCGGTCGAGCGCCGCCTGCACCACGGGTGTCGACACCGACTCGGGGGCGAGCCCGTCGTGCTCGAATGCCGCCGCAAGCACCGCCTCGGCCGAGCGGCGCACCAGCGCGTCGATGGTGAGCCGTGACACGGTGGCACCATCGGGCGCGATGTACTTGCCCTGCCGGTCGCGGCGCTTGGCGAACAGGTCGGCTGCCTTCGATGCCACCTCGGCGTCGTAGGTGTGCTGCATGCCCAGCACGTGCGCGGCGTCGGTGGGGGTGAACGCCGCCATCTGCACGAGGCCACGCTGCACCATCCGGTCGATGACCCGCTGCTGCTGCAGGGTTCCGAGCACCTCGGACGCCACCGCAACGCGCCCGCCCATGCGCTCGAGCACCTCGCGCTCAACGCCCTGGGCAGCGGCTAGATGTCGCTCGCGCTCCTCTGCCACCAGCACGACGCCGTCGAGCTCCGATGGCATGAACGCCGTCAGCTGCTCGTCGAGCATCCTGCGCAGCAACTGCGGCTCGTCGAGGGCGAGCTGGCACAGGGGGATCACCTTGCGCGGGCCGATCAGCAGCACCGGGCCTGCCGCCCGCGGATCGTTGCGCACGCGGCTGTCGCCGCCCAGCCCGTGGGTGCGCATCGCGACGGCCTGCACCATCGTGCGATGTCCGCCCACCGAGGCACCGTCGGGGCTCACCTCGGGAATGCCGCCGCGCAGCACGGCGATGTCGGTGGTGGTGCCGCCGATGTCGCTGATGATGGCGTCGGACAGCCCGGTGAGGTGGGCGGCACCGACGAGGCTCGCTGCCGGGCCGGAGAGGATCGTCTCGATCGGCAGCTCGCGCACGAAGGCGGCGCTCACCAGCGAGCCGTCGCCGCGCACCACCATCAGCGGCGCAGCGATCCCCCGCTGCGCCAGCGCCGTCTCGGTGGTGCGCACGAGCCCGTCGATGATCGGGATCAGGCGGGCGTTGAGGATGGCCGTGACCGCCCGCCTCGGCCCATTCAGCCGCGCCGACAGGTGGTGGCTGAGCGTGACCGGACGGCCGCTGACCCTGCGCACCACCTCGGCCGCAGCGAGCTCGTGATCTGGGTTGCGCACGCTGAACTGCGAGGTGACCGCGAAGGCATCGACGCGGCCCATCACTGCCGCCACCTCGTCGGCGAGCCGGTCGAGGGGCACGGGCGCCACCTCGCCGCCGTGCGGATCGTGGCCGCCCGGAAGGAACACCGCCGGGTCGCTGCCGAGCGCCTCGGCGAGCCCCGCTCGCTCGACCACCTCGTGATCGAAGCCGATGATCACCGCTCCCACCGGCCGCCCCTTGCCCTCGACCAGCGCATTGGTCGCCAGCGTGGTGCTGAGCGACACCAACTCGATATCGACGGGCCCGGCCACGCCTGCCGCGAGGACGGCATCGATCGCTCCGCACACGCCGATGGCCAGATCGTGGTGTGTCGTGGGCGACTTTGCAGCCGCGCGCACCTCGCCGGCCGCCTCGTCGTACAGCACGGCATCGGTGTACGTGCCGCCAGTGTCGATGCCCAGGAGCATCCAGCCAATCTACGCAGCGCGGCTGCTAGACCAGACGTGATGTCGGCACAGGCGGAACACGACGGCTTCCGCTGGGATCGCCTCACCGTCGCCACGGTCGCCGGCTACTGCATGCAGATCTGCGCAGTCAGCGTCGGCGTGGTGTTCGGCGAACTTCGCGACCAGTTCGACATCTCTGGCGTCGTCACCGCACTGCACGGCGGCATGTTCGGCGCCGGCCTCCTCGTGATGGGATCCACCGGCGTTCGCGTGATAGACCGCATCGGCCGGCGACACGCCATCTCGTCGTCGTTCGCGCTCGTGGTGGCCGGCGTCATCGTGCTCTGCCTCGGCCAGGCCTGGCCCGTCACGCTGCTCGGCACGGCGATCAGCGGCATCGGCGGCGCGCTGTGGGTAATGGTTGCCCCAGGACTGGTCAGCGACCACCACGGCCCGAACCGCGCCGGCGCCTTCGCAGCCGTCAACGGCGTGCCCGCCCTCGCCGCCATCGCATTCTCGATCGTCATCGGCGCATCGCTCTCGGCCGACGCCGGCTGGCGGCTTCCCTATGCGCTGCTCACCGCCGTGGTGCTTGCCGCGACGCTGGCCGCGTGGACGGGTGTAACGCTGCCCGAGACATCCCGACACAGCGAGTTCAGCCTGCGCCACTTCACCGACCGGTCCGTGCTCGTGCCATGGGCACGCATCGTCAACATCGTCCTTGCCGAGTTCACCATCGGCATCTGGGCAGTCACCTTCCTCCGCGAGGTCGGCGGGGCGTCTGCGGGTGCCGCACCACTGCTCGCCATGGTGTTCGGCCTGACGCTCTTCGCCGTGCGCATGGTCATCCGCCACGTGATCCGCGTGCTCGGCCACTGGACGCTCGCCGTGTCATTCGCCGTGCTCGGCGCCACCGCAGCGATGCTCTGCCTCCCGTTGCCGCTGTGGGGTCGGGTGGCGGTGCTGGCCGTCGCCGGCCTTGGCGCCGGGCCGCTCTACCCGCTCATCGTCGACCGCTTCTACGACACGTCCGGCCACCGTCTCGACTCGGTGGGCCTGGGCGCGTACTCGGCGCTCGCCAGCGGTGTCGGCGTGCTGGTCGGGCCGCTGCTCGTGGGGATTGCCGCCGACCTGGTCGGCCTGCGCTGGGCCGTGCTCGTGATCTCCGCCCTCGCCGCGGCCGGCGTGGTCACGCTGCGCCCGCGCCCCGCTTGACGATCTGTCAAGGCCGCACAGAACCGGCCGCACCACCGGATTCGCCGAGGCGGCGGGTGCTACCGTCGGCCTCGCGGCACGTGCCCGCACTGCACTGATTCGCACGGCGACGGAGGTCTGATGAAGGTCGGAGCGTTCTTCTTCGGTGGTGTCGAGATGACCGACGCCGGAGCTGGCCTGCCCGCCCCGATGGACCGCCGGTACGACAATGCCGCGTGCTGGGATGCCACCCTCAAGTACGTCGACGCGGCCATCGCCGCCGACCGCCTCGGCTTCGACAGCTTCTGGACCACCGAGCACCACTTCCAGTACGAGGGGTACGAGGTCATCCCCAACGGGCTGCTGATCTCGGCATGGATCGCGGCCAAGACGCAGAACATCCGCCTCGGCGCGATGTTCAACGTCGTGCCGCAGTGGAATCCCCTCCGACTCGCCGAGGACTTCGCCACGCTGCACAACCTGTCGGGCGGCCGCGGCATGCTCGGCGTCGGCCGCGGCACGGTGCCGCGCGAGATCCTCCACCTCAACGACTTCCAGGTGTCGATCGGCTCGCACGACAACCCCGACCAGGCCGCCGACGACACCAAGAACCGCGAGTACTTCGAGGAGCAGATGGAGGTCATCCGCCTCGCCCTCGACAACGAGTCGTTCTCGTTCAGCGGCCAGTACATCCAGATTCCCGTGCCGGGCATCCCCGACCGCGGGCACACCGTGCAGAGCCTCACGCTCATTCCCCGGCCGATGTACCCATACGAGATCTGGCAGGCGGCCACGAGCCCGCCGACGGTCGAGTACACCCCGCGCGTCAACCACGGTGCCGTGTTCTGGAACCAGAACCCCGCCTTCATCAAGCGCATGTGGGACCGCTACGGCGAGGTCCACGAGCAGCACCACGGCGCCGGCCTCCCCGTCAGCGCGCAACGCATGCTGGTCGTGAGCGTCCGCGTCGAGGACACCCACGAGGAGGCAGTGCGCACGGCACGCGCCGGCCATGACGAGTTCTGGAAGTTCCTCGGCCCGTACGGATGGAGCCGCGGCTACATGGGCGAGGATGGCCGTCCGGTGAAGCCGGGCCTCATACCCACGCTCGAGGAGTCGATCAAGCAGCGCACCATCCTCGTCGGGACCGCCGACGAGGTGGCCGAGCAGGTGCAGGACTACAAGGACCTGCTCGGACTCGAGTACCTCACCATCTTCCCCCACCTCATCGGCGACACGTACGCCAAGGCCGAGGAGCAGATGGAGCGCTTCATGGGCGACGTCGTCCCGCTGGTGCGGTGACGCACCCGTCGATGCACTCCGACGCCGATGTCCCTGTCGTCCAACTGGATGTGTGGACTGGGCCATGGGCCGATGACGACAAGGACGCCAATCTGAAGGCGGACGTCGCGCTGTACTCTCGTGTCGACCCGCTGCGCACTATCCGCGGTCTCTCGGCGGCAACGGCGGTACCCGAGGGAGCACTTGTCCGCTGGGTGCTCGCACGGTGGGCAAGCGAGGGGGCCTCTGGCCTGCTCGAGCTCGGGCCGACATTCACTCGGCGGCTTCACAGCGTCTGCGCTGATGCCGAAGCAGCCGCTAGTGACGAAGCACGGCTCGAGGCCTACCACCAGCTGCGCCAGATGATCTCGTGGCTCCACCACCCGCTCGAGCACCCCGAGGTCTACGACCTCCCCGGCTGACGTCGCCACGGGAAACGCGGCACGCGCCGCTCGCGGAACGCGGCGACTCCCTCGGCTGTCTCGCCCGATGCCTCCGCGTCGTGGGCCCAGCGAGCCGACATCTCAGCCGGCACGCTGCCCTCGGCGAGCACTGCGGCCACCATCTCCTTGGTGGCCGCCTGCGTCAGCAGCGACCGCGACGCAAGGGTGCCGCACAGCGCGGCGACCCGCGCATCGAGATCGCCTGGCTCGACGACCTCGTCGACCAGTCCGATGCGGCGCGCCTCGACGGCGTCGATCAGGTCGCCGGTGAAGAGCAGCCGCTTCGCTGCCGCGCCCAGCTGGCGCACAGCCCGCTCCAGCGATGCCGTCGGGTACACGATGCCCAGCTTCGAGGGCGTGATGCCGAACCGGGCTGTCGATGCAGCGATCCGGATGTCGCAGTCGATGGCCAGCGCGGCACCGCCGCCGATGCAGTCGCCGCAGATGGCAGCGACGGTCGGCTTGGGCAGCGTGGCGAGCGCATGCTCGGCAGCCATGTTGACCTCGAGGAACGGCATCTCGCCGTGTGCTCGCGCCGCCAGCAGGTCGTTGATGTCGGCACCGGCGCAGAAGTGGTCGCCGGCGCCGCGCAGCACGACCACGCGCACGTCGTCGGCTGCTGCGAGCTGACGGCACGCTGCGTCGAGTGCCACCCACATGGCATGGTCGACCGCGTTGCGCTTGTCGGCGCGATCGAGCGTGATCGTGCCGACGGGGCCATCCAGCGACACTCGTACCCCGACCGGCTCCACGGCCTCAGGCTACGCTCGCCGTCGCCCCGCCCCCGCCAGTAAGTGAGCCCTCCGTGGACGACCTCTCCGACCTCGCCCGTCGCCATCTCTGGATGCACTTCACCCGCCTCGGCTCGTTCGCCGACCACGAGGTGCCGATCATCGTCCGCGGCGAGGGATGCCATGTGTACGACCGGCACGGCACCCGCTACCTCGACGGCCTGTCCGGCCTGTTCACCGTGCAGGTGGGGCACGGCCGAACCGAGCTCGCCGAGGCGGCGGCGCAGCAGGCCTCGACCCTCGGGTACTTCCCCGTCTGGTCGTTCGCCCACGAGCCCGCCATTCGCCTCGCAGCGCGCCTGGCGGCCATGGCACCCGGGGACCTCAACCGCGTGTTCCTCACGCCCACCGGCGGCGACGCCGTCGAGTCGGCCATCAAGTTCGCCCGCCAGTACTGGAAGGCCGTCGGCCGCCCGACAAAGCACAAGGTGCTGTCGCGCTACCTCAGCTACCACGGCACCTCGATCGGCGCGCTGAGCCTCACCGGCGTGCCAGCGATCAAGCAGCCGTTCGAGCCCCTGATGCCGGGCGCCGTGAAGGTGCAGACGCCCTACCGCTACCGCTGCAGCGACTGCATGCACCTCGATGCCTGCACGCTCCGCTGCGCCGACGACCTGGCAATGCGCATCGAGATGGAGGGCCCCGACACGGTCGCCGCGGTGTTCATGGAGCCCGTCCAGAACACCGGCGGCGCCTTCACCCCGCCCGACGGCTACTGGACGCGGGTCCGCGAGATCTGCGACGCCTACGACGTGCTGCTCGTGAGCGACGAGGTGATCGCCGCGTTCGGCCGCTTCGGCGAGATGTTCGGCAGCATCCGCTACGGGTACCAGCCCGACATCATCACGTTCGCCAAGGGAGTCACCAGCGGCTACTCGCCGCTCGGCGGCATGATCGTCAGCGACCGCCTTGCCGAGCCGTTCCTCGGGGGCACCGAGGTGTTCCTGCAGGGGCAGACATTCGGGGCCCATCCGGTGTCGTGCGCCGTTGCCAACGCCAACCTTGACATCTTCGAGCGCGAAGACATCTGCGGCCACGTGCTCGCCAACGAGGGCGCGTTCAAGACGGCCATCGAGTCGCTGCGCGACATTCCCATCGTGGGCGACGTGCGCGGCGAGGGCTACTTCCTCGCCATCGAACTCACCACCGATCAGGCCACCAAGGGCATGTTCACCGATGCCGAGGCCGAGTGGCTGCTGCGCGGCCTGCTGTCGCCGCGCCTGTTCGCCGCCGGGCTGATCTGCCGGGCCGACGACCGCGGCGAGCCCGTCATCACCCTCAG
>JBJTRF010000175.1:0-18586 GCA_046076025.1 Ilumatobacteraceae bacterium
GCCACGTCGGCACGGAGCTCGGCGGCGAACCGCTCGGCCAGTTCCATGGGGCGAACGTACCGTGCGATACCGTCCGGCCATGTTCCCCGGCGCGCATCTCGACACCAGCCCCGACAAGCCCGCACTCATCATGGGCGGCAGCGGCTTCACGCAAACCTTCGCCGAGCTCGATGCCGCTGCGAATCGGCTGAGCCACCTCCTGCGAGCCGCCGGCGTCGGGCAGGGCGACCATGTCGCCATCTGCATGGAGAACCACGATCGCTACCTCGAAGTGGTCTGGGGCTGCCACTACGCCGGTGCCGTGTACACCTGCGCGTCGAGCCGGCTGACCAGTGCCGAGCTTGCGTACATCGTCAACGACTGCGCAGCGAAGGTGTTCATCACCTCGACGCACAAGGCCGAGCAGGCGGCGGAGATCGTCGCCGACACCCCGGGAGTCGCCCTCCGGCTGATGCTCGACGGCACAGCTCCCCACCACGAGTCGTACGAGGCCGCACTCGCCGCCCAGCCCGCCACTCCCCTCCCGGGCGAGCGTGTTGCCGGCATGGACATGCTCTACTCGTCGGGCACCACCGGCAAGCCGAAGGGCGTCACCAGGTCGTTCGAGCCGCGTCCCCTCGAGACGACGCCGAGCGGCGTGATGCCGCTGCTCCAGCTGCTCTTCGCGGCGAGCTCCGACAGCGTGTACCTGTCGCCGGCGCCCTTCTACCACGCTGCGCCGCTTCGGTTCTGCCTGGCGATGATGCAGCTCGGCGCGACCGTAGTGGCGATGGAGCACTTCGATCCCGAGCAGTACCTCGAACTCGTGCAGCGCCACCGGGTGACGCACTCGCAGGTGGTGCCGACGATGTTCGTGCGGATGCTCAAGCTCGATCCGTCCGCTCGCGAGCGGCACGATGTCTCGAGCCTCGAGTGCGTCATCCACGCCGCGGCACCGTGCCCCGTGCAGGTGAAGCAGCAGATGATCGAGTGGTACGGCCCCAAGATCCACGAGTACTACGCCGGCACGGAGGGCAACGGGTTCGTGTACTGCAACAGCGACATGTGGCTCGCCCATCCCGGCACCGTCGGCACGCCCATCGGCTGTACCGTCCGGATCTGCGGCGACGACGGCATCGAGGTGCCGCGCGGCGAGAGCGGCACCATCTACTTCGAGGGCGGCGCGCAGTTCGAGTACCACAACGACCCCGACAAGACGCGCGGCTCGAGGCATCCGAGCGAGCCGTGGAGCACGCTCGGCGACGTCGGCTACCTCACCGACGACAACTTCCTCTTCCTCACCGATCGCAAGGCGTACATGATCATCACCGGCGGCGTGAACGTGTACCCGCAGGAGGCCGAGAACATCCTGGTCTCGCACCCGAAGGTGATCGACGTCGCCGTGTTCGGCGTGCCGAACGACGAGTTCGGCGAGGAGGTCAAGGCCGTCGTGCAGCCGGTCGAGATGCCGGCAACGCCCGACGACGCAGCGGCGCTGTCGCGCGAATTGATCGCCTACTGCCGAAGCCATCTCGCCGACGTGAAGTGCCCGCGCAGCGTCGACTTCCGCGTCGAACTACCCCGGCACCCGACCGGCAAGCTCTACAAGCGGCTCCTCAAGGACGAGTACTGGGCCGCGAGCGGGCGCAGCATCTAGCGGTGCCAGGGCGGGCGGCGCCGATCGTCGCCACCGCTCAGGAGATGACCACCATCCGGATCTCGGTCATCTCCTTGATGCTGAACGCCGGCCCCTCACGGGTGTTGCCGCTGTCGCGCAGGCCGCCGTAGGGCTGCTGGTCGGCACGCCACGTGGGCACCTCGTTGACCAGCACCCCGCCGAAGTCGAGCGAGCGGACGGCCTTCATCGCTGTCGAGATGTTGGCAGTGAAGATGGCCGCCTGCAGCCCGTAGCGGGTGTCGTTGGCGATCTCGATCGCGGTGTCGAGGTCGTCGTAGGCCTGAATGGCAACCACCGGACCGAACACCTCAAGCGCGCACACCTTCATGTCGGGCGTGGCGCCGGTGATGACCGTGGGTCGCAGCACGCCGTCGGCGCCGGGCCCACCACCGGCCGCGATCGTGGCGCCGCCAGCGCGGGCCTCGTCGATCCACGCCTGCACCCGCTCGGTCTCGCCGCGCGAGATCAGCGCCGACACGTCAGTGACCTCATCGAGCGGATCGCCGACCACGAGTGACTCGACATGCCGGACGAGCGCGGCGGTGAAGACCTCGGCGATCGACGAGTGCACGAGCACCCTCTGCGTGCTAATGCAGCTCTGGCCGGCGTGGCTGAATCCGGCGACCTTGATCTTCGCCGCCGCCGTGGACCAGTCGCCGTCCGGCTCGATGATGACCGGGGCGTTGTTGCCCAGCTCGAGGCCGACCCGCTTGCGCGGCGCCCGGGCCCTGATGTCCCAGCCGACCTCTGGCGATCCGGTGAACGTGATGAGCGCCACGTCGGGATGGTCGACGAGAGCGTTGCCGACCACGCTGCCGCTGCCCGTCACCACCTGCAGGTAGTCGGCCGGCAGGCCGCACTCGTCGACGAGCATCGACGCAAGGGCGAGTGAGCTGAACGGCGTCTGCGACGCCGGCTTCAGCACGACGGGGCAGCCCGCTGCGATCGCAGGACCGAGCTTGTGGGCCACCAGGTTCAGCGGGAAGTTAAACGGCGCGATCGCGCCCACTACCCCGATGGGCACGCGGAGCGTGAAGCCGATCTTGCCCTCGCCGGCGGGAATCGCATCGAGCGGGATCATCTCGCCGCCCAGTTTGCGGGCCTCGGCCGCCGAGAACTGGAACGTGCCGACTGCCCGCTCGGCCTCGACCCGCGCCGTCTTGATCGGCTTGGCCGCCTCGCGGGCGATGATCTGAGCGAACTCCTCGCGGCGTTCCGCGAGGCGCGCTGCCGCACGATCGAGGATCTCGGCCCGCTTCCACAGCGGCAGCGGTGCGGCAAGCGCCCGGCGTGCCGCCTCGACGGCGCGATCCACGTCGGCGACCGTCATCGACGGCACCTCGCCGATCACCGAGCCGTCATAGGGCGATCGCACGACGATGGGAGCTGGGGACGCGCTGGAAGCCATGCGGCCGACGATACTGGAGGCCATGGCGCCGACTCCCCACCCGTACCTCGACTGGGATGGCCCCATCGCGTGGGCCCACCGCGGCGGTGCCAGTGATGCGCCCGAGAACACGATGACGGCATTCGAGTACGCCGTCGGCCTCGGCTATCGATACGTCGAGACCGATGTGCACGTCACCTCCGACGGCGTGCTGGTTGCCTTTCACGACGACGACCTGTCGCGCACCTGCGGCATCCCGAGCCGCATCAGCTCGCTGCCGTGGCGCGAGGTCCAGCAGGCGCGCGTGAGCGGCCTCGAGCCGATACCGCTGCTCGAGGACCTGCTCGGCGCGTGGCCCGACCTGAGGGTGAACATCGACTGCAAGTCGGATGCGGCTGTCGATGCCCTCGTGTCGACGCTCCGCCGATGCGCGGCGCTCGACCGGGTGGCGGTGGGCGCATTCGACGACCGGCGGCTGCGCCGGCTCCGTGCCGCCTTCGACGGCGGCCTCTGCACGTCGCTCGGCCCGGTCGGCGTCGTCTCGCTGCGACTCGGCGCGCCGGGCCACGGACTCAACCGGGGCGCCCACGCCGCCCAGGTGCCCGTGCGGCAGGGTCCGGTCACCGTCGTCGACCGCCGCTTCGTAGAGCGGGCCCACGCGCGCGGCCTGCACGTGCACGTGTGGACCATCGACGATGCCGACGAAATGCGACGCCTGCTCGACCTCGGCGTCGACGGGTTGATGACCGATCGGCCGGCCGTGCTCCGCGCCGTACTCACGGAGCGTGGAGCGTGGCAGTGAGTCCCCCGTTCAACACGGTGCGCTCGCCGCGGCACATGGTGGCAAGCGCCGACCGGCTCGCCACTCAGGCCGGGCTTCGCGCCCTCACCCTCGGCGGCAATGCCGTCGACGCAGCGATCGCTGCGAATGCTGCGCTCGCCGTCACCGGCCCGCATCTGTGCGGCATGGGCGGCGACCTCTTCGCGCTCGTGCACGTCGGCGGGACGGTGCACTGCCTCAACGCCAGCGGCCGCGCCGGATCGGGCGCCTCCGCAGCCATCCTTCGCGCCGAGGGGCGCGACACCATGCCGTTCCGACACGACATCAGGGCGGTCACGGTGCCGGGCTGCGTCGACGGATGGTCCGAGTTGCACCGGCGCTTCGCCCGACTTCCGCTCGACGTGCTGCTGCAGCCGGCGCTCGACCTCGCCGAGCACGGCTTCCCTGCCAGCCCGCTGCTGGTCGGCGCCGTGGCATCGCTCGAGGCACGTTCGCGCAAGGCCCTCGCCGAGCTCGCCTCGCAGGCCCGGCGGCCGGGCTCACGTGTCCGGCGGCCGGGGGTGGCCGCCGCGCTGAGGGCGGTGGCCGCAGGCGGACGCGATGCCTTCTATCTCGGCGACTTCGGCATGGGCCTGCGCGAGATGGGCGCCGACTGGTTCAGCGAGGCCGACCTGGCAGCGCCGGGCGCCAACTGGGTCGAGCCCCTCGCGGTCGACGTATTCGGCATCCGACTGCACACGGTGCCGCCGAACTCGCAGGGCTATCTCGCCCTCGGCGGCGCGCTGCTGGCATCGGCACTCGCTGCGGAGGGCACCCTGCCCGGCGATCCCGACGACGAGCGCTGGGCCCACCTGCTGGTCGAGGCCGCCAAGGCAGCGGGCCGCGACCGCCCGGAGGTGCTGCACGAGGGAGCCGACGGCGCCGCGCTGCTGCAGTCGATCGCCGGTCGGCGCGGTCTCATCGGCGAGTCGGCCGCCGCGCTGTGGCGTCGCGTCACCCCGGGCGACACCACCTACCTATGCACCGTCGACGACGAGGGCAACGGTGTCTCGCTCATCCAGTCGAACGCCGCCGGCTTCGGCTCGCACCTCGTCGAGCGGCGAACCGGCATCAACCTGCACAACCGCGGTCTCGGATTCTCGATCGAGGCGGGCCATGCCGCCGAGATCCGACCCGGCGCACGGCCACCGCACACCCTGTCGCCGCTACTCGCCACGCGCGGCGACGACCTCGCGGCGGTCCTCGGCACGATGGGCGGCGATGCCCAGCCGCAGATCCTGCTGCAGGTGCTGACCCGCCTCTATGTGCACGGCCGCTCGCCGGCCGAGGCGATCTACGCCGGACGGTGGGCGCTGCAGGGTCCCGTGACCGGATTCGACACCTGGACCTCCGACGACGGGCCGGTGCTCACCATCGAGGGCCATGCTCCGGCGGCCTGGGCACCGGCACTCGCTGCCCGCGGCCACCGCGTGGAGGCACGGCCCGCGTACGACGACGAGTTCGGCCACGCCCATGCCATCGTCCGCGACGATGAGGGCTTCTGGGCCGGCGCCGCCGATCCCCGGGCCCGGGTCGCCCTCGCCGGCGGCGGCTGAGCGGCCTCAAGCACCTCGGCCGACGCCTCGTCCTCGACGCTCTACCCTCTCGCCATGCACGGCGCCGTCCCGCTCTTTCTCCGCAACGCACTGCTGGCCGACGGCACGTCGACGGACCTGCGCATCGTCGACGGCATCGTCGTCGCCCACGGCGGTGCGCCGTCACCCGGCGACGTCATCCACGACCTCGACGGCGACCTGCTGCTTCCCGCGATGGCCGAGGCCCACGCCCACCTCGACAAGGCATACCTGTCCGAGTTGGTGCCGAATCCCTCCGGCGACCTGATGGGCGCCATCGACGGCATCATGCAGCACGCGCACCTCATCACGGTCGAGGGCACCGCCGACCGTGCCGAGCGCGCCGCGCGCGCCATTGCGCGCAACGGCGCCACGCACATCCGCACCCATGTCGATGTCCGCCACGACAACGGTCTCTCGTCGCTCGCGGGAGTCGTCGAGGCCCGCGCGCGGGTGCGGGATCTCGTCGACATCGAGATCGTGGCGCTCTCCGACTGGCCGATCTGCGGCGCTGAGGGCGCCGACCAGCGCGCCCGGCTGCGCGACGCGCTCGCTGCAGGAGCAGACCTCGTCGGCGGCTGCCCGCATCTCGACGACACCCCGGAGGCAGCGCTCGACGAATTCCTCTCGATCGCAGCCGACTGCGGCGTATCGGTCGACTTGCACACCGACGAGCACGCCGATGCCGGCCGGTCGACACTCGCCCGCCTGGCCGAGCGGGTGCTCACCACCGGATTCGTCGGCGGCGTCACTGCCAGCCACTGCGTCAGCATGGCGATGATGCCGGTTGCCGAACAGCAGCGCGTCGCCTCGCTGCTGGCCGAGGCCGGTGTCAGCGTGGTCGCCCTTCCGGCATCTAACCTCTTCCTGCAGGGCCGCGACCGCCCGACAGCGATGCCGCGCGCGATTGCGCCCGTGGGCGTGCTCGCCGCCGAGGGGGTGAACGTTGCCGCCGGATGGGACAACCTGCAGGACCCCTTCAACCCGATGGGCCGCGGCGACTGCCTCGAGACCGCTGCGCTGATGGTGATGGCAGCCCACCAGCTGCCCGAGGTCGCCTATTCGGCAGTCTCGAACAGCGTGCGGCGGGCCATGCGCCTCCGTCCCGCCGGCACGTCGCCGGGGGATGCTGCCGACCTCGTCGCCATTCCTTCCCCGTCCGTCCGTCAAGCAGTGGCCGAGGCGCCCGCACGCCGGACGGTCATCAGGGCAGGGTTGCTGCGCCGCGATTCCCGGCCCTGACGGCGGTCTCGCGGCACGTCACTGGCGGCTAGGTGCTGGCCGTCGCCCGCTGGCGTCCACGGTCTCGGCCGATCGGACAAAAAGTTCACGCGGTCGACACGGGGAAGGCACTGCGCCACATCGGCGGTGTCGTATGGTCAGGGGGAATGATGACGTCGACGGTCAGTTTGCCGAGCGGTACCGGGTCGCCGCCTCCTGGCGGGGCCCTGCTCAGCTTCCGCAACCTGTCGATGGTGTTTCCCGACGGCACTCACGCCGTCGACAACGTCAGCTTCGAGGTGCGTTCCGGCGAGTTCGTCACCGTGGTCGGCCCGTCGGGCTGCGGCAAGAGCACGCTGCTGCGCATCGCCTCGGGCCTTCAGCCGCACACCGGCGGCTCGTGCGAGGTCGACCGGTCGAGCATCGGGTACGTGTTCCAGGACCCCACGCTCCTGCCGTGGCGAACCGTGCGCCGCAATGTCGAGCTCAACGCCGAACTGCAGGGCATGGGCAAGGACGAGCGAGCTGCCGCAGCACAGAAGGCCATCGAGCTCGTCAACCTCGTCGGCCACGAGAACAAGTACCCCAAGCAGCTGTCGGGCGGCATGAAGATGCGCTGCTCGCTGGCCAGGTCGCTCGTGCTGCGGCCGAACGTCTTCCTCTTCGACGAGCCGTTCGGCGCCCTCGACGAGATCACCCGCGAGCGCCTCAATGACGAACTCCTCAGCCTGTTCCAGACCGAGCGCTTCGCCGGGCTGTTCATCACGCACAGCATCCAGGAGGCGGTGTACCTGTCGACGAGGGTGATCGTGATGTCGGCGCGGCCGGGTCGCATCATCGGCGACTACGCCGTGCCCTTCGAGTTCCCGCGCCGCCACGACCTGCGCTACGAGGCCGGCTTCGCCGAACTGTGCGGCCGGATCAGCGCCGACCTCAAGGACGCACACGCATGACCGCGCTCCACGACGCCGTGACCACCGCGCACCCCGGCGAGGACCTTCCCGTCAGCACGCCCGACGACAGCCCCGTGGTGGCACCCCAGCAGCGCACCTCGCGACTTGCCATTCTCGTGCCGCCGCTCATCACATTCGTGGCGTTCATCGTCGCCTGGTACCTCTACAGCGCCTTCAACTTCGACAACGACACGCAGCGGCGCAATGCGCTGCCGTTCCCCCACGAGGTGGTCACCGACGGCTTCCTGCCGATCACCGACGCCGTCAACGGCCTCCGGCCGATCCTCGGCTACATGTGGCCCACCGTGAAGGTCACCCTGCTTGGGCTCCTGATCGCCGTCGTCATGGGCACCCTGTTCGCCGTCGTCATGAACCTGTCGAAGGGGCTTGAGCGGGCGTTCTTCCCCTATGCCGTGGTGCTGCAGACCGTGCCCATCCTCGCCATAACTCCGTTGCTCACCCAGCTGTTCGGCGAGGAGCTCGGCGTCCGCCTCGTGGTCACCATCCTCATTGCCATTTTCCCGGTGATCACCAACACGCTGTTCGGCCTGCAGTCGACCGACCACCTCTACCACGACCTCTTCACGCTCAACAGCGTCAATCGCATGACGCGCCTCTGGAAGCTCGAGTTGCCCAGCGCGCTCCCGGCGATGATGACCGGCGTGCGCATCGCATCGGGCGGTGCAGTGATCGGCTCGATCGTCGCCGACTTCTTCTTCGTCAAGGGCGACAAGGGAATTGGCTACTACATCCGCACCCGCCAGCAGAAGGCGTCGGAGCGGCCGGAGATGTTCGCCGGGACCATCGTGGCGTCGCTGTTCGGCGTCGTGATGTTCCTGATCGTCGGATGGATCACGACCAGGGCCATCCGCAACTGGCACGAGTCTGCCCGCAAGCGCTCGTAGCCATCACTGGTCAACACAACCACCAAGGGGAGGACAAACATGAAGGCAAGCAGGAGTGCCGCAGTACTCGCGGTCGTGGCCCTCGGATCGTTCGCCGTCGCGTGCGGCGGCGAGGAGAGCGGCGACGGCGGTGACGGCGGCAACGTGTGCCCGGAGAAGCTGACCATCCAGACCGACTGGTTCCCCGAGCTCGAGCACGGCGGCACCTATCAGCTGATCGGCCCCGGCGGCACGGCCGACAAGACCACCGTGTCGTATCGCGGCCCGGTGCAGGAGCAGTACGCCGTGGGTGGCCTGAAGGAGATCGAGATCACGACGATCAAGTTCGACAAGGCCAACAGCTCGGTGCTGGTCGACGGCGAGGCCGACATGGCCTACATCGGCATTGCTGACGTCATCAAGGAGTCGACGCTCGGCCTCGTGGCGATCATGAAGACGCTCGACAAGGACCCGCAGATGGTGATGTGGGATCCCGCCCAGTACGACATCCAGAAGCCCGAGGACATTGCCGGCACCGGCGCCACCGTGCTGCACTTCCCGGGCGTGTCGTACATCGACTACATGATCGGCAAGGGCTACATGACCGCCGACCAGAGCAACCCGAGCTACGACGGCTCGGACGCCAAGTGGGTCGCTGAGTCGGGCTCGATCTTCCAGCAGGGCTTCGCCACCAATGAGGTGTACAAGTACGAGAACGAGATCGCCTGGAAGGACGGCGCTCCCGCTGACGTGTCGTTCTACACCGTCGGCGAGATCGGCTTCGACAACTACCCCGCAGCGATCACGATGACCCAGGCCAAGGCCGCCGAGCTCTCGGACTGCCTGAAGCTGCTCGTGCCGAAGATGGCGCAGGCATGGATCGACTTCTACAACGATCCCACGCCCGTCATGGACAAGATGATCGAGATCAACACCACCCACGACGGCTTCTGGGGCCTCAGCAAGGAGCTCAACGCTGCCGGCATCGCCCTGCTCGAGGAGAAGGAGATCGGCGCCAACAGCCCCGACGGCACCTACTGCTCGCTCGATCCGGGCAAGGTGCAGGCCATGTACGACCTGCTCGCCCCGATCTACGCCGACCAGGGTGTCGAGATCAACGACAGCATCGACGGCCTGTTCGACAACCAGTACTGCGAAGGTGCGCCGGGTCGCTGACCTGACGCTCTCCTGACAGGACCTGCGAGGGGGCCGGCGCACGCCGGCCCCCTCGTCGCGTCTCGGGCGTCGGTCAGCCGGCCAGTGACAGCACGGTCTGCAGCAGCACGTCGCCACCGGCTTGGATGTGCTCGGGCCGCGTGTACTCGGCGATGTTGTGCGAGAGGCCGTTGACGCTCTGCACGAAGACCATCGATGTCGGGCAGACCCGGGCGAGCATCTGCGCGTCGTGACCGGCCCCTGAGGGCATCCGCATCGTGCTGTGGCCGAGGAGCGTGGCGTGCCGCTCGACTCGCGCGATCATCTCGCCGTCGAACTCGACCGGCTCGAAGCGCGCCAGGGTGCGCCGCTCGACCTGCACGCCCTCCGCTGCAGCCACCGTGTCGCAGAGCGCCGCAAACCGACGCTCTGCCTCCTGCAGCAGCAGTTCGTCGGTGTTGCGGAGGTCGACGGTCATCACCACGGATGCTGGCACGACGTTGACGAGATTCGGCCGGAACTCGAGTCGGCCGACCGTGGCCACCTGGCTGGCCCCCATCGACTCGGCGATGCGGCGCACGCCAACGGCGATCTCGGCAGCCACCAGCCCAGGGTCGCGGCGCAGCCGCATCGGCGTGGTGCCGGCGTGCGCCGACTGCCCGCTGATGGTGAGCTCGGTCCATGAGATGCCCTGCACACCGGTGACCACCCCGATGGTGACCTCCTCGTCTTCGAGCACGGGGCCCTGCTCGATGTGCAATTCGACGAAGGCGTGGGGGGCGTGCGGGTTGGGACACGGCACCGGTCCGCTGTAGCCGATCCGCTCGAGTTCGTCGCCAAGCCGCGCCCCGTCGTCGGCCGCCCGGACGTCGAGCGCCTCCTCGAGCGGCATTCCCCCGACATACACCAGGCTGCCGAGCATGTCGGGCGCGAATCGTGCGCCCTCCTCGTTGGTGAAGATGCCCACGGCCAGCGGACGACGCATGGCGACACCGGCATCGAGGAGGGTCTCGACCACCTCGAGGCCGCCGAGCACGCCGAGATTGCCGTCGAACCAGCCACCGGTGCGCACGGTGTCGATGTGCGATCCCATCATCACCGGCGCAGCGTCCGGATCGGTGCCCGGGTGGACTGCGATCACGTTCCCGATGCGGTCCACCTGCACCGCCATGCCGAGGTCGCGCATCCACGAGACGACGAGGTCGCGACCGTCGCGGTCGGCGTCGGTGAGGGCTAGGCGGGCGTTGCCGCGCTCGCCGTTCGGCCCGTGCACTGCGCCGATCTCGCCGAGGGCCTCGAGCCGCCGCCAGAGACGCGCACCGTCGACGCGGAGTTCCTCGATCGCAGGCCGGGATGCGGCAACACTCATGCGCGTCGCTGCGGGTCGAATGCGGCGATCTCGGCGAGCGCCTCGCAGAAGGCCTGCACGGCACCGTCGAACAGCGCGGCACCCAGCTCGGCGGTGGCTGCCGTCGGGTCGCCGATGTAGCCATCCGGCGAGAAGTCGTTGCTGAGCCAGCCGAAGCTGACGCGGCCCCCGAAGCGCACGTAGCGGTTCTCGGCCAGCCACTCGGGCACCCGCCGCTCGGCCTTCGACATGTCGACCAGGTGTGACGCGAGGTGCAGCATGATCGAGGTCTCGTCGGTGCCCCCGTGGACCCCCATCCCGAGCTCCGATGGAGGCGAGGCGCCGCCCTGATCGGGCGGCACGCCGGGATGGGCGAGGAACGTCATCAGGCCGTGGGCGAGCCGCAGTTCGCGGTTCGCCACGTTGACGAGCGCGCTGTTCCCGCCGTGGCCGTTGAGGAAGACCAGCCGACGTGCCGGCGTCGTGGCAATGCAGCGCCCCAGGTCGTCGAGCACTGCGAGCAGCGTCGTTGCCGACAGCCAGATGGTGCCGGCACTCCATGCGTGCTCGTTGCTCTTGGTGTACTCGAGCGTCGGCAGCAGCCACACGTCGAGTTCCTCGCCGACCCGGTCGACTGCCGCCCGTGCCACCGCCGACGCCACCACGCTGTCGGTACTGAGCGGCAGGTGCGGGCCGTGCTGCTCGATGGCGCCGAGGGGCTGCACCAGGATGCTGCGCTCGGTGAGCAGCTCGGCGACCTGCGGGGCCGAGAGATCAGGGAAGTAGCGAGACCGGCTCACGGCGGCACGTTACCCGTCGCGTGCTGCCGGTCGGCCAGAATGCACCCATGCCGAGTCGCGACTACGACGCCATTGTCATCGGGGGCGGCCACAACGGCCTGGTGTGCGCCGCGTACCTCGCGCGGGCCGGGCGCCGAACGCTGCTGGTCGAGGCCCGTTCGACCGTCGGCGGCACGGCCTCGAGCGAGACGTTCGCCGGCGCCACCGTCAACATCTGCAACTGCGACCACCTGACGTTCAGGACGACGCCCATTATCGACGAGCTCGGTCTGGCCGACCACGGGCTGCGCTACCTCGACGTCGAGCCGTCACAGGTGAACATCGCATGGTCGGGCGGTCCGGCATGGACGAGCCATCACTCCGTCGAGGCCACCCTCGACTCGATCGGACGGTCGTACCCGGGCGAGGTGGCCGGCTACCGGCGGTACCTCGACGACACGCTGGCCGCCGTCAGGCTCGTGGTGCGCGCCGCCAGCGAGCCGCCGCGTCCGAGCCGGCTGGTGATGCGGGCGGCAGCGGCGGGCGGCCGTGGCATCGCCACGCTGCTGCGCTGGAGCCGACGAAGTGCCGCCGACATCATGCGCGACTACTTCCGCGCCGACGCGCTGCAGGCACCGGCGATGGTGATCGGCCCGATGGTGTGGGGTATCTCCCCCGAGTTCCCTGGCACCGGCCTCGGCGCCCTCACCTACGCGTTCCGCCATGTCGGCACCGTCGGCCGCCCGGCTGGCGGCAGCGGCGAGGTGCCGCGCACCCTTCTGGCCTCGTTCAGCGCGGCGGGCGGCACGCTCATGGTGTCGACGGCCGTGACGGCGATCACCTGCGAGGGCTCCGGCGTGCGAGGCATCGTGGTCGCCGATGGCACCGAGATCACCGCCGACGTGGTCGTGAGCGCGTGCAATCCGCACGACACCTTCCTCCGCTGGCTCCGCGATCCCCCGCCACAGGCGGCGCCGCTGCTCGAGCGCTGGCGCAACGTCCCCCACGCCGACGGCTACGAGTCGAAACTCGATGTCGTCCTCGACCGCGCCCCGGTGCTGGTGGCCGCAGCCGCAGCCGGCATCACCGACCCCGTGGCGGCGACCCATGTGGTGGCCCCGTCGCTGCAGCAGATGCACGACGCATTCGGCCTGATGCAGCAGGGCCGTGTGATGGGCGCACCGGCGTTCCTGGCCAACACGCCCTCGATCGACGACAGCACCCTCGCTGCCGCCGGCCGGCACGTCTTCAGCCTCGAGGCGCTGTTCACGCCGTACGGACTCGATGTCGGATGGCCATCGAGCCCCGAGCCGTCGCGATGGCTGGATCTCTTCGGCGAGCTCACCCTCGATGGCCGCGATGCATTCCGCCGGTCGATCGTCGACTGGCGAGCGGTCACCCCCGACCTCTACGAGCGCGACTTCCATCTGCCGCACGGACACGCCACGTCGTTCGCCGGCGGGCCGCTTGCTGCCTTCAGGTCGCGCGATCCCGAACTCACTCGCTACCAGACAGCAGTCCGCGGCCTGTACCTCACCGGCGCCGCGACGTTCCCCGGTGCGGGCGTCTGGGGAGCATCAGGGCGCAACGCCGCCCTCACCGTGCTCGCCGGACGACGGCGCGCAGCCGCGTAGCACCACCGACGCCCATCCGTCGATCACCTCGACGTCGACGACCTCCATCGGCGACAGCGCTGCCACGACGTGCTCGAACCGGCCGTCGAGCACGCCGCTGAGGATGAGCACGCGCCCCGTCACCCTGCGGAGATCGGCAGCCAGTTCGACGAGGACCGGCGCGAGGATGTTGGCCACCACGACGTCGTAGACACCCTCGACATTGGCGAGCGGCTGCGTCGACACGTCGACCTCTACGCCGTTGAGGACAGCGTTGTGCGCTGTCGCCTCGACCGCTGCGTCGGCGATGTCAATAGCGCGTGCGTGCGCCGCGCCGAGCCGCAGCGCCGTGATCGACAGCACGCCGCTGCCACAGCCGACGTCGAGCACGTCATCGCCCCGTCTCACGTAGCCGGCGAGGGCTCGCACGCTGAGCATCGTCGTGGGGTGGTCGCCGAGCCCGAATGATGCACCGGGCTCGATGGCGATGACGATGCCGCTGCCCTCGCCACCGCCGACGGGGAGGTCGGTCACCTGCCACGCGGGGCAGATCACGATGCCCGGCGCGGCCTCCACCGGCTGCGCGAAGGACCTCCACGAGTCGGCAACTGACTCGTCGACCTCGGCGAAGCGCCACGCCCAGCCGCGGCTGTCGAGCATGTCGGCGGCCCTGGCATCGCCCGCTCCGTCACCGCCTCCCTCGCCGATCGACGTCCAGAGCTCGACCGCAAAGCCGTCGATCGACCGCTCCTCCACTGCAGCGACGCCGAGTGCCCAGAGCGCATCGGCAGCGAGCTCGGCCTCCGCCGAGGGAACCGTGACCACGAGCGCTCTCATTGCGGCATCACGAGGCTGCCGGCGGGTCGAGGCGCCGAAGTTCACGGCGATAGCGCGCGGCGCGTTGCCGATACGAGGCCACGCCGGCGTCGATGATCTGCTGGCGCGCCCTGCCGACCTTCACCTGCGCAGGAGTGCCAACGGCGAGGGCCCCCGACGGCACCAGCGTGCCATCGAGCACGACGGCATTCGCAGCCACGATGGCACCCGTCTGCACGAGCACGCGATGCAGCACCACGCTGGCATTGCCGACGAGGCAGCCGTGTTCGATGGTGCACCCCTCGAGGTGCACCAAGTGCCCGATAACGCAGTCGTCGCCGACCACCGTGGGATGCTCGGGCGTGGTGTGCAGCACGCAGTTGTCCTGCACGCTCGTGCGCGCGCCGATGGCGATGTAGCCCTCGTCGCCGCGCAGCACCGCGCCCGGCCAGATGCTCGCCTCTGCGCCGATGCGCACGTCGCCGATGATGACGGCGTCGGGGTGCACATAGGCGTCGGGATGGATCGAGGGAACGGCATCACCGAGCGAGTACACGGGCATAGCGGCACAGTACCGCTGGCGGGCGGTGGAGGCAGGTGGTCCGAGCCAGTAGCGTGGTCGCCTATGTCCCGACGGTTCGAGATCGAGCTCACTAGTGCGCGCCCTGACGGGACGTGGACATGGCGCGCTGCCGGTGCCCAGCAGCCCAAGGGGGTGCTCGATGGCACGATCGTGCCGGCGGGTATCGGAGTTGGCGCCGTGCTCAAGGCCGAGGCCGAAAACGACGTCGACGGCATCACCATCCTCTCGCTCACCCCGATCAAGGGCCGCGAGGGCAAGTCAAACCTCCTCGCCCTGATACCGTCCGACAAGCCATTCGAGGCCGTCACCCAGCAGCTCGCCCGCAAGGAGCGGGGTGCCCGGGGCGACCGCGGCGACCGCCGCCCCGGCGACCGTCGAGATCGCGGCGACCGTGGCGACCGCCGCCCCGGTGACCGTGGTGATCGCGGCGATCGTCCCGACCGCGAGCGCCGCGACCGCGACGACCGTCGCGGCCCGCGCCGTCCCGAGGGCGACCGGCCCGATCGCGGCCCGCGTCCCGATCGCCGGCCGCGCTTCGACGCACCACCCGAGCTGCCCCAGCGGCCGCGGCCCAAGCGCCTCCGGCCGAGTCGGGCCCACCGCAGCGCCGTGCTGAAGGGCCTCGCCGAGGCCGAGCGCACCATCGCCGAGCGCCTGCTGCAGGGCGGCATCCCAGCCGTCCGACAGGCGCTGACCGAGCAGAACAGGCGTCTCGCTGCCGAGGGCCAGGCTGCGATCGACGACAAGGGCATCCTGAAGATCGCCGAGGACCTGCAGCCCGCGCTGCGCGTCGCCGAGTGGCGCGACCGCGCCGAGGCCGCCCTGTCCGACATCGACGATCTCGACCTGCGCGACCTGCGCAGCGTCGTCGTGGCGGCTGACGACCCGATGGTGGCGCGCGACGACAGCACCCGCGAGCTCGCTGACCGCCTGAAGGCGGCGTTGGCGACCAAGCAGGAGCAGGAACTCGCGCAGTGGCTCGGCGACATCGACGCAGCCCTCGGCGTGGGTCGTGTCGTGCGCGCCCTGAAGCTCTCGTCGCAGCCGCCGAAGGCCGGCGTCCGCTTCCCCGCCGAGCTTGCCGGGCGCCTCGCCGCTGCGGCCAACGAGAACCTCACTCCTGACGCGCTGGCAGAGCGATGGGTGGCGGTGCTCGAGGCCGCGGCGTTCAGCCCGATCCGCCAGCTGGTGGCGCCGACGGCGAAGCCGGCCCAAGTCAGCGACGAACTGCTCGCCACGGTGAAGCGGCTCGGCCCGGCGTTGCCGAAGGTGGCCGCACTGTTCGACCTGGCGGTCGATGCCAAGGCGGCCCAGCCCAAGCCATTGCGCCCCACGCGGCCCACGCGTCCCGCTGCCGGCGGCGCGCCCGCAGGCCGCCGCCCGGTGCCACCGCCTCCCCCGGCCACGGCAGCACCGGCCACGGCAGGAGCGGCCGCCATTGCTGACGCGCCGGTCCCGACACCAGACGATGCCGCAACGCCGGCGGCCGCTGGCGAGACCGACATGGCCGCCCCCGCAGCTACCGAGGCAGATGTCACCGAGGCGGTCGTTGCGGCGGTCGAGGCCGTCGTCGCCGAGGTGATCGAGCATGCCGAAGCCGGCGACGCCGACGGCACCGCACCCGACGCCTGACCGCACCGGTTCGGCATCTGCAGGCGTCCGCCGCTACCGTCAGCCGCATGACCGACATCGTCTCCTACGCAGCCAGTGGCCGCACGGCCATCATCACCCTCAACCGCCCCGAGGCGCGCAATGCCGTCAATGGCGACGTGGCCGCTGCGATGGAGGCGGCGATCGACTCGATGGAGAACGACCCCGACGTGTGGGTTGGGATCATCACGGCGAACACTGCCGGACAGGAACGGCCGGTGTTCTGCGCCGGCGCCGACCTGAAGGCAATCAACTCCGGTAACGCGGCGGCACTAGCGACGGCACGCGGCGGCTTTGCGGGGTTCGTCTACCGCGAGCGCACCAAGCCGGTGATCGTGGCCGTCGACGGACTTGCCACGGCAGGCGGTTGCGAGATCGTCCTCGCAGCCGATCTGGTCGTCGCCACGACGCAGTCCGCCTTCGGACTCGCCGAGGTGAAGCGCAACCTCATTGCCGGAGCCGGCGGACTCTTCCGTCTGCCCCGTGCCATTGGCCAGGCGGCGGCAATGGAGGCCATCCTCACCGGCGAGCCGATCCCCGCCCAGCGCGCCTACGAACTCGGCCTCGTCAACCGACTCGTCGGCCCCGGCGAAGCCCTCGCCGAGGCGCAGCGCCTCGCCGACTCCATCTGCGCAGCCGCACCGCTCGCCGTGTGGGCGAGCCGTCGGGTCGTGCTGGCGTCGGCGTGGGGCGACGACGACACCCTGAAGCGCATGACCAACGACGAGTTCGCCAAGGTGCTGTCGTCCGAGGACACCAAGGAGGGACTCACCGCCTTCATCGAGAAGCGCGCCCCCGAGTGGAAGGGTCGCTGACCGCTCAGTCGAGGCTGGTCGACAGCACGACCTTGCGGGCCACGATGCCGGCCCGTTCATAGAGATTCTTGGTGAGCCGGTCGCCCGGCAGCGCAGCACCCTCGAACCGGACGCAATCCCTCGACCGGGCAAAGGCGAGTGCGGCCGCAAGCAAATCGTCGCCCAGGCCGAGTTCGCGTGCCTCGGGATGCACGAACACCTGCCGAACCGATGCGACGTCCGAGGTCGCATCGAGGCAGAGGTACCCGGCAGCGACTCCGTCGACAGTGCCCACCCACACCGGACGGCTGTCGTCGCCGACGTGATCGGACCAGGCGCCCACGGCCGGAACCTCGTCGAGCAGCACGTCGGCTCCCCGGTAGTCGGCAGCGGCAGCACGCCACATTCGCTCGAGGAGCAGCACCAGCTCGCAGTCACCCGCTTCCAGGCGGCGTACGGCGGTGTCGACCGACGACATGCTCGCACGCTGCCCGCTCAGGCGGCGAGCAGCTGCTCCACTCGGGCGAGCACGGTGCGCCGGTTGCGCATCGCCGACTCGTAGCCGCGAACGGCCTCGAGCTCGGGGCGTGAGAGCCGACCCAGCAGGGGCACGAGCTCGGCGGCGGGCAGCGTGTCGTAGCCGGGGAACGGCTCGGCGGCCACGACCGCTGGCTCGACGAGATGAAGGCCGGCACCGGCGACTGGCGTCGCTCCGTCGGCGCCATCATCCGGAGCAGCGCCACGCTCGGGCGGTCGACGACGAGCGGCGACCTCTGAGGCGATCTTCGACTGGCCCATCCTGACGGCCATCTCGCCGACCCACCTCGCCGTGCGGACCTGCTGCTCGAACTGCGACCGACCGCGCTGGGCAAGCCGCGGCATTTCGCGACGCACCGCATCAACTGCGCCGAGCGGCGCATAGAGCGCCAGATCAAGCAATTGCTCGACGAGCGATCTCGGCTCGAGAGGCTCGGGCTCGCTGGACTCCGGCTCGGCTGCCATCACCGCTGCCTCAGGAGAACAGCGGGCAGTCGTCGTCGCCGACCGGGCACGACGGGGCGGCCTGGCGGACCAGCAGGAAGCACGACGAGCACAGCCGCTCGTCGGCGCGCTTGGGCTGGAGCTTGTCGCCCTGGTCGCCCTGCACCTCGGGCCCCTCCTCTTCCTCGTCGACGTAGTCCTCGTCGGCTCCGGCCATCGTTGCCTTGAGGATGGTGTCGAGGTCTTCCTCGACATCGTCGGCCGACAGCATCTCGTCGTCGTCTTCGTCCTCGGCAGCGGCACGCCGGCGAGCGCCCTCTGCGGCCGCATCGGCCGGGGCATCCTCGAACTCGTCCTCCTCGCCCTCTACC
>JBJTRF010000176.1:0-20381 GCA_046076025.1 Ilumatobacteraceae bacterium
GACTCGACGACGACACCGGCAAGGTCGACACCGGGGATGAGCGGGTCGAGACGCGCCACGCGTCCCGTGGCACTGCCGGCGAGGCCGTCCTTGAAGTTCACGCACGAGTAGCCCACCTCGACGAGCACCTCGCCGTCGCCGAGGTCGGCCAGGGGGAAGTCGACGATCGCGCGCGTCCACTCGCCGTTGCGCATTCCTACCGTGAGGCTCCTGCACGTCGCCATTGGCTACTCCCCTTCAGGTCGACCGGCGTCGCCGGCAGCGGACAGAGCGGGACACTAGGCGGTGCCGTCGCGCGGCGGCGCAGACTGCGCGTCAGAACACCGAGTCGGCAACGCGGACCGCGGTTCGCCGGCCGCTCCGGAGTGCGCCTTCCATGTAGCCGGTGAACTCGTCCTCGTGCTCGCCGGCGATCCAGAGACGTTCCGAGGGACCGGACATCGCGTCGCACGCCACTGTCCATTGCCCCTGGCCGCCGCACGAATAGGCACCGAGGCTGTGCGGGTCGTTGGTCCAGTCGGTCTGGACGCGCTCGCCGGCGAGCCCGCGTGCGCCGGGGAAGATCCGCTCGATCTCGGCCAGCAGTTGCTCGGGCGCGTCGGGAAGGGCGGCGAACGACGCGCCGTCATGCGAGGCGAGCAGGTTGGTGAGCACGCCTGAGTCGCCGAACTGGTCGTCGGTGGTCTCCCAGAGGTGTCCCCATCGGCGGTCACTGAGCACCGTGCCGTTGCGGCCGAGGTCGCGCCACAGCCGCCGCGAGAACTGGATGCTGATCTTGCCGCCGATGCCGTACCCGAGGGCCGCCAGCTCGGGCGGCATGTCACGCCACAGCCTCGACAGCACGGGCAACGGCACTGCCGCCACCACGACACGCGCCTCCAGTTCGCCGCCGGTGACCAGGCGCACGCTCCCCCGCTCGGCGTCGATGGCAGCCACCGGCGCGCCCACCACGAGTCGACCGCCGGCGTCTGCCAGCACACGCGCGAGGCCTGTCGCGAGTTGGTCGTTGCCGCCGACGATGCGGTGCACCTCGCGTCGGCCCGCCGTCTGCCGTGACGTCACGTGCGCCGCGAACCGCTGGCTGATCTCCTCGGGCGGCAGCATGAACTCGGTCCTGACGTCCCGGCCGACAACGAGACGCGACACCGCGGACAGCCCGAGCGAGTCGATCAGCGCAGCCAGCGAGGCGTCGTCCGACGCATGCCGGGGATCGAGTGACTGCAGGGCGTGTTCCCATCGCTGCAGGTCGTCGACAAGCGTCGCGTGCAGGCGCATGGGCACCGGCCGCCCACCAGCATCGACGAGCACGCCGTCGACATCGACGGCGATGTCGCGCTCAGACGAGCGCAACCCGAGTTCGGCTGCGAGACCGAGTACGGCGGTGTGGTGGCTGTCGACGAACTCGGCGCCGCGCTCGCACACCTGCCCGTTCGCGAAACGATGGCTCCAGACGCGGCCGCCCACGCGCTGCCTCGCCTCGACGACCACGACGTCACGCCCCTGCGCCGCAAGGTCGACGGCACACCGGAGACCGGCGAGCCCGGCCCCGATGACGATGACGTCCGCCTCGGCCGGGAGATCGGCGATGTTCGACGCGGGCACGGCATCCGCCAGCGGATCGCCGTCACGCTGCTGCCACTCGCTCGCCATCACTGCGAGGGTAGGCGGTCGCCCCGACCGGTCAGAAGAGCGACGCCTGCAGCGGCCTCGCCTGCCGTCCGACGCCCGGCCACGGGACGAAGTTGTCCATGAACGCCCACGAACGACGGTGGATCGACGAAGGCCCGTATCCCTGCAGCGCCGTTCGGTGGTGGTGGCACGGGTATCCCTTGTTGGACTCGAACGACCACCACGGGAAGTCCACCGCATGCGCCCGCATCTCGCGGTCGCGCAGCACCTTGGCCAGCACGCTGGCCGCTGCGACGGGCAGGCAGTCGCGGTCGGCCTTGACGCGCATCTCGACGCGCTCGACACCGTCACCGACGAAGTCCCAGCGGCCGTCGACGATGGCCGCATCGGGCCGCACGCCCAGTGCATCGAGTGCCCGGCGGGTGGCAAGTCGCTGCGCCTCCGCCATGCCCAGCTCGTCGCACTCGGCGTGGGTGGCAGCGCCGACCGACCACGCCGCGCACCAGCCCGCAACGCGGTCGTACAACTCTTCGCGCTGCCGCTCGGACAGCGCCTTCGAGTCGCGTACGCCATTCACCCGCCGATCACGCGGCAGCACCGCTGCGCCGACGACGAGCGGGCCCGCCCACGCGCCCTTCCCCACCTCGTCGATGCCGACCACGACGTCGTGGCCCGCAGCCCACAACTCGTGCTCGACGTCTCGCGACGGTGCAGGACCGGCCATCGGCGTCAGGCGAGCACGAGCGAGGAGTGCCCCGCCGCCACCTCTCCCACCACGGACCACTGCCCGCTGAGCGAGCCGACGGCGCCGGGGTCGATTGCCGCAAGCAGGCCGCCCGAGGTCTGCGGGTCGAAGCAGAGTGCCTCGGCCACGGGCGTGGTGCTGCTCGACGAATGCGCTGTCACGTAGTCGCGGTTGCGGCGATCGCCGCCCGTGCGAACGCCTCGCTCGGCTGCCTCGCGCGCCCCCGGGTAGGCCGGCAGCGCGTCGCCGTGCAGCACGACGCGCAGTCCGCCGCGCTCGGCCATCTCCCACGCATGACCAGCGAGCCCGTATCCGGTGACGTCGGTGACGGCATGCACCGCCGAGCCGAGCGACTGCAGTTCCTCGGAGGACGCACGGTTCAGCATCCGCATTCCTGCGATTGCCGCAGCCTTCTCGCCACCATCGCCGCCAGCCAGCACGAGACCGGTGCCGAGCGGCTTGCCGAGCACCATCACGTCGCCGGCATGCGCGCCGCCCTTGCGGAACACGCGGTCGGGATGCACCAGTCCCTGCACGGCAAGGCCGAACACCGGCTCGGGATTACGGATGGTGTGGCCGCCCGCCACGGTCCCGCCGGCTGCAGCGACCGTTGCCGCAGCAGCATCGAAGATGGCGGCGATCGCGTCGTGCGGCATGTGCTCGGGAAATGCAGCGATGTTCACTGCCACCACGACTCGTCCGCCCATGGCGAACACGTCGCTGCAGGCGTTGGCAGCGGCGATGGCGCCGAAGTCGGAGGGGTCGTCGACGAGCGGCGGGAAGAAGTCGGTGGTCGACACCATGGCCAGGTCGTCGGTGAGTCGGTAGATCGCTGCGTCGTCGAATGGCGCAAGGCCCACCAGCAGGTCGGGGTCGGAGCCCGGCGGCACGTCGCGCACCAGCTCGGTGAGCAGCGAGGCACCCCACTTGGCGGCGCAGCCGCCGCACGAGGTCCACTCGGTGAGCCGCAGTGCCGACAGGTTGGCCGCGGCCGGCGGGGCAGGGATCAGCGAGTCGTTGCCCGTCATCGGCCCAGCCTACGGTGTGGGCATGATCGGCATCGGCCCCTACTCGTTCAGCGTCTCCGATGCCGAGCGGGCCGTGCACGGCTTCGACGGGATCTGGCACGAACTCGGTGCCGGGCGCAACGGATCCCTCATCGAGCACCTGCGACCCGTCTTCACCGGCGACATCGCTGACGACATCGCGAGCGCCTGGGAGGCGTGGCGCGCCGCGGGGCCGGTACTGCGCGCGGCAGGGCAGTTGCCCGCCACTGCCACCGGCCGAATCGATGCCCTGCACGTGTCGGACGGCGGCGTGCCGAAGTCGCCGCGCGACATGCTCGAGATCACGTGGTCCGGCGCTCGCGGCGACCGCCAGCACAGCCGACGTCATCACGGCGCCCCGTACCAGGCACTGTGCATATGGAGCACCGAGGTGATCAGCTCGCTTGCTGCCAACGGACATCCGGTGGCCGCCGGCGCCGCCGGCGAGAACGTCACCGTCAGCGGACTCGACTGGCAGCAGGTGCGACCCGGCGTGCGGCTTCGCCTCGGCGCTGCGCTCTGCGAGGTGTCGAGCTTCGCGGTGCCGTGCAAGCAACTCGCGCCGTGCTTCGCCGACGGGCGCTTCGACCGCATCCACGCCGACCGCGGGCCGGTCAGCCGCGTCTACGCCACCGTGCTCGAGCCGGGCGAGGTGCATCTCGGCGACGCAGCCGTGCTCGAGCCCCCGGGCTGACGAACATCCTGCTGACGGGCATCCGGCTGACGGACGTCGTGCGCGCCGTGTGCGAGCCGTCAGCAGCGGGAAGGGCTCAGCCCGATGTCGCCGGCGACGGCCACAGCGCCTCGCCCGAGGTCGCTGCCGACGACCACTGCGGCGCGACCACCGGCGAGGTCAGCATCACCGCCTCGCCCGACTGCTCCCACAGCACCGCCGGGCGCTCGCCGTGCCACCTGAGCGCGAATGACACGCTCGACGCCGGCCCCGTGGGAACTCCGTAGCACTCGACCGACGAGCCGAGCCATGCCGTCGGCCTGCCGCTCGGCAGCAGCGCGACGCCCGACGCGAACCTGCGCTCGAACCACTCGAGGTGCCGAATGGCGTCGCGCGGCGCCTCGACGGGTGGCAGCGATGCTGCGCCGAGTGCGGCGCGCCCGCGGCCCAGGTCGATAAGCGCCCGTCGCTCGTCGGCCCTGGCAAACACGACGGCTGCCGCCTCGAGCGCCGCCGACGACGACCAGTCGAGGTTCGACGATCCCGACGATCCGCGCAGCACCGACTCGACGGCGCCAGCGACGTCGGGCACCCAGTCGTCGGCCTTCTCGCCCATGCGCACTAGTTGCGCCGCGCCCAGCAGGAATCCGACCGCGTCGTCATCGGGCAGTGCCGGGCCGCAGAGGGCCAACTCGCAGCGCGCTGCGGCGACTGCGTCGAGATCGCCGGCATCGGGTACCGCGAACCTGCTCGCTCGGTCGAGGATTGCCGTCCAGCCGCGGGCAACGCCCGCCGCACTGGGAACCGGCAGGGGAAGGTCGCCGCGACGCGGCGGGTGCGCGAGTCCGACCACCACCTCGGCGTGGTGGCCGACCGGGATGGCCACGCTGCCAGCGGGAAGGTCGATGCCCTCGATCGCCGTCGACGGCGGCCGCGCCGTCAGCAGGTCGCCCCGGGTGAAGGCCACCACCACCGGCGAGGGCGATTCGTTGCGCACTGCGATCAGCGTGAGGCCGCCGTGATCGGCCACCGAGTAGACGGTGTGCACCACGTCGCCGTCGGGCACGCGCAGCCGCGTCTCCACCACCGCCGTGCCCTCGACGCGACGCTGGCGAACCGTCGACTCGCTCCGTGGCGAGTGCCAGCGATCGGTCGCCGCCACATGCCAGTCGACCGGATCGCCCCCCGACCATGGCTCGATGGCGCCCCACGGCGACACCGTGGCGCGCCACCGCTGCCCCAGGACGCCTGTCGTCACCATCTCGCACCTGCGCTCTCGCGTTCCATCACACGCACACCATCTCTCGCTCGCGTCCTCGCTGCAGCCATCATGCCGTCGGCGGCGGCCCGTCAGCCGAACTCGCTCTTGCGGCTCCGCTGCATCAGCGCCTCGACCGCCTGGCGGGCGCTGCGTCCCTCGTGGCACACCGCCACCACCTGCTCGGTGATCGGCATCTCGATGCCGTGCTGGCGGGCGATCGCCAGCACGCTCGGAGAGCTCTTCACGCCCTCGGCCACGGTGTTGGTCGATGCCACCACGTCGCCGATCGACTCGCCGCGGCCGAGGCGGACGCCCACCATGTGGTTGCGGCTCTGCTGCGACGAGCACGTGGCAATGAGGTCGCCCATGCCGGCGAGTCCCGCGAACGTGGCGGGCGCACCGCCCATCGCCGCGCCGAGCCTCGCAATCTCGGCAAGGCCGCGGGTGATCAGCGTCGCCTTGGTGTTGTCGCCGAAGCCCATCCCCTCGGCCATGCCCGCTGCGATGGCGATCACGTTCTTCACGACGCCGCCCACCTCGCAGCCGACGACGTCGACGTTGGTGTAGATGCGCAGTGTCGGGCGGCTGAAGACCCGTTGCAGCTCGGCGGCGATGTCGGCGTCGTCGACGGCGACCACGCTGGCTGCCGGCTGACCGGCCAGGATCTCCTTGGCAAGGTTCGGCCCGGTCAGCACCGCCACGGGATGACCCGGCATCTCGTCGCGCGTGACCTCGCTCATGCGCTGCAGCGTCGACTCCTCGAGTCCCTTGGCCAGGCTGACCACGGGCACCCACGCCCGAAGGTGCGGGGCCGCGGCGGCAGCGGCGGCCCGGTACCCGTGCGACGGCGTTGCCATCACCAGCACGTCGGCAGCCGACACGGCCTCCTCGATCGACGAGGTCGCCCGGAGTCGATCCGATAGCGCGAACCCGGGCAGGTAGTCGGGGTTCTGCCTGCGCTCGTTGACGCACGCAGCAAGCTCGGGGCGACGTGCCCACAGCACGGTGGGGCAGTTCTCGGCGACGAGTGACGCCACGGTGGTGCCCCACGAGCCGGCGCCGATGACGGCCACGGTGATCGGCATGCGACCAGCGTAGGCGTCCACCCCTACGATGCCGGCGTGCCAGCCCCCGCCGCCGCTGCCATCAGGGTGCTCGTGCCGATCAAGTCGTTCAGCCGTGCCAAGGCGCGCCTCGCCGGGGTGCTGACTCCAGCACAACGGGTCGGCCTTGCCCGGCACACGGCGCAGACAGTCGTCGCGGCCGCCGGCAGCATCCCGGTGCACGTGGTGTGCGACGACCGCGAGGTCGCCGCGTGGGCCGAGGCCGCCGGCGCCGACGTGATCTGGTCGCCCGGCACCGGCCTCGACGGAGCGGTGCGCAACGGGGTGGCGGCGCTCGGCACCCTCGGGGCGGCACACGTCATCGTCGCCCACGGCGACCTGCCGTGTGCCCGCACCTTCGACGGGGTCTGCACGCCGGGGGCGGTCACGCTCGTCCCCGATCTCGCCGGCGACGGCACCAACGTTGCATCAGTGCCCGTCGACAGTGACTTTCCCTTCGCCTACGGCAGGCGCTCGTTCGATCGGCACCAGCGACTGGCACTCGACACCGGTCTGCCGCTCGTCGTGCGGCGCGACCTGCTCCTCGCCCTCGAAATCGACGCGCCCGACGATCTCTGTCACCCTCTCGTGCAGGAGGCACTCCCCGAATGGCTACGACCGACACCGCCAACGACCCAGGCCAACCCGCAGCGCGCGCAGCAGCCACGGTGAGCGCCAACGAACCCGTGCCGGCGTCGGCGCTCGCCATCGGCGCGCATCCCGACGACGTCGAGTTCGGCTGCGGCGGCACGCTCGCCAAGTGGGCCGCCGCTGGATGCGTCGTGCACCATCTCGTGCTCACCGACGGCTCGAAGGGCACGTGGGACGCGTCGGCCGACACCGCTCGGCTCATCGCCCAGCGCCAGTCCGAGCAGCGCGAGGCGGCGCGCCGACTCGCCGGCGCGAACGCCGGCTCGGTGGTGTTCCTCGGACGCGTCGACGGCGAACTCGAGAGCGACCTCGTCGCCCGCGGCGAGGTGGCCCGGGTGATCCGCGAGCTGCGGCCCGAGGCCGTGCTCGGACACGATCCCTGGAAGCGCTATCGCCTCCATCCCGACCATCGTCATGCGGGGCTGCTGGCCTGCGAGGGCATCGTCGCGGCACGCGATCCGCACTTCTTCCCCGAGCACCGACTGCCGCCCCATCGGCCGAGCGTGCTGCTGCTCTGGGAGGCCGACGAGCCCGACCACGTCGAGGACGTCAGCGCGCACCTCGCCGCCAAGCTGCATGCGCTCGAGGCTCACGAGAGCCAGTTCGAGAGCACGATGAAGGCCCTTGACCCGGCACAGCTCGAGGCGTTCCGCACCAGGATCACCGCCCGCCTCGGCGAGCTCGGCGCGCCGCACGGCATGTCGGCCGCCGAGGTGTTCAAGCGCATCGCCAGCCTGTGAGGCGGCGGCGCTGACGTCGCTGGAACGTCGGTTCCAACTCGCCGGCCGCGGTCGCGCCCATCACCGCACCGCACGAGCATCGAGCGCAGTCGTTCCCGAAAACGGCGAACGGGGGGCCGAGGGCCCCCCGTTCATTCGTTGTTCGGCTGGACGCCAGTATTACTTGGCGGCCTTCTTGGTCGCCTTCTTGGCGGCCTTCTTCGTCGCCTTCTTGGCTGCCTTCTTTGCCGGAGCCTTCTTCACGGCCTTCTTGGTCGCCTTCTTGGCGGCCTTCTTTGCCGGGGCCTTCTTTGCGGCCTTCTTGGCCGTCTTCTTTGCTGCTGCCACTGAAGTTTCCTTCCTGTTGTGTGGATTGTTGGTTGGTGGGATTGGTCTTACTTCTTGGGGTTGAGCGCGGCCTTCAGCGTGCTGCTGGAGGTGAACTTCATGCGCGTCGAGGCGGCAACCTGGACGACCGCACCCGTCTGGGGGTTGCGCGCCGTGCGGGCGGCCGACTTCGACGTGCTGAACGAGCCGAAGCCCGGCCACGCCACCTTGTCGCCCTTCTTCGTCGCCGCGAGGACGACATCGAAGAACGCTCCGACCGTGCGCTCCGCATCGGCCTTCGTCACGCCAGCGGCTGCGGCCACTGCGTCGATGAGCTCTGCCTTGGTCATGTAGGTGATACCTCCGGGTACCGGTTTTCTGTGTAACGAGGCTGTTACGAGTGCACATGGAACAAGGTTTCCGCGGTGATTACAAGCATTCCCATCGTTGCATTTGCACTAACACGATCGGCGGGCGCGCGCCAGCTTGACTTCGGCGACCATCCACCATCTTCGATGCATCTTCGGCTAGAACGCGCCCGTTGTCGTGGACCACCGCACACCGCACTCGTCGACGGGGACGTCGTTGACCGACGTCGCCGCACGCGGCAGTCGCCGCAACCCGCCCGCTGCGGCCACTGCTGCCCGCACCCGCGTCGTGCTCGACACCTCCGTGCTCGTCGGCGATCCGGGCTGCCTCGACGGCTTCGGCGACGCCGACGTCGTCATCCCCTTCACGGTGATCGAGGAACTCGACGGCCTGAAGACCCGGCCCGACGACGTCGGCCGGGCTGCCCGCACCGCCCTGCGCACCATCGAGGACCTGCGCGTGCGGGCCGGCGGCTCGCTCGGGTCGCCGGCGCCGATCGGCGACGGCGGCGGCACCCTGCGCGTCGAACTCAACGGCATCCAGCGGCACATTCTCACCGAGCACGGTCTCGATCCGGCGATTCCCGACAACCGGATCATCGGCGCGGCCCTCGGCCAGGCCCAGCACGCCCCCACCACCGTCGTCTCGAACGACGCCGCGCTGCGCATCAAGGCAGCGCACCTCGGGCTCGAGGCGCGCCCCCATGCGCCGGTTGGCCGCAGTTCCGACACGCGCCCTGCGGGCTGGACCACCATCGAGGTCGACCACGATGTCGTCGACCACCTCTACTCAGCGGGGCACGTCGACATCGAGCAGCTGCCCGCCGAGCACGCGGCCGAACTGCACGAGAACGCCTTCGCTGTCGTGCGCGCCGGCTCGCAGTCGGCCCTGGCCCGACGGCGCGGCGACCGGATCGACGCCCTCACCCACGGCGCTCCCGAGGCGTGGGGGCTGCGCGCCCGCTCGAAGGAGCAGCGCTTCGCCCTCGACCTGCTCCTCGACCCCAACGTGAGCATCGTCGCCCTCGACGGCCGGGCGGGCACCGGCAAGACACTGCTGGCCATTGCAGCGGGACTCGAGCAGGTCGTCGAGCAGCGCCGCTATGAGCGGCTGGCCGTCTACCGCCCGCTCGTGCCCGTGGGCCGCGCCGATGTCGGCTTCCTGCCCGGGGGGCTCGACGAGAAACTCGATCCGTGGATGTCGGCGATCCATGACGCCATCGTGGCCCTCACCGACCAGCGCAGCTCGAACGACGCCCAGCGGCTCGTCGACGAACTCGTCAACCGGGGCCAGTTGTCGCTCGAGTCGGTCACCTTCCTCCGCGGGCGGAGCCTGCACCGTCAGATGGTGGTGGTCGACGAGGCCCAGAACCTCGAGCCCACCACCCTGAAGACCGTGCTCACCCGCATCGGCGAGGGAACCAAGGTGGTCTTCACCGGCGACACCAGCCAGATCGACGCCCCGTACCTAGGCGAGTCGAACAATGCGCTGGCGGTGCTCATCCAGGCGTTCGGCGGCCAGTCGTGCTTCGGGCACGTCACCTTGACGTCGTGCGAGCGCAGCACCGTGGCCAGCCTGGCCGCCGAGCTGCTGTAGCGGCCGGCGGCCGGCGGCCGACCCTCCCGTCAGCCGGATCGGCCGTTGTCCGCCCTCGAGCCCGCTGTCCGCTGCCGCCGGACGGGGTCCCACCGGCATGCCCGGGTCATCGCCCGCCTCAATCGCGGCGATTGGCAGGTTGCATCGGAATGGCCCTTGACTTCGCCCTCGAATCATTTAGCATGAAGTCATCGGGTGTTAGTGATAAAAGCCCACCCAAAGGAGACAATGGCATGGCCACCCTGCAGGTAGTCGGAATCCCCGCACCGACCGGCGAGACCTCGTGGATGGAGGATGCGGTCTGCAAAGGCCAGACGCACCTCTTCTTCCCGCCCCGGGCGGAGCGCCCCCAGGCCCGTGAGCGCCGCGAGGCGAAGGCCCGCAAGCTGTGCCTCTCGTGCCCGGTGCTCGAGGATTGCCGCACATTCGCCCGCACCAACCACGAATACGGCTTCTGGGCCGGCGAGAGCGAAGAGGACCGGCACCTCGCCGGCTTCACGGTCTCGGCACCGATCGGTGTCCGCGCCCGTGCCATGCGCGCCTGACCGGCACCTCGCCGTCACGTTCCGGGGCCAGTCCCCGGCAGCGACCGGCCCAGTGGTGCGGTGGCACTCCCCCCGAGCCACCCCGCTGGGCCGCGTCGCTCCGCTCCCCTAGGGTGCCCGTCGTGGACGACAGCCTTGCCCGTGAGCGCTTCGCCGTAGTCGACGTCGAGACGTCCGGGCTCGACCCGGTCCAGCATCGGGTGCTGCAGATCGGCGTCGTAGTGGTCGACGCCGACGGCACGATCATCGACCGCTGGTCGACACTCGTGCGTCCCGACCTGGTCCCCTGGCGATCCGTCGGGCCCACCGAGGTGCACGGCATCCGCCGCCGCAACCTGTGGCGGGCACCGCGTACCGCCACGGCACTGGCCGAGCTCGCCCGCCGCCTCGACTCGGCACGGGTCGTGGCGCACAACGCGCCGTTCGACCTCGCCTTCCTCACTGCCGAGGCCGAGCGATCCGGCATCCGGCTCCCGCTCCACTCGCCCATCTGCACGCTCCGCCTCTCGCGGGCGCTCGACCCCGGCCGCCGCCTCTCGCACCGCCTGGTCGACGTCTGCGATCGCTACGGCGTCAGCCTGGTCAACGCCCACGACGCGCTCGCCGACGCCGAGGCCGCCGCCGCCGTGCTGCCCCACCTGCTGCGGGCCCACGGGGTGGCGAGCGCCGATCAGCTGGCGTCGCTGCCGCCGGCGTCGTAGACCTCGAGCAGCCGGCGGGCCGCCTCGGTGCCGACGTCGGCCAGGTCCGGCGGCGACACCACTCGCGCCGTCGGCCCGAGCCGCAGCATCAGCTCGGCCAGCCATTCTCGCGTCGCCACCGTGAGATCGATCCGCCAGCCGTCGCCCAGCGGCTCGGCTCGGCGGAACGGATAGCGCTCGACCACCCACCCGCCGGTCCGGTCGACCTCGATCGTGGCGACGGGATGATCCTCGTCGAGGAACCACTCGTCGGACTCGGGCACGTCGACCTCGCGTGGATCGTCGTAGATCCCGGTGCGCTCGCAGAGATCGATCCGGTCGACGCGGAAGACTCGCTCCTCGCCCGACTGGTGGTCGTCGGCCTTCACGTACCAGTTGCCGCGGTCGGTGAACAGCGCGTACGGGGTGATGTCGCGTTCGCCGCGCGACTCGCCCCGCGTCCAGTATCCGATGTGCACCCGCTCGCAGCGGCGGATGGCCTCGGTGAGCGCGGCAGTGGCCGGCGGGGGCTCGTCGTCGACCACGACTCCGTCGTCGCCGAGCACCGTCCGCAGCTTGTCGAGCGCCCGGCCGAGTGCTCCGCCTCGGTCGGCACCCGGCACCTGCATCGCCATGCGCGCCGACACGAGCACCTGGAATCCCTCGATAGCAGTGAGCTGCAGCGGGCGGGTGAACACGCGTGGCACGTCGCAGCACACGTCGTCGTCATCGAAGTAGACGTCGATGAGTTCGTCCTGGAACGGTGGAAGCCCGCACATCGCTGCCAGCGTGAGATCGCCGACGAGTTCTTCGACCGACAGGTCGAACTGCGAGGCCATCTCGTCGATCCGCACCCGGCCGCGCTCGGCGAGCCACGGCAGCATCACCAGCAGGCCGCGCAGGCGATCGGCTGTCGACCGCGGGCCGCGACGGATGCTCATGGCCTGTCCGCCATTGCCCGGAGCCAACCGATGAAGTCGGCACGCACGTCGGGGGGCCCGAGCACCTCGGCATCGACGTCCCAGCCGAGCAGCCACGACCGGAAGGCGTCGCGGTTGGCGCACGGCACCTCGACGACCATCGAGCCATCGGGTCGTCGCTCGACCACCGAGCCGAGTTCGCGCCCGTGGCCATGGCGCACGGCGCTGATCCGAACCGTCGCGAAGGTCTCGGGCTCGTCGCCCAGCAGTCGGGCATCGGAGGGGAACGCCGTGCGGACGTCGAAGTCGGCCGGGCGCTCGAAGGCCCCCGGCTCGCCGACGACGACGTCGCCCTCGATGCGGTCGACGCGATAGGTGCGCCGCTCGCCCCGCGTCTCGTCGAAGCCGATCACGTACCAGAAGCCCTCTCGCAGCAGCAGCACATACGGGTGCAGCATGCGGTCGAGGTCGCGGTAGCGGAACTGCACCCTCGCAGACCTCGCCGTTGCCTCGCGCAGCGCCGGCAGCGACGGCAGGTCGGGAATGTTGGCGAACACCATCGATGCCCCCCGCATGCCGCCCAGCTTCAGCAGACCGAGGTTGGCGTTCGACAGGCGCGCTGCCGAGACCGCCAGCTCGAGCGCGGCACGCTCGTCGGGCTCGAGGTCGAGGTCGGTGAGTTGGAAGCGGTGACGGTCGACCGAGTAGCGAGTGCGGCCGGCGTCGCCGCCGCCCAGCACCTCGGACTCGATCGGCACCCCGATGGAGCGCAGGGTGCGCTTGTCGCGTTCGAACAGCGCCCTGGTGGTCTCGACGCTGCCGCCCCCGTAGAAGTTGGCGAGGTCGTTGCGGATATCGGCGAGGGTGACGCCGCGGTGCGAGGACAGCAGGAGCGCCAGCAGGTTCGTGATGCGCTCGAGCGAGTCGCCCATCGGCTACCGAGACCCGGCGTGGTAGTCGTAGAAGCCGCGCCCGGACTTGCGGCCGAGGAGCCCGGCCTCGACCATCCGCGACAGCAGCGGCGGTGCCGCGTACAGCGGCTCCTTGAACTCGGCGTACAGGCTCTCGGCGACCGCCATCGTGGTGTCGAGGCCGATGAGGTCGGTGAGCCGCAGCGGGCCCATCGGGTGGTTGCAGCCCTCGACCATGCCGGTGTCGATGTCCTCGGCGGTGGCGAATCCCGACTCCATCATCCGGATCGCCGACAGCAGGTACGGGATGAGCAGCGCGTTGACGACGAAGCCGGCGCGGTCCTGGCTGCGGATGACCCGCTTGCCGAGCGACTCGGCGGCGAACGACTCGGCGGCCGTGGCGGTGTCGGTGGACGTGAGCAGCGTCGTGACCAGTTCGACGAGTCGGAGCACGGGCACCGGGTTGAAGAAGTGGATGCCGATCACCTGCTCGGGCCGCTGCGTCGCGATGCCGAGCTTCATGATCGGGATCGAGCTGGTGTTGCTGGCGAGGATGGCGGAGGGATCGGCGACGTGCCGGTCGAGTTCGCGAAAGACCGAGGTCTTCAGCGACTCGTCCTCGATGACCGCCTCGACCACCAGCTGCCGGTCGACGAAGTCGGCGAAGTCGGAGGTGACGTGCAGCCGCGACACGGCGGCGTCGCGGTCGGCTTCGGAGATCTTGTTGTTGCGGACGGCGCGGTCGAGGCTGCCGACGATGCGGTCGCGGCCGCGCTCGCACGCCGCGGCGTCGACCTCCCGCACGATGACGTCGAGCCCCGCCCGGGCGCACACCTCGGCGATGCCCGAGCCCATCAGGCCCGCTCCCACCACGCCGACCCGTTCGATTCCCGCTGCGGTTGCCATCCCCCGAGTCTGCCCGATCGGCGGGCGGGCGGCACCGGGAGATTCACCGATCGGCGCTGCGCAGGCCGTACCCTCCCGGCGTGGACAGCACGCCGTCGGCCGGCCGATCTCGCGGCCCGGCGGCCCGGCGCCTGGCCGTCAGGGTGACGCCCGACGCCCTCCGCCAGGTGCGCGGCGGCCACCCGTGGGTCTTCGACAGGTCGATCGCGTCGGTGTCGCCCGAGGGGGCCCCCGGCGACCTGGCGGTGATCTTCGACGACCAGCGACGCTTCGCTGCCATCGGCCTCTGGGACCCGACGAGTCCGGTGAGGATCCGGGTGCTGCACTGCGGGCGACCGCTGCAAATCGACGGCTCGTTCTGGCGCGAGCGACTGCGGGCGGCCCTCGCCCGCCGTGCGCCCCTCATCGAGCGGGGCGACACCACCGGATACCGGGTGGTGCACGGCGAGAACGACGGGCTGCCGGGACTGGTGATCGACCGCTACGAGCGCGTCGCCGTGCTGAAGGCGTACTCGGCCGCGTGGATTCCCCACCTCGACGACATGGTGGCCGCAGTCGACGACCTGCTGCATCCCGAGTCGGTCGTACTGCGCCTCGCCCGGTCGGTGCCCGAGCGGCACCTCGGCGGATGTGCCGACGGCGATGCGCTGCTGGGCACGCACCCCGACGGTCCGGTTGCCTTCACCGAGCTCGGACTGTGGTTCGAGGCCGACGTCGTCGCCGGGCAGAAGACCGGCCACTTCCTCGACCAGCGCGACAACCGTGCCCTCGCTGCCTCGCTCGCGTGGGGGCGCCGCGTGCTCGACGTTTTCGCCAGCACCGGCGGCTTCACGGTGCATGCCGCCGCCGGCGGCGCAGCCGAGGTGGTGTCGGTCGACCTCAGCGCGCCGACGCTGGCCGTCGCCGAGCGCAACCTGGCGCGGAACCGCCACCTGCCTGCGGTGGCGGCCTGCGTCCACCGGAACGTCACCGGCGATGCGTTCGCAGTGCTCCGGCAGATGCGCGCCCGCCGCGAGCAGTTCGACCTCGTCATTGTCGATCCGCCGTCGTTCGCGTCGCGGGCAGCGCAGGTCGAGGGTGCCCTGCGCGCTTACTCGGCGCTCGCGTCGCTGGCCATCGACGTGCTCCGCCCGGGCGGCACCCTCATGCAGTGCTCGTGCACCGCGCGGGTCGGCGCAGGCGAACTCGAGCGGGCGGTGCTCGACGCTGCCGACGCAGTGGGACGAACCATGCGGGTGACGGCACGCACCGGCCATGCCGTCGACCACCCGATCGGCTTCGCCGAGGGCGCCTACCTGAAGGCCGTCGTCGCCCGCATCGGGTGACGGCACACCGACCGCTGTCAGCGCCCTCGCTGCGAGCGGTACCAGTCGATGAGTGCAGCGGTCGATGCGTCGTGCGGTGCGGTGCTGCCGTCCGCCAGTTCGGGCACGATGCGAGTGGCCAGCGCCTTTCCGAGCTCGACTCCCCACTGGTCGAAGCTGTTCAGTCCCCACACCACGCCCTGCACGAAGACGATGTGCTCGTAGAGCGCGATCAGCTGGCCGAGCACCGACGGCGTCAGCTGCGGCGCCAGGATCGTGGTGCTCGGCCGGTTGCCGGGGAACACGCGGTGCGACTGCTGGTGCGACGGGACGCCGTCGGCGACCACCTCGTCGAGCGTCCGGCCGAATGCCAGCGCCTCGCCCTGCGCGAACAGGTTGGCCATCAGCAGGTCGTGCTGGCCGAGCATGCCGTGATGCGGACGGGCGAAGCCGATGAAGTCGACCGGCACGAGCCGGGTTCCCTGGTGCAGCAGCTGGAAGAAGGCGTGCTGGCCGTTCGTGCCGGGCTCGCCCCACACCACCGGCGCGGTGGAGGTGCGCACGCCGGCGCCGTCGGCGGCGACGGACTTGCCGTTGCTCTCCATGTCGAGTTGCTGCAGGTAGGCGGGAAAGCGGCGCAACTCGTGCGAGTACGGCAGCACCGCCTTGGTCTCGGCACCGAGCACGCTGTGGTACCAGATGCCGAGCATGCCGAGGATGAGCGGGGCGTTGGCGCTCGGCGGCGCAGTGCAGAAGTGCTCGTCGACAACCCTGAATCCGCCTAGGAACGAAGCAAACGCCTCCGGGCCGATGGCGATCATCAGTGACAGTCCGATCGCCGAGTCGACCGAGTAGCGGCCGCCGACCCAGTCCCAGAACTCGAACATGTTGCCGCCGTGGGCATTGTCGAGCTCGATGCCGAAGGCGGCAGCCGCCGCGGCGTTGGTGCTGACCGCGGCGAAGTGGCGGGCGACCGCGCCGTCACCGAGGCGGGCCGTCAGCCAGCGCCGCGCCTCGGTCGCGTTGGCGATGGTCTCGACCGTGGTGAAGGTCTTCGAGCTGACGATCACGAGCGTTGTCTCGGGATCGAGGTCGGCGAGCGCACCATGCAGGTCGGCCCCGTCGACGTTGCTGACGAATCGCGCCGAGAGCCGCGGATGGCGGAATGCATCGAGGGCCAGCACGGCCATCGCCGGACCGAGGTCGCTGCCGCCGATGCCGATGTTGACGATCGTCTCGATGGCCCGGCCGGTGGCGCCGGTCCATGTTCCGTCTCGCACCGCTGCGGCGAACGACACCATCCTGTCGAGCACCGAGTGCACTGCCGGCACGATGTCGACGCCGTCAACCACGATCGAGTCGCTGCGCCGCGCTCGCAGCGCGGTGTGGAGGACGGCGCGGCCCTCGGTGGCATTGATCCGCTCGCCGCCGAACATCGCCGCCCGTCGGCCGTCGACATCGGCGGCAGCGGCAACCGCGAGCAGGCGCTGCACCACCTCGTCGTCGACGCAGTGCTTCGACCAGTCGATGCGCAGGTCGCCAGCCGACGTGCAGTACCTGGCGGCCCTGCCGGGATCGGCCTCGAAGAGCGTCCGCAGGTGTGCCGGACGGCGGACCGCCAGGAGAGCATCCCATTGAGGCGTCGACGTGATGTCCACGGCACGACAGTACCGACCAGCGCACCTCAGATCCCCGACGCCTGTCCCGTAGGCTCCGGCACGTGTCGGCCATCCGCCTTTCTCCTGCCGGGCTCACAGCACTTCGCGCCCGCATCGACCGCGAGCTCGGCGCAGGGCTCATCACCGCCGGCCAGGTTGCCATCGCCCACCGCGGCGAGGTGATCGCGTTCCAGTCGTTCGGCGACGCCGACGACGCGTCGCGATTCTTCATCTTCTCCGCCACCAAGACGATCACCGCCGCAGCCCTGCTGCCGCACCTCGCCGACGCCACGGTGGGCCTCACGCACCCGGTGCGCGAGTACGTGCCCGAGTTCGCCGCGAACGGCCTGCACGACTGCACGGTCCTGCAGTTGCTGACGATGCAGGGCGGCTTCCCGCAGGCGCCGATGAGCCGCAGGCTGTGGGGCACGCGCGACGGGCGGCGCCAGCAGTTCGCCGAGTGGCGGCCCGAGTACCGGCCGGGCACGCGCACCGAGTACCACCCTGCGAGCGCCCACTGGGTGATCGCCGAGATCATCGAGGCAGTCGGCGGACGCCCCTACCCCGACCTGGTCCACGAACGGGTCGTGGCGCCGGCGGGCGTCGCGCCGCTGCTCGGCCGGGCCGCCGTCGACGGGCGAGCGCCCACCGCCGTCAGGTCGGTCGGCACCTATCCACCCGACCGGTCGCTGCTCGTCGCCGAGTACGGACGCGACGACCTCGTGCCCGATGCCGTCATCAGCCACGACGCAGTGCTCGGCATGAACGATCCGCGCTCGTGGGACATCGCCATCCCCGGCGGCGGGGGCATCACCACCGCCCACGACCTCGCGCTCGTGTACCAGCACCTGCTGCACAACAACGGGGGCGCCCTGCCCGACGAGTGGCTCGCCGACGCAACGGGCGTCATCCGCAACGCCTCAGTCAGCGCCAGCGACAAGGTGCCCGCCAATCGAACGCTCATCGCGTACGTCAGCGGCAGCGACGGGTTCCACGACCACCGGTGGATGCCGGCGCCGCCCCGCGCCTTCGGCCACGGCGGCATGGGCGGCCAGCTCGCATGGGCCGACCCCGCCACGGGCATCAGCTTCGCGTTCGTGCACGACACGCTGAACGCCGACCCGCGCGTCGAGTTCCGCCGGGCACGCGACCTGCACCGGCTCGTGCTCGAGGCCGTCGGGGCCACGTCCACGTGACGCCGCCCGACCCCGATCGCCATCGTGCGGGCATCATCACGGGTGTCGCTGCCTACGTGCTGTGGGGCCTGCTCACCGTCTACTGGAAGCTGCTCTCCGACTTCCAGGCGTTCGAGCACTCCACGAAGTGGGTGGAACAGGTGCTGGACCTCTCGGGTGTCGGCGGCACCGCCGCCGCCGGTGAGGCCGCCGACGTCGAGGCGAAGGTGGAGCGCACCGTCGACGTCGAGGTCAACGGGAAGCGCTTCGCCGTCAAGGTCTTCGTGCCGGAGTCGCAGGTCGGAGCCGTGGTGACGGGCGGCGGGGCCAAGCCACGGCCGAAGCGCGCCCGGGGCGCGGCAGCCGCTGGCGCGGCCGCCGGGAGCGGCCGGGTGGCCGTTCCCATGCAGGGCACGATCGTCAAGGTCCTCGTCGAGGTGGGCCAGACCGTCGCGGCCGGTGATCCGGTGGTGGTGCTCGAGGCCATGAAGATGGAGAACAACGTCGCCGCCGACGTCGGGGGCACCGTGACCGAGGTGTCCGCCGCCGCCGGCGACTCGGTGGCTGCCGGCGACGTGGTCGTCGTCATCCAACCCGCCGACTGAACCCGCACGATCCGCACCACCCCGCGGACGGGGCGCACCGGTAACGTGCCGCGGTGCCGAGACCGCAGACCACACGGACGGTGAGCCGGTGGGTGCGCGGCATCACCCTGGTGGTGGGCGTGCCCTCACTGCTCGTCGCCGCCTGGTTCGCCGCACGTGACGTGCGCGATGTGGACCCGGCGACGTGGTGGGCCCTCGTGCCCTCGTTCGCACTGAGCGTGTTGAGCCTGTGGCTGCAGTCCCGCTCGTGGTCGGTGCTGCTCCCCCGCGGCACGGACCGCACCGTGGCCGACGACGCGTTCTTCACCTCCCAGCTGGTGAAGTACTCGCCCGTCGGCGGGTTCGCCCAGGCGGCATCCCAGGCCGGACTGGCCGTGGACGACAGGTTCGGCCCGACCCGCGCGGCGACGGCGATGGCCGTGTCCAAGCTCACGATGGTCGTCGCCGCAGGCCTCGCCGGTCCGGTGCTCGCCGCCACGAATCCGGACCTCTCGACGTGGCTGCGCCTCCTGTTGTGCTGCACCCCCGCGGCCCTGTCGCTCGGGAACCCGGCGGTGCTGCGGTGGGCGCTCGAGCTGGCGGCCCGGGTGTTGCGCCGACCCGCCGACCGGACGATCCTGCCCGAGCCCGCCGATGTCTGGCGATCGATCGCGTGGGCCGTCCCCGCGCAGGTGGCCGCCGGAGCGTCGTTCGCCGTCCTGGCCGTCGTGACCGACCCGGGCGTGAACCCGGTCCAGGCGGCCGCCGGGTTCGTGGTCGCCTGGGCGATCGGGTTCCTCGTGATCCCCGTGCCCGCAGGACTCGGGATCCGCGAGGCGGCCATCGCCGCGCTCGTCCAGGGCCCCGCCGCCACCAAGCTCGTCGCCGCCATCATGCTCCGGCTGGTGGTGATCGTCGCCGAGGCCGCGCTCGCCGGCACCGTCCGCCTCCGGACCGCTCGGGACCGGGCCGCTCGAGACCGGGCCGCTCGGCACCCCGGCACCCGTGATGCACAGGGTGGAGGTGGAACCGGCGCTACGGACCCGTCGGACGCACCGGACGCACCCACAGGCTGAAGCCCTCCGGGGACGTCGGCGGTGCCACGACCGCCGGGTCCAGGTAGCCGTCCGGCAGCGTCTCGAAGGTCCGATCGGGCTCGACCGGGTTGACGACGACCCGGGTCCGGCGCTGCTCCCCGGATGCCCAGGGGACGGCGGCGAGTCCGGGTCCGTCGGCCGAGACCAGCACCAGGCGACGACCCGAGTCCTCGACCGCCCGGACCAGGCGTTCCTGCGCCGCCGTGTCGAAGCCGACGTCTGCGACGGCCACCGGCACATCGCACCAGGCCCGCAACGTCTGGGGCAGGACGTTCGCGGCCCACGGGTCGGCGACCAGCACGGTGGCGTCGTCACCGGCCAGGTCGCACGCCTCGAGCACGACGTCGAGGTAGCCGCGCTGTTGGGCCATGCCCCGGATCGGCCACGTCGTCGCGGCCAGTGGCACCAGGGCCACCAGGACCACCACCAGGGCACCGGCCAGACGCCACGGCCGCGGTGGTCGGTGTCTGGCCAGCAGCCAG
>JBJTRF010000177.1:0-2072 GCA_046076025.1 Ilumatobacteraceae bacterium
GCGCTCGGCGCTGCGGGTGATGGCGGCGAGGGTGGCGGCGATTCGATCGCTGCCGGCTTTACCGCAGCCGCGCTGGCCGGTGCCGATGCACGCATGGACGCGGCGATGGCTGCCGTCTACGACGCTGCGCCGCGGCGCGGGCGCCAGCGAGGTGGCGGCCTCGGGTCGTCGGCGCCGTCGGTGGCTCGATGGCTCGGCGACATACGCAGGTACTTCCCGACCAGCGTGGTGCAGGTGATGCAGCGCGATGCCATCGAGCGCCTCGACCTGCAGCAGCTCATCCTCGAGCCCGAGCTGCTCGGGGCGCTCGAGCCCGACATCCACCTCGCCTCGATGCTCGTCGAGCTCAATCACCTGCTGCCCGACGAGACACGCGCCACGGCACGCGCCGTCGTCCGTGCCCTCGTCGACCAGCTCGAGCGCCGCTTCGGCGCGCGCACGCGCGCCGCGATCGACGGTGCCCTCGCCAGCTCGCAGCGCACGCACCGTCCGCGGCCGGCCGACATCGACTGGCTGCGCACCATCGAGGCCAATCTCCGCCACTACCTGCCCGAGCAGCGCACCGTCGTGCCCGAGCGCCTCGTCGGCCGCGCCAGGCGCCGACGCGGCCTGCAGCGCGAGGTGATCGTGGCGATCGACCAGTCGGCCAGCATGAGCGACAGCGTGGTGTACGCCTCGATGTTCGCGGCAGTGCTGGGCTCGATGTCGTCGCTGCGCACGTCGGTGGTCGCCTTCGACACCGCGGTCGCCGATCTCACGCCGCTGCTCCACGATCCCGTCGACCTCGTATTCGGTGTGCAGCTCGGCGGTGGCACCGACATCGCTACGGCCGTGGCCTACTGCCGCCAGCTGGTGACGTCACCGGCCGACACGGTGCTGGTGCTGGTCAGCGACCTGTACGAGGGCGGGCCGCCGTCGCTGCTCGTCGATCATGGGCCAGGTTGAGCAGCCGCCGCAACCCATCGGCCGCCGGTGGGATCGTCACCGCCAGCAGCTTGTCGCCGGTCTTCGCGGCAGCCAGCAGGTGGCTCACCGGGCAGATGCCACAGATGCGGGCCGTGATGCCCGCCATCTCGGTGAAGGGGCGGCCCTCGCAGAACTTCTCGAAGCCCCTGTATTCCGTCACGTGGAAACGGGCGTCAACGAGGTGGCAGCCTGCGTCGAGATGCAGCGTGATCTTGGCGTGCCCCTCGATGCGGGTGACCGGGTCGATGACGACCGTGCGACTCATGGGATTCGGCTCATCGCGGGCTGGACATGGGACGTGCCTCCACGGCTCTGGGCCCTCATCCGAAACGCAGCTGCTCGGGGCCCTGGAGCTGCGGCCAGGCGCCCGCCAGCAGCGGATCGAGCGCGGCGCGGATCCGCGCCGCTGAAGGGGGACAACCGGGCAGGAACAGATCCACCGGAATCACCTCATGCAGGGGCAGCACCTTGGGAAGCAGCTCCGGCACGATCCCCGGGGCGTAGGGCAGGCCAGCGCCATGGTCGGCAAGCTCCCGGTAGCCCCGCTCCAGGGCCGCCTGGGCCGTTTCCCCGGGCGGGGCGCAGAGGTTGCGCAGGCCCGGCACATTCGCCGAGATCGCGCAATCGCCAAACGACACCACCAGCGTGCTGCGCTCCCGCAGCGTGCGGGCCAGCGCCAGGTTGTCGGCGTTGGCCACCGCCCCCTCCACCAGGCACAGATCCACCCCCTCCGGGAAGTGCTTCACATCGCTGGCCACCGGCGAATACACCACCTCCACCCGCTCGGCCAGATCGAACAGCCTCTCGTCGAGATCGAGAAACGACATGTGGCAGCCCGAGCAGCCCGCCAGCCATACGGTGGCCAGCCGCAGCCGGGGACCGTCAGGGGCGGCGGGGGGGGGCGCCGGCAGCCGATGAGAACGGGGTCATGGTGTCCACCAGTCGTGCTGGTCGCGGGCGCGACGCAGCTGGGCGGCGCGGCCGGGATCGGGGTGCTTCTCGGCGGTGGTGTCCTCCTTGTGGAACAGGGCGCCGGTGGGGCAGACATCCACGCATTTGCAGCAGGAGGTGCAGGCCTCCACCTCCCCCCACGGCTGATCGAGCCC
>JBJTRF010000178.1:0-4178 GCA_046076025.1 Ilumatobacteraceae bacterium
CCCCAACAGGGCGGTCTCCACCTCGCCGGCGCCCACCTTGAAGCCGCCGGTCTTGATGATGTCCATCGACTGGCGGCCGACGATGCGGTGGAAGCCGCCTGCGTCGATCACCGCTGCGTCGCCAGTGCGGAACCACTCGCCGTCCAACGAGGCGGCGGTGGCGTCGGCACGTCCGAGGTAGCCGTCGAAGAGCGATGGCCCTGCAACCAGTAGCTCGCCGATGGTCTCACCGTCGTGCGGCACTGCGCCGCCGTCGTCGCCGACGAGGCGCGTGCGCGTGGCGCCGACGGGAAGGCCCACCCATCCCGGCCGGCGCTCGCCGTCGGCGCGCGTCGACAGGGTGATGAGCGTCTCGGTCATGCCGTAGCGCTCGACCGGCGAGTGGCCCGTCAGCGACTGCATCCGCTCGAATACCGGCACGGGCAGCGGCGCGCTGCCCGAAACCAGCAGGCGCGCGCCGCGCAGCGACGCGGCGGCTGCAGGTGCATCGCACACGCGACCCCACACGGTGGGAACGCCGAAGTACAGGGTGCCCGTCGCCGATGCGGCGGCGTATGCCTCGGCCGTGGGGCGGCCCGTGTGCACGAGGGCGCTGCCCGTGCGCAGCGCGCCGAGTACGCCGAGCACGAGGCCGTGCACGTGGAACAGCGGCAGTCCGTGCACGAGCGTGTCGTGCGGGCCCCACTGCCACGCCGAAGCGAGGCCGTCGATGGCTGCCGCCAGCGCGGCGCGCGACAGCACCGCTCCCTTCGGCGGCCCGGTGGTGCCCGACGTGTAGACCACGAGTCCGGCTGCCGCCGGATCCGGCTCGGGAAGCGGATCCACGCCGCAGTCGATGCTGTCCCACGCAACGGCGGGCATCGACGCCGCCCCCGCATCGCGCCGGATGTGCTCGCGCTCGGCCTGCCCGGCGTCGGCCGGCACGGGCACTGCCGGCACGCCGGCCGCCAGGCAGGCCAGCACCGCCACCACCGTGTCGAGCGTGGGCGCGGCATCGATGGCCAGCGGCGAGCCGCTGTCGATGCGCCGCGCCGTGGCATGCACCACGGCAGCGAGCCGTTCCCACGACAGCGCGGTACCGGCCACCGTCACCGCGTCGTCTCGGTCGGCGAACCGGCCAGCCAGCGCAGGCAGCAGCACGTCGGCGGCAGTGCTCATCGCGGGCTGTTGGCGGCCCGGCACTCGTCGAGGCGCGCCGCGAGGCGGTCGATGAACTCGTTGAACGACCGTGTCAGCCGCGTCCGCTCGCCGGTGGCGAACAGGTCCATCGCGAGGCCGGTGAAGGTGGCCTTGGCGAGCGCCGCCTCGGTGAGCGCCTGCTCACGGGTGAGGCCCTCGGCCTCGAATCGCTGTGCCGCGTCGTGGCGCCATGCACCGATCTGGTCGGCGCGCAGGTCACCCGTCAGCCCGGTGACCGACGGATCGAGTGCCGCCGCCTCGTAGTTCAGCCGCACCAGCGCCAGGTTGCGCGGCGAGGCGTTGATCCACTTCCACCACCGCTGGTACAGCTCGACCAGGGTGCAGCCCGGCGAGCGCTGCAGCCACTCGGCCTGCACCTCGAGTTGCTGCTCCATGGCCCTCGTCATCGCCGCTGCCAGCAGGTCTTCCTTCGAGCCGAAGTGGTGCACGAGGCGGTTGATGCTGACGTCGAGCGCCCTCGCCATCGGCCGCAGCGTCGCCTGGGCGAGGCCGTGGTCGGCCAGGTACACCACGATCCGATCGAGCAGCTCCTGCCGTCGCTCGAGATCGGGGGTCCGCGCCACGGCGGAACCCTAGTGGCCGGTCGGCGACTGCGGCAGCCCTCCCACCACCATCGCACCGGCCTCCACCACGGCGTGGATGAGCGGCACGCCGGGCCGGTACACGAGGTGCGTGTACGACGGTGCGTCGAGCACGACGAGGTCGGCCGATGCCGCAGGGGCAATGCGCCCGATGTCGTCGCGGCGCAGCGCGGCGGCACCGCCCACCGTGGCTGCCTGCAGCGCCTCGTCTGGCGTCATGCGCATGTCGCGCACTGCGAGCGCGATGCAGAACGACATCGACGTGGTGTAGCTGCTGCCGGGGTTGCAGTTGGTGGCGAGCGCCACTGCGACGCCGGCGTCGATTGCCCGTCGAGCGTCGGGATAGGGCTGGCGGGTGCTGAAGTCGGCGGCCGGGAGGAACGTGGCAACAGTGGTGCTGGCCGCGAGTGCCTCGAGGTCGTCGTCGGCGAGGAACGTGCAGTGATCGGCCGACGCACAGCCCATCTCGACAGCCACCTGCACGCCGGGTCCGTGGCCCAGCTGGTTGGCATGGAGCCGGCAGCCCAAGCCGGCGGCAGCGCCTGCCGCGAGCACGGCACGTGTCTGGTCGGCGTCGAAGGCGCCCACCTCGCAGAAGGCGTCGACCCACCTGCTGTGCGGGCGGACAGCGTGCAGCATCTCGTGGCACACCAGGTGCACGTAGTCGTCGGCCCGGCCCTCGAACTCGGGCGGCACGACATGCGCGCCGAGGAACGTGGTGTCGTCCGTGAACTCGCCGGCGATCTCGAGGCATCGGTGCTCGGTGGCCGTGTCGAGGCCGTAGCCCGACTTGATCTCGACCGACGTGATGCCGGCGCGCCGCGCCTCGTCGCGCCGCATGGCCGTGAGCCGGCGCAGTTCGCCCGACGACGCATGGCGCGTGGCATTCACCGACACGCGGATGCCGCCTGCCTCATACGGGCGTCCTGCCATCCGCGCCGCGAACTCGTCGCTGCGATCGCCGGCGAACACCAGTTGGGTGTGGCTGTCGACGAATCCGGGGATGACGCACCGGCCGCCGGCACTAAGGCGCCGGTCTGCGGCCTGGCCGGCGGCGCCGACCGAGACCACCCGTCCGCCCTCGAACACCACCGAGGCATTGCGGACGATGCCGAGCGAGCCCTCGCCCGCCGCCGGGTCATTGGTGACCAACAGCCCGATGTCGTCGAGCACGGTCGAGCCGCGCTCGCCGGCGCTCATCGCATCACCGCGTCGATAGATGCCTGCAGTTCGCCTGCCACGTCGATCGACACATGGCGTCCGTCCACCACCACGCACCGGCCGTCGACGACCACCGTGTCGATGTCGGCGGCCGTAGCGGCGAAGGCCACGGTGGCGAGCCGCGCCGCACGCGAGGTGCCGGCGGTGCGCACCGAGTCGAGCCGCACGGCCACGAGGTCGGCGCGCCGGCCGACGGCAATGGCGCCGGCATCGTCCCAGCCCAGCGATCGGTGGCCATCGGCGGTGGCGGCGCGCAGCAGTGACGGGGCATCGTGCGTGCCGCGGGCATTCGTGGCAAGCCGCTCGTCGAGCTCGACGGCCCTCGCCTCCTCGAGCAGGTCGATCACGGCATGCGAGTCGCTGCCGAGCGACAGCGCCGCGCCGGCATCGCGCAGGCGCCGCGACGGGCCGATGCCGTCGGCGAGGTCGCGCTCGGTGGTCGGGCAGAAGCAGCAGGTGCACTGCGCGCCGCCGAGCAGCCCGATGTCGGCATCAGAGAGGTGGGTGGCGTGCACGGCGGTGAACTGCGGCGACAGTGCCCCGGCGTCGGCGAACACCTGGGTGGGGGTGCGTCCGTGCGCAGCAGCGCACTGCAGGTTCTCGGCGGGCTGCTCGCTGAGGTGCGCGTGCAGCACCATGCCGGCCGCCCGCGCGAACGATGCCACCGTCGCAGCGCCCGCCGGATCGACGGCGCGCACCGAGTGCACCGCGGCGCCGAGCCGGCAGTGCGCGCCGGCGCGGCTTGCCGCATCGGCAGCGCGCAGCGCCCAGCCGTCGGCGGTGCCGTCGGTGAATCGCCGCTGCACCTCGTTCACCTGCAGGTACTCCCCCGCCTCGCTGAGGCCGCCGTGCAGGTAGCAGGTGTCGAGCAGGGTGATCCGGATCCCGGCCTCGTCAGCGGCAGCCACCAGCGCGGCGCCCATGGCGTTCGGGTCGGCGTACGGGCGGCCGTCGCGGTCGTGGTGCAGGTAGTGGAACTCGCCGACGCAGGTGATGCCGGCCATCGCCATCTCGGCATAGGTGGCCCGGGCGAGGCGGAAGTAGCCCTCGGGGCCGAGCGTGTCGGCGAGCGCGTACATCCGCTCGCGCCACGCCCAGAAATCGCCGGCACCCGCCTGCGTGCGGCCGCGCAGCGCGCGGTGGAAGGCGTGGCTGTGCGCGTTCGCCAGACCCGGC
>JBJTRF010000179.1:0-6941 GCA_046076025.1 Ilumatobacteraceae bacterium
GGCGGCTCACCCCGGGCCAGCACATCCTCGAGCCGTCGTCGGGCAACACCGGCATCGCGCTCGCGGCGATCGCGCGGCTCAAGGGGTATCCGATCACGATCCTCATGCCGGACAACGTCTCAATCGAGCAGCGCCAGATGCTCGAGGTGTTCGGCGCCGAGTTGATCCTCACGCCGGGCGAGGAGGGCAGCAACGGCGCCGTGCGCCGCGCCCAGGAGATGGCGGCTGCAAACCCCGAGTGGTGCTTCCTCTACCAGTACGGCAACGACAGCAACCCGATGGCGCACTACGAGGGCACCGGCCCCGAGATCTGGCGTGACTGCCCCGAGATCACCCACTTCGTCGCCGGCCTCGGCACCAGCGGCACTCTCATGGGCACGGGCCGCTTCCTCAAGGAGCGCAACCCCGACATCCAGGTGATCGCCATCGAACCGCCGCTCGGCGAGCGCGTCGAGGGCCTCCGCAACCTCGACGAGGGCTACATCCCGCCGCTGTTCGAGAACTGGCACGGCTTCGACCTGCTCGACCGCAAGCGGGTGGTGCGCCCGCGCGAGAGCATCGAGTGGACTCGCCGACTCGTGCGCGAGTGCGGCATCTTCGCCGGCATCTCGGCCGGCGCCGCACTTGCTGGCGCGGCCAAGGTGGCGTCCGAGATCGAGAGCGGCACGATCGTGTTCATCGTGTGCGACGGCGGCTGGAAGTACCTCAGCACCGGGGCGTACACCGACGACCTCGACGAGGCCGAGGCCAAGGCCGAGCAGATCATCTACTTCTGACCTTCGGCAGGTGAGCATCACGTGCTCACCCCTCCAACCACTGGGCGTGCGGGACGACCGCACCGCCCTGCCATCAGCCGGATTGCCATCCGACGGCGTACAACTAGTATTCGCCGCCATGCACCGTCAGGCACATCCCACCCGCCGCTCGCTGATCGCGCGCCTCGTCACCCTCGCCGTCGCGACGACGTCACTGCTGGTCGCCACCCCGGCGATGCCGGCTGCGGCGGCGGTCACTCCCGGTGCCACGAAGTACGTGCCGATCGAGCCCACGCGCATCGCCCGCAACTTCGACAGCGGCGCGTCGCCGGCCTTCGGGTACACGACGATCTCGTCGTCGACGATGCGCGTCACGGTGACCGACCGCACCGGCGTTCCCGCCGGGGCGATCGCCGCCGTCGTCAACATCACCGCCATCAGCAACGTCGGTCCCGGCTTCGTCAGCGTCTACCCGTCGGCCACCACCCGCCCGAACTCGTCGAACCTCAACCTCGACAAGACCGGCCGCCGCATCGCCAACCTCGCCCACGTTCGGCTCGGCACCGACGGCGCGTTCGACCTCTACCGGTCGAAGGCGTTCCAGGTGATCGTCGACCTCGTCGGCGTGTACGTGCCCGTCACCGACACGGTGTCGGAAGGCCGCTTCGTCGCCCGACCCGGTGGCGCGATCCGCGCCCTCGACACCCGGCAGGCGGCGGGCAGCGCCACCAACCCCACCGGCATCGGCCGCTTCGCCGCCATGTCGACCGCATCGGTAGACCTGGCGCCGTTCGGGGTGCCCAACGACGCATCCGCCGTGGTGATCGGCCTCACGGCCGTCAACGCCAACCTCGGCTACTGGACCACCTTCGCCACCGGCACCACGCGTCCGGTGACGAGCTCGCAGAACATCGACACGCCGCTGCAGACCCGCGCCGCGCAGGCCATCGTCGCGCTCACCGGGCAGGCGAGCATCGACGTGTACTCCCACGGCGGCGGCGACCTGGTCATCGACGTCGTCGGCTGGTACACGGGCGCGGGCGGGCCGCGCTCGCAGGACGGCCTGTTCCTGCCGAGGGCGCCAAGCCGCCGTCTCGACACGCGCCAGATCCGCAGCCTCGCGCCGTGGGGCGGCAGCACCTACGAGTTCACGATCCCGAACCCGCCCTCATGCACGAACTGCCTCGCCGGGGCGGTGCTGAACGTCACGGCCACCCAGCCGTGGACCAACGGCTACGTCACCGCCTACCCGGCCGGTCAGCCGCGGCCCAGCACCTCGACGCTGAACATCAACGCCTGGCCGCAGACCATCGCCAACCACGCGATCATCGGCATCACCACCCGCGGCGGGGCGGTGTACACGCTCGCCGGCGCCCACCTCATCGTCGATCTCGCCGGTGTGTTCCTCGGCACGCCGCTGGCGGCCACCAACCCGAAGCCGGCCAACCCCAACTACCTGCCGAACGTCGCCACGAGGGTGTACTCCAGCCAGGTGCCCGTCAACGTGGGCATCCGCACCGGCTCGAATCTCGACTACATCGCCGACCAGGGCTACGCAGCCGGTTGGAGCGGCCTCACCAATGTCGCCGCACGCGGCAACACGATGCTCTTCGGCCACCGAACCGCGGCTGGGGCGCCCTTCAGGTACCTCGAGCAGTTCGACGTCAACGAGAAGTTCGTCATCGTGGGCTCCGACGGCAAGCGGTACGAGTACCTCGTGATGGACAAGCGCGTCGTCAGGCCCGACTACAGCACCATCCTCGCGATCGCCAGCCCGTTCGGCACGGTCACCGCGCAGCTGGTGGCGTGCTCGAAGGCCGATGGCTCGCCGACCAGCCTGAGCTATCGGATCGTCATCACCGGGCGGCTCGTCAGGGTGTTCTGACCTCGTCGCGTCAGCGGCCGAGCACCAGTACCAGCAGGCCGAGGAACACGATCGCCGCCGACGTCAGACGACGTCGGTGGTCGTCCTCGCCGAGCATCTTCCATCCGGCCAGCGCAGCGAGCACCACGCTCGACTCGCGCAGCGCGGCCACGTACCCCACCGGGGCGTACTGCATCGCCAGCAGCACCATGCCGTAGGTGACCAGCGAGGCCGAGCCGGCGACGGTGGCGCGGCGCCAGTTGGCACGCAGCACGGCAGCCATCGCGGCGCGCCGGCCTGTCGCGAACGAGAACAGCGTGTTGCTGAGGCCGGTGGCGACGAAGGACGCGAACACGTAGGCGACGCTCTCGGCGACACGCGACCCATTCGCGTCGGTGGTGGTGTAGACGCCGATGGTCGCGGCGACGGCCAGGGCCATCATCACGTTGTGCTGTGTCGCCCTCGCCGCCAGCACCAGCAGACCGGCCACGACGATGGCGATGCCGGCAACCTCGGCGGCCCCGAGGTCGTCCCCGAGCAGCAGCACGCCGCCGATCGCGGCGAGTGCCGCACCGCCGCCGCGCGCGATCGGATAGCTCACCGAGAAGTCGCCGTGCGTGTAGGCGCGTGCCAGCAGCCACGTGTACGGGAGGTGGATCAAGCCGCTCACCAGTGCCCAGGCGTAGCCCTGCCACGGCATGCCCTCGATCACCTGGTAGGCCACCATGAACGGTAGGGCCACCACGGCGCCCATCGCGAACTGCGAGGCGAGCCACGTATAACGATCGCCCTCGGCGCGCTTGGCGACGAGATTCCAGCCGGCGTGCAGCGCCGCCGCCCCGAGGGCGAGAAGGGTCGCCAGCAGCACGCCGCCGAGCGTACGCGCCCACGCGCGCCGCACTGCGGCACGGCTGCACCGGTGCCGCCGACCCCGGTCGTTAGCCTCGAAGTGATGGAGCGGCCGATAGGGATGTTCGACAGCGGGTTCGGCGGGCTCACCGTCGCCCGAGCGCTCATCGACCTGCTGCCCGACGAGCACCTCGTCTACGTCGGCGACACCGGCCGCTACCCGTACGGCCCGCGGCCTCAGGCCGAGGTGCGCGAGTTCGCCCGCGAACTGGGCTGGAGCCTGGTGCGCGACCACCACGTGAAGGCGGTGGTCGTGGCATGCAACACCGCGTCGGCTGCCGCGATCGACACGCTGCGCGACGAACTGCCGGTGCCGGTGATCGACGTCGTCGAGCCCGGCGCACGGGCCCTCGCCCGCGCCACGCGGTCGGGGTCGGCCGGCGTGATCGGCACGGTCGGCACCATCTCGTCGGGCGCCTACGAGCGGGCCGTGCGCGCCGTCGACCCATCGGTGCGACTCACTGCGGCGGCATGCCCCGGCTTCGTCGAGTTCGTCGAGCGGGGCCAGACCTCTGGCGACGAGGTGTCGATCCTCGCCGAGCGCCTGCTCGCGCCGGTGAAGGCAGCCGGCGTCGACAGCCTCCTGCTGGGCTGCACCCACTACCCGTACCTCGCGCGGGTGATCGGCGACGTGATGGGGCCCGATGTGGTGCTCGTCAGCAGCGCCGACGAGACGGCGTTCGCCGCCCGCACCGAACTGCAGCAGGCAGGACTGCTGCGCCCGGCGGGCGGGCCGCCGCCGACGCACCGGTTCCTCTCGAGCGGCGACATCGCGTGGTTCGCCGACCTCGGCCGACGGCTGCTCGGTCCCGAGTTGCGCAACGCCGAGCACTGGCACGCAGGCTGACGTCGCTGACATCGCTGGCGGTGCGGCAACGCTGCGCCGCGTACAGTCGGTGCCACTCACACCACGAGGGGAATCCATGTCACGACCCGACGGCCGCGCCGCAGGCGAGCTCCGCCCGATCACGTTCGAACGCGACTACACCGAGATGGCGGCCGGCAGCGTGCTCGTGTCGTTCGGCCGCACGCGGGTGCTGTGCACCGCGAGCATCGACGAGGACGTGCCGCGCTGGATGCGCGGCTCGGGCAAGGGCTGGGTCACCGCCGAGTACTCGATGCTGCCCGGTGCCTCGCCCGAGCGGATCGACCGCGAGGCAGCGAAGGGCAAGCAGAGCGGCCGCACCGTCGAGATCCAGCGCCTCATCGGCCGCTCGCTGCGCGCCGCATGCGACATGGGGCTGCTCGGTGAGCGGCAGGTGATCGTCGACTGCGACGTGCTGCAGGCCGACGGCGGCACGCGCACGGCCAGTATCTGCGGCGGCTTCGTGGCGCTGCACGACGCGCTCACCCGACTGGTGCAGTCGAAGTCGATCGCTGCGCACCCGCTTCACTCGTTCTGCGCTGCGATCAGCGTGGGCATCGTCGGCGGCACGCCGGTGCTCGACCTCCCGTATGTCGAGGACTCGACGGCCGAGGTCGACATGAACGTCGTCGTGCTCGGCCACCCGGGCGGCGAGCCGCAGTTCGTCGAGGTGCAGGGCACCGCTGAGGGGCAGGCATTCTCGCGAGGCGAACTCGACAGCCTGCTTGGCCTTGCCACCGCCGGACTCGGCGAGATCATCGCCATGCAGGCTGCCGTGGTGGCCGCTCCGCCCGCGGCCCGCGGCCCGCTGCCCGGCCGCTGAAGGGCTCGACGGACGCCATGGGCGCGACGGGCGGCTCACCGCTGCCAGCCACGGTGGTGTGCGCGTCCGCGAACCCGCACAAGGTGCGCGAGATGTCGGCGCTGCTCGACGGACTGATGGCGCTCGAGCCGAGGCCGCCCGCCGTGCCCGAGATCGTCGAGGACGCCGGCACCCTCGAGGGCAATGCGCGGCTCAAGGCGCATGCCATCGCTGCGGCATCGGGGATGCCGGCGCTCAGTGACGACACCGGCCTGTTCGTCGACGCGCTCGGCGGCCAGCCGGGCGTCGACACCGCCTACTACGCGGGCCCGCATGCCTCGGCCGACGACAACCGCGCCCTGCTGCTCGATCGACTGCGCGGCGTGGCCGACCGCTCGGCCCGGTTCCGCACGGTGGTGGTGATCGCATGGCCCGACGGCCGCGAGGTCGTGGTCGAGGGGGTCTGCGAGGGGTTCATCGCCGAGCGCGAGTCGGGCGAACGCGGCTTCGGCTACGACCCGGTGTTCGTGCCCCGCGACGGCGACGGCCGAACGTTTGCCGAGATGAGCGAGGCAGAGAAGAACTCGCTGTCGCACCGCAGCCGCGCCTTCGCAGCGCTTGCTGCACTTTTCGGCTGATCGCCGCGGCGAGGCATCAGTCGATTGGCATGCGCAGCAGGATGAGGCGGTCGAGGCCCAGTTCGTGGGCACGTTCCTGCGATGCGGGATCATCGACATTGGCCCAGCCGCTGCAGTCGAAGGGCTTGCCGCCTGCGGCATTGCGAGCGGCCTCGAGATAGCGGGGCGCATTCGGGCTGCTGAGCCGGATGTTCACCCCGTCGGCGTGCTCGCCGGCAAGGCGTGCCAGCGTGACGCTGTTGACGCCCACCACCACGGGCGTGGGCTCGATGCGCCGCAGGTGGCTGATCTGGTGCACCACCGCGGCGTGGCGGCCGGCGAGGGTGGGCAGCAGGGGAATGCCGCGCTCGTGGTGTTCGGACGCCCACGGCATCGACGGGTCGGCACCGGCGCCGATGCCAAGGATGAGTCGGCCGCCGCTGATGCGCTGCACGCTCGACGCTGCGATCGCCGCCACGGCCGGATGCCGGTTGGTGACGTTCATCACCAGCGTGCCGAGGCCGATGCGCGTCGTGATCGCCGCCAGTGCGCCGAGCAGCGTGAAGCACTCCAGCATGTCGCGGTCGCCGCCCAGCACGCGGCCGTCGAGGTGATCGAGCACCCATGCGGTGCCCACGCCCTCGGCCTCGGCCTGCAGGACGGCGTCGCGCAGGCGCGGCCAGTCGTCGTGTGATGCGCTGAACTGTCGGTCGATGATCATGTGCGGGCGGAGGGACTCGAACCCTCACTCCTCTCGGAACAGGAACCTAAATCCTGCGCGTCTGCCAGTTCCGCCACGCCCGCGACGGTGACGTGGAGGCTAGGCGGGCGTGATGCGGTAGGCGCATCGCTGGTCGCCGTCCAGCACGTGCTGCTCGCGCTCGACGACGACGGACGCGCCGAGCGACGTGCGGAACAGGGCCAGTTCGGAGTCGCAATTGTAGTCTGCATCGAGGTACGAAAGGAAGATCGAAGCCCCAACTACTTGATTGGGTTGATAGTTGTTGTATGGGCGCATTCCGTCCCTGGTCAAGCCCACCCAATTAAAGTAGCTTTGTGCTTCACCATTCCCGTTTACCCACCTTTGGAGATCAAGGTCGTATTGCAGCCCAATCCAGGCAACGCGTGC
>JBJTRF010000180.1:0-10309 GCA_046076025.1 Ilumatobacteraceae bacterium
CCGCATCGCGTAGCGCGGGAGCGGTGAGCATGTCGCCGAGGAGGTCGATGCAGAACCCGGCGTGGAGTGCCGGCACGCGGCAGTAGTACGCCGTGTACTCGCGCGAGGTGAACGCGTTGAAGTCGCCTCCACGCGCATCGACGCTGCGCGAGATCTCCTGCGCCGACCTGCTCGCCGTGCCCTTGAACAGCAGGTGCTCGAGGAAGTGGCTGACGCCCGACAGGCGCTCGGGCTCGTCACGAGACCCGACCGCTACCCAGACGCCCGCCGCGACCGAGAGCGCGCCAGGCACGACCTCGGTTGCGACGGTGAGACCCGAGTCGAGCCTCGTGATGGTCAGCCCGGACACGACCTCGTGGTCAGCGGTGGCGACGGCCGCCGCTGCGGTTGCCGCGGTCGCCCCGGCCACCGCGGTCACCGCGGTCGCCCCGGCCACCGTCGCGGCTCGAGTTCCCGCCGGCCTCGCCGCCGGGCCCGAGATCGCCCAGTTGTCCGGCGAGCTCGGCATCGAAGGCATCGTCGAAGCTGACGGCACGCGATCCGCTGCCGCCGCCGCTGCTGCTGCCGCCGCCGCCAGCCGACGACGACCCGCCCTCGGCAGCCGGCGGATTCCACGACTCGCCCGGCGTCAGGCTGACCTTGCCCTTCTCGTCGATCTCCTCGACCACGACCTCGATCTCCTGGCCGAGCTGCAGCACGTCCTCGACGTTGCTGATGCGGCGTCCCTTGCCGAGCTTGCTGATGTGCACGAGGCCGTCGCGGCCCGGGAGGATGTTCACGAAGGCACCGAACTTGGTGATGCTGACGACGCGTCCGCTGTAGATCTTGCCAACCTCCGCCATCGGCGGCGACACGATGGCCATGATGCGCGCCTTGGCATCCTCCATCCGCCATGCCTCGACGGCACCGATGGTGACGATGCCCTGTGCGCCGTCGTCGTCGACGGCGATCTCGGCGCCGGTCTCCTGGGTGATCGTGTTGATGACCTTGCCCTTGGGGCCGATCACCTCGCCGATCTTGTCCATCGGGATCATGATCGTGATGATCTTCGGGGCGGTTGCCGCCACCTCGGCACGCGGCTGGGCGAGCACCGCGTTCATGTTGCCGAGGATCTGCAGGCGCGCTTCCTTGGCCTGGTCGAGCGCCGCAGCGAGCACCTCGGCCGGAATGCCGTCGATCTTGGTGTCGAGCTGCAGGGCGGTGATGGCATCCGACGTGCCGGCGACCTTGAAGTCCATGTCGCCGAACGCGTCCTCGGCACCGAGGATGTCGGTGAGCGTGGTGTACTTGCCCTCGGCGTACACCAGGCCCATGGCGATGCCTGCGACGGCAGCCTTCACCGGCACGCCTGCATCCATGAGCGCCAGCGAGCCCGAGCACACCGAGGCCATGCTGGTCGAGCCGTTCGAGCTGAGCACCTCGGCGACGAGACGGAGCGCGTAGTTGAACTCGTCGAGGGGCGGCAGCACCGGGATGAGCGCACGGGCAGCCAGCGCACCGTGGCCGATCTCGCGGCGCTTCGGCGAGCCCACGCGGCCGGTCTCGCCGTTGGCCCACGGCGCCATGTTGTAGTGGAACAAGAAGTACTTGTTCGTCTCCGGACTGAGGGTGTCGAGCAGCTGGTTCATGCGCGGCATCGCCATGGTGCAGACGTTCATCACCTGGGTCTCGCCGCGCTGGAACAGCCCGGTGCCGTGCGCCGTGGGCAGCACGCCGACCTCGCTGGTGAGCTGGCGCAGGTCGCGGGGCCCGCGGCCGTCGATGCGCATTCCCTCGTCGACGATGCGCTTGCGGACGAGCTTCTTGGTGAGGCTGCGAACGGCCTCCTTCACTTCCTTGTCGCGACCGGCGAAGGGCTGGCCCTCGCCGCACAGGCGGGCGATGGCATCAGCGGCCGCCGCGTCGGTTGCCGCATTGCGCTCGGCCTTGCCGGGGATGGTGATGGCATGCGCCAGCGCGTCGCGGACCGACGACTCGACTGCAGCGAAGACGTCGTCGCCGTAATCGACGGAGACCGTGTACGACATCGGCGTGATCGGACCGCGAAGGGCGATGACGCTCGCCACGAGCTGACGCTGCAGCGCGATGCTGTCCTTGATCCACGTCTTGCTGGCCTCGAGGCCGCGGGCCAGTGCGCCCTCGTCGACCTTCGGGGCGCCGTTGGCGTAGTACTGGAAGCTCTTCGACGTGCCGCCAGCCTCGACCATCATGATGGCGACATCACCGCTGTCGAGCTGGCGGCCGGCCACGACCAGTTCGAAGGTGCTCTCCGCTCCCTCGGCATAGGTGGGATGCGGCACCCACTCTCCGGCCTGGCTGTAGGCGACGCGCACTGCGCCGATCGGGCCGTCGAAGGGAATGCCGCTGAGCATCAGCGAGGCCGATGCGGCATTGATCGAGAGCACGTCGTGGGGATTCTCCATGTCGGCGCCGAGGATGGTCAGCACGACCTGCACCTCGTTGCGGAACCCGTCGGGGAATGCCGGGCGGAGCGGCCGGTCGGTGAGGCGGCAGGTGAGGATGGCGTCCTCGGTGGGACGGCCCTCGCGGCGGAAGAACGAACCGGGAATCTTCCCGGCGGCGTAGGCCCGCTCCTCGACGTCGATCGTGAGCGGGAAGAAGTCGGTTCCCGGCCGGACGTCCTTGGCGGCATTCGCCGTGGCCAGCACCGTGGTGCGGCCAAGCGAGGCGACCACGGCGCCCTGGCTCTGCTGGGCAAGCTTGCCCGTCTCGAAGGTCAGGGTCTTGTCGGTGCCCGTGAGGACCCCCGACACTCGGATGGCGTCAGCCATGTCGAGCTCCTTTCAGCCGCGCGTCGACGACGCCGTGGCAGTTGGAGCGGCAGTCCGGTTCCCAGTCGGAGATGTCGACCCGCTGGGGGCTCGGCAGCTGCGACTGACAACCGAACACCGTGTCCCCTCGTCGTGAGGGGCGCCGCTCGGTGGGTTGTGTCGACCGCTCAGGCTAGCGGCGGATGCCGTTTGCCTGAAGGATGGCGCGGTAGCGCTCGACGTCGATGTTCTTGACGTAGTCGAGCATGCGACGACGGCGGCCCACCAGCTTCAGGAGGCCACGCCGGCTGTGATGGTCCTTGGCGTGGGTCTTGAAGTGCTCGGTGAGGTGGTTGATGCGCGCCGTCAGCAGCGCGATCTGCACCTCGGGCGAGCCGGTGTCGGTGGCGCTCTTCTTGTGCGCCTCGATGACTGCCTTCTTGTCGGGCATGATGCCGCCTTCCGTGATCATCCCCCGGGCATCAGCCCGGGATGGGAGGTCGTCGGCGACCGGGATGGCCGTCGACGCCGGTCGGAGGTTTCGCCCCGACCGGCGTCCGGCAGGCTATCGGACTGCTCGGCGGATCCGGCGCGAGCTCACCAGCGTGAGCACGGCACCGAGACCGAGCAGCAGGGCGACGATGCGCAGCGTCTCGCCGACGCTGCCACCCGTCTCGGGGATGGTCGGCAGCGGCAGCGGTGCCCACGACTCGGCAGGCGAGTCGACCACGGGCCGCGACGGCAGCGACACGCCGCCGTCGGGCGTCAGGCCGGTGCAGAGGTACGAGCCGTAGGGCACGCTCTCGAACCGGTACGCACCGTCGGCGACGGCGTTGGTGGAGATCGTCCAGTCGTCATCGGTGCCCTCGAGGCCGTCGAGGCCGAACCAGGTGCAGCGAACCGACGAGAACGGGATCCCGAGGTCGCCGGTCGGCTGGTAGACGCGGCCCACGATGGTGCCGAGGCCGGTGCCGACGAAATTCACCGTGGTCGTGCCGCCGTTCAGCGCCGGGGTGATCGACGGCACGTCGGCCACCGCCTCCCAGTCGATGCCGCCGTCGAAGTCGGTGACCCGACGCACGCCCGGCGCGGGCGCTGCCACGAGGCGGTACTCGCCGGCGGGAATGTCGCTCACCCGGTAGGCGCCGTTGGCGACCGTGGTGATGAGCTCGCTGTAGGTGGGCAGTGCGGCGACCGAGATCTCGGCCGGCGCCACTCGCGGCACCTCGAGGTCGATCTGCAGCTCATTGCCGATCAGCGGGATGTCGCCGGTGTCCCAGCGGCGGTTGCCGTTGCGGTCGACGAACACCCGGCCGGTGATGTCGGCCGTGAGCGGATCGATGATCACCTCGGTCGAGCCCTCCCACTCGCCCGGCACGGTGCCGGCAGGGGCCAGGCCCGTGGCGGTGGCCGTGTTCGGGATCGAGGCGAGGGCGAAGTCGTCCTCGGTGGTGGTGTAGGTGCCGGTGCACTCGACCGACTCGCCGGGCGACACGATGTAGGTGCCGTTCTCGATGACGGGATCAGCCCCCTCCTCGAGCACCGGGCCGCTGACTCCCTCGCCCGGCGTGCAGGCCAGGTCGGCCAGCAGGTCGTCGGCAACCGTGACCTCGGACAGCGTGACGTTGCCCGTGTTCGTGACGACGATCGTGTAGCCGATGACCTCGCCGATGAGGTTCACCGACTCGCGGTCGGCCGACTTCTCGACGGTGAGCTCGGGATCGGCCACGAGGTCGAGCGACTCGGTGCCGGTGCCCTCGGCCTCGTTGGCATCCGGCGTCACATCGGTACCGGTTGCCGTGGCGATGTTCGAGATGTTCCCGGCGTCGATGTCGTCCTGCGTCACCGTGTAGTCGGCGGTGCAGGTGCGGCTCTCGCCGACCGCCAGGTCGCCGATCGAGTTGTCGTCGACGAGGTCGACCTCCGTGGTGCCGCACGACACGTCCGCATCATCGATGCGGTTGTCGCTCAGCGATACTCCCTCGAGCGTGACGTTGCCGTCGTTGGTGACCGCGAACGTATAGGTGGCTGTGTCGCCGGCGTCGATGCGGGCATCGGGGTCGACGACGGTGAGGTCGAGGGTGCCCGACTTGTCGACGGTGAGCACCGGCACGGCCGGCAGCTCCTTGGTGACCGACTGCTCGTCGGTGACCTCGTCGCTCTCGGGGTCGTAGCCCGTGACCAGCACGGTGTTGGTGACCTCACCGGCGTCGAGATCGTCCTGGGTGATGGTGTAGGTGGCCTCGCACGTGACGCTTGCGCCGCTGCGGAGGATGGTGCTGATCACGTTCGCCGGCTCGGTGGCGCCGGGGCAGACGATGTTGGCGGCGTCGTCGTCAATGCGGTCGTCGACGACCGAGATGTCGAACAGGTCGGTGCGGCCGGTGTTGTCGACCTCGTAGGTGTACGTGATGGTGTCGCCGGCGTCAGCGCGGCCGTCGACGCCGCCCACGGCGACGTCATCCACCGCGCCGGCCGTCTTGGTGACCGCCACCGCCGGGATGGGCTCCTGCACGATGACCGTGGCCGAGGCGGGCGACGACTCGCGGACGTCGCTCGATGCGTCGACCTGCACCTCGCCGATGTGGCCGACCGCCGAGTTCGTGCGTGCGCCAGTGATGACAGTGCCGAGGTCGACGGTGTAGGTGATGTCGATCGACCCGCCGGCGGGCACGACGATGGGGCCGGCCGCCACCAGCGGGCTGGTGCTCACCGGATCGACGGCCTCGCCGTCGACGACGAGGGTGTCGGTGACATACGACGAGCCATCAGGCAGCGTGTCGGTGACATCGTCGAGCGTGACGTCAGACGCCGTGTCGTTGGTGACGGTGACGGTGTAGTCGACGATCGCGTCGGTCTCGTCGGGGATGAAGTCGGGCTCGGCCTTCTTGTCGAGAGTCACGTCGAAGTTGCCGGCCACGGTCGGCAGCGACGGATACGGCGCCGTCAGGGTGGTGTGCTTGATCTGGGTGCCGCTGGCGATGTACTGGATCGGCACGACGAGCGCCGTCGAGGAAGCCGGCCCGACTGCCCTGAACGTATAGCGGGCCGTGTAGTTGCGGTTGGGGCCCGAGGCGCTGTCGGCGAGGCGCAGCTGATCGGTGAACGTCTCCACGGCCGACGAGCCATCGGGCGAAATGTCCAGTTCGGTGCTCACCAGACGCCACGACTCGGCCGGGAAGCTGGCCAGCGCAGTCGGCGTGTAGTTGAGGGCACCGAGGTCGTAGCTGGGGCCGGCGCCCACGGTGCCGGTCTCTCCGGTGACGGTGACCGTCACCTCGTCGCCGATCGTCGCCTCGGCCGACGAGTCCGTCGAGACGCTGGTGACCTTGTTGGCCCTGGCGGCGATGGTGTCGACCACCTGGGTGTAGGTGAAGGTGAGCGCGCAGACCACCGAGCCGTAGGCCGGGGGCGCGTCGTAGATGCGGACCGTGTGCGACTGGTCGACCAGTGTCTCGCCGGTGGCCTCGAGGAGGAAGAAGTGCGTGGCCGAGTCGCCGCCGGCGAGCGAGCGAATGCTCTGAGCGCTCGGCTCGCCGTCGTTGAGCGACACGACGCCGCCCGTGAAGCCCGACAGCTCGATCCAGTAGCCGACGCTGTCGGTGCCGGATGCGTCGACCGTGTAGCCCGCGTACTGGGCGAGCAGCTGGTCGGCGTCGACGTCGACGTAGAAGTTCTCGGACTGCAGGGCCGTCACCTCGGGCCGACCGCCGCCGCCATTGCAGGCAGGGTCGACGGCGCCGGCGAGCGAGCCGCCGAATGACGAGGGCACCACGATGGTGCCGGTGGCGACTACCGCGGCGACAGCAAGTCTCGACAAGGTACGCATGTAAGTGGTCCTCTCCCTCGACCGATGTCTGCGGGATCGACGACCGGTCCCGCGCCGCGGACGACTCGTGAGCCGCCAACAGTGCAATGAAGATATCAGTCTTCGCCCCCTCGGTGAACTGCCTCTCCCTCAAGAGTTCGGCGCATACTCGATGCTCATCGGCCGCCTCACGACGCGTTGTGGCCGTCCTGCCACGAGCAGCGCGATCGGTGTCGGCAGTGCCAGTGATGCGTCAGCAATACACTCCGCCGCGTGAGCACGGTCGAGGCCCGGCGGGCGCGTCGCTTGTTCGGGTCGGTCGAGGCGGTCGCCGCACTCGACCTCACGATCGCGTCCGGCCAGTTCGTCAGCGTGATCGGCCCGTCGGGCTGCGGCAAGTCGACCCTGCTGCGCATGATCGCCGGACTGGTCGCCCCGGACGACGGCGAGATCCTCATCGACGGCTCGTCCGCGGCCTCGGCGCGGCGGGCCAAGCGCATCGGCATGGTGCCGCAGGCGCCGGGGCTGCTGCCCTGGCGAACGGTCGAGGAGAACGCCCGCCTGCTGACCGACCTCAACCGCCGCCATGGCGCCGACGGCTCGCTGCCCGGCTCGCTGCTCGACGAGGTGGGCCTCGCCGACGTCGCCGGCCGAATGCCGCACGAGCTCTCGGGGGGCATGCAGCAGCGGGTTGCCCTCGTGCGGGCACTCGCCATCGACGCGCCGCTGCTGCTCATGGACGAGCCATTCGCCGCGCTCGACGAGATCACCCGCACCGGGATGCGAGGGCTCGTGAGCCGACTGGTCGAGCGGCGCAGCATCACGACGCTGCTCGTCACGCACAGCATCGCCGAGGCGGTTGCCCTGTCCGACCGAGTCCTCGTCACGTCGCCGCGGCCGGCACGCGTCGTGGCCGACATCACGATCGACCTCCCGCGCCCGCGGCCAGCCGACGTCGAAGACGACAGTCGCTTCGTCGCCCTCTGCGCCGAGGTGCGGCACGAACTCAACCGCGGCGCCGGAGCGACCGCGTGAGCAGGCGCCTCCTCGCTCCCGCGCTCGGCATCATCGCGTTCCTCGCCGCGTGGGAGACACTGGTCCGCACCCTCAACGTCCGACCGTTCGTGCTGCGCGCGCCGACGATGGCGCTGACAGCCCTCTGGCGGTTCCGCGCCGACTTCGCCAGCGCGGCGCTGGTGACGATCGCCCATGCGTCGGTCGGGCTGGCCATCGCCCTCATCGTCGGCACGGCGCTCGGGGCGGCGCTCGCCGCGGTGCGCGCGCTCGACGACGCCGCCCAGCCGGTCCTCGTGCTGGTCATGGTGACCCCGTGGTTCGCCTATGTCTCGTCGATCGTGCTGTGGCTGGGTGCCGGCACCCCGCCGGCGCTGTTCATGGTCGGCCTCGTCTGCCTTCCCGCGGTGGTGATTGCCGCGACCGACGGACTCCGCGGTGCCGACCCTGCGGCCCTCGAACTCTTCCAATCCGTCGATGCCAGCCGGTGGGAGACGTTCTGGCGGCTTCGGCTGCCCGGCGCGCTCCCGGTGATGTTCACGGCCCTCCGGGTCGATCTCGGACTGGCCCTCGCCGCCGCCTACTACGTGGAGGGAGCGAACTTCGCCAACGACGGCATCGGAGCGATCGGCCGGCGCGCCGCAGCGCAGGCCGACGGCGCCGACACGCTGTGGGCGGCCGTGTTCGCCATGGCCCTCATCTGCGCCGCGGGCCTCCTGGCACTCTCGGTACTGCAACGCATCGTGCTGCACTGGCACCCGTCGTCGCGGCGCCGGATTCGCTGAGACGCCGAACGGCGACCCGCTACCGTGCGGATCGTGCACGACGAGACGCCAGGCCCCGAGCGCGCGCAGGAGGCCGACCTTGCCTCGCTCCGGGCCAGGATCGACGAGCTCGACGCCAACCTCGTGCGCATCGTTGCCGAGCGCCTCGCCGTGTGCCGCGAGGTCGCTGCCGTCAAGGAACGGGCGGCTACCGCCGTCATCCAGCCAGCACGCGTGCGCGACGTCGTCGTGACTCGACGGCAATGGGCGATCGAGTCGGGTGTCGACCCGGACTTCATCGAGCAGCTGTTTCGCGTGCTGCTCACCGAGACGCACCGCATCGAGGTGGCCGAACGCCGCGCCGACCGGGCGCCCGACAAGGCGGCCTCCGGCGCCGGCACATCGGGCATCGACACGGTTGCCAGCCGCGTCGACCATGTCGTCGTCGCGGTGCACGACCTCGATGCCGCCGTGCAGTCGATGGTCGACAGGTTCGGATTCCACGAGGTGCCGCTCGCCGGCCAGCGACCCGGCGTCAGGGCCGTGGCGGCGGGCGGAGTCGCCTTCGTGCTGGTCGGCCGCGAAGCGTCGGCAGCCGTGGCGCGGTACCTCGACCGTCACGGTGGCGGAGTGCAGCACGTCGCCGTCGAAGTGCTCAATGCCGGCTACGCCCGGCAGTGCCTCGACGACGTCGGTGCTCCCCTGCTCACGGACGTGGTCGTCGACGCCGACGGCCACGAGCAGTTCTTCGCCGCCCACGACCCCGCAACCGGCCTGCAGCTCGGCTTCATCTCGCGCACGGGCCACCGCGTCGGCATCGGCGCCGCCAATGTCGTGGCGCTCTTCGAGTCGCTCGACCGCTGAGCGCCCACCGGCATCGACCGCGCCCCGGTTGGTACCATCGCCGAGCATTCTCCAGCGTCCTGCCATGCCGACTCCGACCCCCCGCCCACTCCTCCGACTGCTGCCAATGATGGCGCTATGCCTCGGCCTGCTTGCGGCGTGCGCCGGCGGCACCTCGGGCAGCGCCACCACCGAGCCGACCGGCACCGCTGCCTCGACCCTCGAGTCGACGACGCCGCCAGCGAACGCAGCATCGACGTCGGCCGCGCTGGCGTCCCTCGACGTCGTGGCCGGCGAGCCGTTCCCCGAGGCACGCTGCGCGGCCAACCGCGCCGCCGGTCCCATCGTCTACCTGTCCGGCTTCGACTTCGCTGCCACGGCGTCCATCGTCGACGTCCTCGTTGCCGACGCCCTCGGCTACTACGACGCGCTGTGCCTCGATGTCGACATCCGCCCGAGCTTCTCGGTCGACAACTATCCGCTCGTCGCAGCCAACGACGCGCAGTTTGCGTCAGCAGGTTCATTCAGCGAGATGGTCGACTTCGCCGGCGCCAATGATGCGGGATTCGTCGCGCTCGGCGTCGAGGGTCGCACCGGCATCGACGCGCTCCTCGTGAAGAAGGGCGTGGCATCGACACTCGACGACCTCGAGGGCGCGACGATCGGCGTGAAGGGTGCCGTCACGACATCAGTTCGGGCGATGCTCGCCTCTGCCGGGCTCTTCGAAGGCGATGGGTACGAGACGGTGCTCCTCGACGGCTTCGACCCGCTCGCCCACATCGCCGCGCCGGGAATTGCCGGCTTTCCCGTCTACAAGAGCAACGAGCCCGGCCGCCTGCGCGCCGCCGGTGTCGAGTTCGACCTCTTCGACCCGTCCGACTACGGCATCCCGGGCTCGTTCGGCGTGCTCTACACCAACACGACATTCCTCGCCGAGCACCCGACGGCGGCGCAGGACTTCATGCGCGCCACGATGAAGGGTCTGCAGTACGCCGTCGACAATCCTGCCGACGCGTCGGCAATCGCCGTCGAGGCCATCAACGCCGGCGACAATGCGCTCTACCTCACCGCCGAGGGCGAGAGCGCCCGGTGGGCTGTCGATGCCGAGC
>JBJTRF010000181.1:0-3810 GCA_046076025.1 Ilumatobacteraceae bacterium
GTCGCCGAGTTGCTCGCGATCGGCGTCGATGCGAGGCCGCTCAGCGAGCCGCACACCGTCACGCCCACCGATGCCGATGTCTTCGTCCTGCTGCCGCCTCATGAGTGGACCTCCCTCGAGGGAGAGGCATGGATGCACGACCGGACGCTGATGGCACGAACCATCGGCATCGGAGCCGAACAGCCCCATTCGGCATTCTTCAGGCGCAATGCCGAAATCGGACGGCGCATTGGGGCTCTGCTCGACTTCAGTGCGCGCACCGTCGATGCATTTCGCGTCGCCGATGTCGACGCCGTCCACCTTCCCTTCGGATACACGTCCCGCTGGGATCGGTTCAGCGTCGACGGCAACGCCGACGGACCGGACATCGTCTTCCTCGGCAACTTCAAGGAGCGGCGGCTCGACTCCCTCGCCCGACTCTCGGCCACCCTCGGAACTCATCACTCGCACCTCGTGCTCGGCGACAACTCCGCGCCCAACACGGCATCGTCGCGGTGGTTCGTCGCCGGCGACGACAAGCGGTCGCTGCTGGCGAGTTCGAAGGTTCTGCTCAACATCCACCAGTCCACCGAGCCCTACTTCGAGTGGCTCAGGTTCACCGAGGCAGCCCTCTGCGGCACGGTGATGCTCAGCGAGCCCTCGACTCACACCGAGCCGTTCACTGCAGGTGTCCACTTCGCCGAGTCGCCGCTCGGAGGCATGGCCGACGAACTGGAGCGGCTGCTCTCGGATCACGCCTATCGCGAGTCGATGCGGCGTGCCGCCTACGACGAAATCGCCTCGCGGCCGTTCTCCGCCAGCCTCGCCGTGCTCGTCGAGATCGCCGAGGCCCTCACCGGCCGCCCCGTTCCATCAACTCTGCCGCCGCGCCTGCGCACAGCACCACTGCCGCATCGGCACTCGCTCGTCGCAGCGCCGTCTGGCCCGAACCGTCGCCCCGAGCCGGCCGCACGGGTCGACATCGAGGTCATCACCATCGCCGGCACGCGGGTCGACGGGCCGGCCGCCACCGAGCTCGGCGCAATCACCGTCCGCGAGATGCCCGACCACGCTGCAGCGATCACCGCGGCGCGTGCCTCGACCGCCGCGCTCGTCGCAGTGGTCACGCGGCCTGCCCTGCTCCACCGCGAGACCATTGCCGCGATGCAGCGAGCGGCGGCCGCCGGCTCGAGCGCCGTCCTTGCGATGGCTGCCGACGCTGCAGGGTGGCGATGGACGCTCCGGGGCCTCTGGCATCCGACGGCAGCATCGGCTCCGATCGACTCGATCGAGCAGGGATTCCTGCTCGCAGCGCCACGGCTGATCGCCGCAGATGGAACCGCGAGGTGGCAGCCCGACGAAATCGATCACGTGCCGTCCCCTGCCATCTCCACCACCGTGCCAATCCGCAGCGGAGTGGCCATCGTGCTCGCCACGTTCAACCCGGCCGCCGGCCTCTTCCACCGCCAGGTCGAGTCGATCCGCGCCCAGACCTACGACAACTTCGTCTGCCTGATCACCGACGACAGCTCGGCCGACCACTCGCGGGCGTTCATCAGGCGGGCGATTGCCGACGACTCGCGCTTCATCCTTCGCGAGCACGCCGAGCGGGTCGGCTTCTACCGCAACTTCGAGCGCGGCATCGAGGCTGCCCGCTCGATGGCCCCGGCATTCGTCGCCCTCAGCGACCAGGACGACATCTGGTTTCCCGACAAGCTCGAGCGAGCAGTCGGCCGGCTCGAGGCCACCGGTGCGCCGATGGTCTTCGCCGACGTCGTGCCCGTCACCGACGACCGCCGCATCATCTCGGCCACCTTCTTCCGGCGCAGGCGTCCGGTGCACCGATCCGAGTTCGATCTCACGCTGATGAACTGTGCCATCGGGGCGACATCGATGGCACGCGCCGAACTGCTCGACACGGCGATGCCGTTTCCCGAGCAGGGGTTCCGCAGCTTCCACGACCACTGGCTGGCTCGCTGCGCGCAGCGTGCCGGCGGCCTCGCCTTCGAGCCGACCGCATCGATGGAATACGTCCAGCACGGCAGGAACGTGCAGGGCGCCGGCTCGGCGCGGGTTGCGGTCCGCGACTTCCTCGGCATCATGCGACAGGACCCGACGAGCGAGTGGGACGACGACACCGCCCTCCTGAGGCGCCGCATGCGCGAACTCGATGTCCTCGACGAACGCTACGGGCCGACACGCGCGTCGCGGCGCCTTCGCCGGCTCCACGAACGATGCCTTGCCGGTCGCGGTCGCGCCATTGCCCTTCTGATCGCGCTCTGGGTCATCGACCAGCGACTCCGGCCCCGGTCGCGTCGCGAGAATGTCGAGATTCGCTACCTGAGGGCAGCACTGGCGGCCCGACGCGGCCACGTCTCCAGTGGAGCCAGCCATGCCAACTGACGACCAGGCCGCAGCGGCGCCCGTCGACATCGACCAGGCGGCCGAGGTCGAGTGCCTCGCCCGTTGGCTCTCCGGCATGCACCGGGTGCTTGTCGTCGGTGGCGAACTCGGCGACCTTGTCGGCCATCTCGAGCGCATCGGCCACTCGGTGGTGGTCGTGCCGAGTCTTCCGACCGCTGACGACGGCGGCTATCCGGACATCGAGGCCGTTGTGCTTGGCGACGGTCTCCTCGACACCGTCGATCCGGCTGCGGTCATCCGGACGGCGCTGCAGGTCGCCCGGCACGGCATCGTCGTGCTGTCGGTCGCCAACGCAGCGTCACGCGACGCGCGACTCGCGCTGCTCGACGGCTCCCTTCCGAGCCGTGGCGGGGCCACGCGAAGGTCGCTCTTCGCGCTCGGGCGCGAGGCGGGCGGCGAGGTCACGGCATTCGGTCGGGTCAGTCCCCCGCCGGGCCATCGACCGCCATCGTCGGATCGAGACGTCCTCTCTCCGCTCGTGGCGCCTCTCCTCGGCCTCGATCCGAATGCCGCCGCGCTCCGCTTCGTTGCCCGCATCGAGCCGGCAGGACGTGCCGCCGCAACGGGGCGCGGCGATCTCGAGTCAGCCGTCGTCGCCGAGGAGGACGCCGCCGAGCTGCAGATTCGCCAGATCGTGGCAGTGCAGCGCGGCGATCTCGCCGCCCTGAACCAGGTGCGTCGCGACTTCGTCAGCCTGTCGCGCAGCAGGATGGTGCGGTGGGGCTCGATGCCGGGTCGCGCTGCCCGCCTAGCGAAGCGGTTGGCCGGCCGCATGCTGCGACTGCTGCGGCTCCGGCGCTGATCAGGAGCGCGGTGTGCGGTGCCGGCGGCGCATGCCCGGCGCTGCGAGTGTGTAGCCGCGGTTGCGGGCCTCGGCGAGCGTGTCGGGCCCGAAGCACAGGCCGGCATCGCTGTTTACGATCTCGTCGATCACTGCGGCGTCGGTCCACGAGTCGAGGTCGTACACCAACTGGGTCCGCTTGTCGCCGAGGAAGCGGGTGTGCTCGAAGCGTGACGGGCGTTCCATGCGCTGCACGATAGTCCGGCCCGCCCCTCCGGCCCGGCTGCCGGCGCAGGTCAGCAGGCGTGGCAGGATCACGACATGCCCGACACATCCGCCGGCGGTGCTGCCACGAGGGTCGACTTCTGGTTCGACCCGATGTGCCCGTGGGCCTACCAGACCTCGGTGTGGATCCGCCGGGTTCGCGAGTCAGTCCCGCTCGACATCCACTGGCGCTTCTTCTCGCTCGAAGAGGTGAACCGCCCCGAGGGGAAGCGCCATCCGTGGGAGCGGCCCATCGCCTACGGCTGGACGCCGATGCGGGTGGGTGCGTGGCTGCGCCGCCGCGACATGGACCTCTGCGATCGCTGGTACGAGGTGGCGGGCCGGGCCCTCCACGAGCGCGG
>JBJTRF010000182.1:0-4349 GCA_046076025.1 Ilumatobacteraceae bacterium
CGATCTCACGCCGCTGCTCCACGATCCCGTCGACCTCGTATTCGGTGTGCAGCTCGGCGGTGGCACCGACATCGCTACGGCCGTGGCCTACTGCCGCCATCTGGTGACGTCACCGGCCGACACGGTGCTGGTGCTGGTCAGCGACCTGTACGAGGGCGGGCCGCCGTCGCTGCTCGTCGATCGCATGGCCGAGTTCGTCCGGGCCGGCGCCACGGTCGTGGTATTGCTGGCACTCAGCGACGGCGTCGCGCCCGCCTTCGACCGTGCGATGGCAGCGGCCCTGGCCGAGGTGGGCGTGGTGTCGCTGGCGTGCACGCCCGACGCCTTTCCCGACCTGTTTGCTGCGGCGGTCGAGGGCCGCGACGTCGGACGATGGGCCAACGAGCACGGCCTGCACACGGCGGTCGCGCCGCCATCGGTGTCCGACATCCGCTGAGGGCGCCCGGGCGGCGCCGTCATGACTTCTGGGTGCCGACCTTCAGGTCCTTGAACGGCGACGTGGTGTCGATGCCGGGCTCCTTGGGCAGGCCGAGGACGCGCTCGCCCACGATGTTGCGCATTACCTCGTCGGAGCCCCCGGCGATCCGAGCGCCGGGCGCGCCGAGGATGAGCGCGCTCCAGGCGTAGGTGCCCCACTCGCCGGAGTCGGCGATGATCTTCGGCCCGAGGACCATGCTGAGGAAGTCGCCGAGGCGCAGCATGTTGAGGGTGCCGGCCAGCTTGGCGATGCTCATCTCGGGACCGGGCATCTGGCCGGCCTTGATCTTGTCCATGGCGCGCTGGTTGTTGTAGCCGGCGACCTTCTGGTGGATGAGCAGGTTGGCGAGCGCGTCGCGCACGATGGGATCGCGGTCGAGGCCGTAGTGGCGCACCATCGCCATCACCCGCGTGTACATGTTGGTGCCGCCACCGCCGCCACCGGCGCCGATGGCCGCCCGCTCGTTCATCAGCGTGGTGAGGGCCACGTTCCAGCCGTTATTGACGTCGCCGAGGCGGTGGTCGTCGGCGACGCGCACGTCGTTGAAGAACACCTCGTTGAAGCTGGCGCCGCCCGTCATCTGGCGCAGGGGCCGTACCTCGACGCCCGGTGCGTGCATGTCGACGATGAACCCGGTGAGGCCGCGGTGCTTGGGCTGCTCGGGATCGGTGCGGGCGATGATCTCGCCGAGGTCGCTGAACTGCGCGCCCGTGGTCCACACCTTCTGGCCGGTGATGACCCATTCGTCGCCGTCGCGCACGGCCTTGGTCTGGAGGCTGGCGAGGTCGCTGCCGGCGCCGGGCTCGCTGAACAGCTGGCAGCCGACGATGTCGGCGCGGTACATCGAGCGCAGGTAGCGCTGCTTGGCGGCCTCGGACCCGTGGGCGAGGATCGTCGGCGCAACCATGCCGAGGCCGATGGTGAATGCTCCCTGGTTGGGCACCTCGTACTGGCCCTCGAGCCGCTGGAAGGCACGCTCGTAGGCGGCTGGCAGGTCGCGACCGCCGTGCTGCGCCGGCCCGGTGATCCAGCCGAAGCCGGCGTCGAACTTGGCCCGGCGCCAGTCGCAGGCAGCAGCCACGTCGCGCTTCTCGGTATCGCGGTCCTTCTCCTCGAAATACGCGACGTTGTCGGAGCCCTCGCCCCACACGAACTTCTTCTCTGCCTGCTTGCGGGTGGCGTTGGCGTCGAGGAAGGCCCGTGCCTCGGCCTCGAACTGCTCGAGCGTGATGTCGGACATGCGCAGACGGTAGCGAACCCCGGCCTCCTCCGGCGATCCGGGCGGCGGTGAACTGCCGGCCGGCGCACGGCCGATAGCGTCGCCGGCATGTCCCGACACCTCACCGTCGCCGCCGCCCAGATGGGTCCGGTGCAGGCCGCGCACAGCCGTGCCGACGTGGTCGAGCGCCTGCTGGTGATGCTGCGCGACGCGCACCGCATGGGAGCCGAATTGGTGGTGTTTCCCGAGCTGGCGCTCACCACGTTCTTCCCGAGGTGGTTCGTCGACGACATCCGCGAGGCCGACCACTGGTACGAGCGCGAGATGCCAAGCCCCGTCACCCAGCCCCTCTTCGACGAGGCGCGCCGGCTCGGGGTGGGGTTCTGCCTCGGCTATGCGCTGCTCGACAGCGAGGGCCGGCGGTGGAACGTGCAGACCCTCGTCGAGCGCGATGGCCGAGTCGTGGGCACGTATCGCAAGACGCACATCCCCGGCCACGAGCACCACGAGCCCGACCGCCCGTTCCAGCATGCCGAGCGCTACTACTTCGAGCCGAGTCCCGACGGCTTCCCGGTGTGGCGCGCGTTCGGCGGCATCATGGGCATGGCCATCTGCAACGACCGGCGCTGGCCCGAGACCTACCGGGTGATGGGACTGCAGGGCGTCGAGATGGTGCTCATCGGCTACAACACGCCGATCCACTACGTGCCGGATCCCAGCCAGGACATCCTCCAGGGATTCCACAATTCGCTCGTGATGCAGAGCGGCGCCTACCAGAACGGGACGTGGGTGGTGGGCGTCGCCAAGGGCGGCGTCGAGGAGGGCGTCGACTCGCTCGGCCAGTCGATGATCGTGGCGCCGAGCGGCCAGGTCGTGGCGCAGGCGCTCAGTACCGACGACGAAGTCATCGTCGCCCTCTGCGATCTCGACTGGTGCGCCCGCTACAAGGGCACCCTCTTCGACTTCGACCGCTACCGGCGTCCCGAGGTGTACGGCCGCATCACGTCGCAGCGCGGCGTCGAGCTGCCCGACTGACCGCGACGCGGGCCGGATGTCGCTGCTCGACTTCTGCGCCGTGCTCGTGGCCGGGTGCGCGGCCGGCACGATCAACACCATCGTCGGGTCGGGTTCGCTGATCACCTTCCCGACGCTCGTGGCACTCGGCTACCCGCCGCTGGTGGCCAACGTGTCGAACAACATCGGGCTGGTGCCGGGCTCGCTCTCCGGCGTGATCGGCTACCGACGCGAACTCGCCGGCCAGCGACGCCGGCTGGGCATGCTCGTGCCGGCGTCGGCGCTGGGCAGCGCCGTCGGCTCGGGCCTCCTGCTGGTGCTGCCGAGCGACGTCTTCGACCGCGTCGTTGTGGTACTCATCGTGCTCGCCCTCGTCCTGGTGGTGGCCCAGCCGGCGCTGTCGCGGCGCCTGGCGGCGCGACGTGGCCGCAGTGGCGTCCCGCACCGCGACGTGTCGGCGCTGCTCTGGGCGCTGGTCGCGGCAGCAGGGGTGTACGGCGGCTACTTCGGGGCTGCGCAGGGCATCATCCTGGTCAGCGTGCTGGGCATCCTCGTCGACGACGGACTGCAGCGGCTGAACGCCGTCAAGAACGTGCTGGCCCTCACGGTGAACGGGGTGGCGGCCGTGGTGTTCATGGCCACCACCGAGATCGACTGGGCGGTCGCGGGCACGATCGCCCTGGGCGCCACCGTGGGCGGGCAGATCGGCGCCCGCTCTGGCCGACGGCTCGATCCGAGGGTGCTGCGGGCGGTGATCGTGGTGGTCGGACTGGCCGCCGCCGTCCGGCTCGTGGCTGCGGCCTGAGCGGGGTCGCTCGCACTCGGCCCCGATCTTTGACAAAATGTAAAGGTGACGCAGGTCCATGAACCCTCTGCCCAGGCCGCATCCGATGCGGTGCCCGCCGGCACGGTGCACCTCGTCGTCAACGGCGTTCCGGTCGCGGTCCGCGCCGACCACCCCCACCTGCTGTCGGCGCTGCGCGAGGAGCTCGACGTCACGTCGCCCAAGGACGGGTGCTCGCCGTCGGGGCAGTGCGGGTGCTGCACGGTCATGGTCGACGGCAAGGCGGTGGTGAGCTGCCAGCAGCCGCTCGCCAAGGTGGCCGGCAAGCAGATCGTCACCCTCGAGGGGGTCGATGCCGACGAGCGTCGCCGGTACGCCGAGGCGTTCGCTGCGTGCGGCGGGCTGCAGTGCGGGTTCTGCATCCCCGGCATCGTGATGCGCGCCAAGGCCCAGGTCGACAAGAAGGGCGCATCGCTCGAGCGTGCCGACATGGCGCGGCACCTCGGCGCCCATCTGTGCAGGTGCACCGGCTACGTGAAGGTGCTCGACGCGATCGAGTCGGTCGCCCGCGGTGCCGAGTGCCACGTGTCGCTCTCTGCCGAGGTTGGCGGGCGAGGCGCCAAGTACGAGGCCGCCGAACTGGCCCTCGGCGACCGCGGCTATGTCGACGACATCAGGGTGCCCGGCATGCTGCATGCGGCGCTGCACCTCACCGACCACGCCCGTGCCGACGTGCTGTCCATCGACACGCTGGCAGCGCTCGATGCGCCGGGCGTGGTGGCCGTGTACACGGCTGCCGACATCCCGGCCGAGCTGAAGGTGGGGCTCATCCACAAGGACTGGCCGGTGATGAT
>JBJTRF010000183.1:0-5123 GCA_046076025.1 Ilumatobacteraceae bacterium
TCTCGCAGCAGTTCACCTACGGCCTCGCCGACTATGCGCCACTCGAGCACTTCTGGTCGCTTGCGATCGAGGAGCAGTTCTACCTGGTGCTGCCGCTGCTGCTGGCCGTGACGATGCGCCGCGGTCGATCGGTACCCGTCGCGGTGTGCTCGATCCTTGCCCTCGGCTCCGCAGTCTTCGCGCTCGCCACCGCCGACCAGGCGCGCATGTACTTCCACACCGGCACTCGCGCCTGCGAGCTGCTCGTGGGTGTGCTGCTGGCGATACTGCGCATCAGGCTGCCCCAGTGGGCGGGAGCACTCGGCATCGCAGGGCTCGTCGCCGTGTTCGCCCAGCTGATCTCGCCGCCATACGTGGTGGTCGCACTCCTGGCATGCGTCGTGATCGCCGGGCAGCCTCGTGTGCTGGCTGCGGCACCGCTGGTCACGATCGGCGCGTACAGCTACTCGCTCTACCTGTGGCATCCGCTCGCAGCGCTGCTGGCGGACAGCATGCCGCTGCGCATCGGCCTCACTGCTGCGCTCGCCCTTGCGTCGTTCCATCTCGTCGAGCGGCCCGTACGGCGCACGCTCGCGCCACGACGGGCTGCGGTGGCCACGGTCGGGCTCAGCCTCGGCGCCGCCTCGCTGGCACTCGCCCTCGCCGTCGTCCGCCAACCGCTCGAGCCGACATTCGCCCAGGACCGCCTCGCCGAGGCGCTCGCTGCGACCAGTGTGCCTGCACCCGACGACAGCGCCGCTGCCGAGAGCGACCAGGGCCAGGAGCCGGCATCGACCGACGCCGAGCGACCGGCTCCGGTGCGGATCTCGGGCGTGGGCGACTCCACGCAGATGTTCGCCAGCGCAACATGGCGGGCGTGGGCCGACCTGCATCCCGACGACCTCACGTGGGTGATGCCGCCCGACGAGATACTCCCGTGGACGTCCGGCGCCGACTCGTGGATCCGCGACGAGGCCCCGGGCCTCGGCCTCATCCTCCCCTTCGACGGACCACAGGGAGGACTCGATCGCCAGGGCTGCCCATTGATCTACGACCTGATGCTTCGACCAGACGACACCTGGAACTTCTTCGACAGTGCGGAACTGCACTCGACCATTCCGGAGCCCGGCTGCAACTGGCACCGATGGATCCCGAGCGCACTTGCCCAGATGGACGTCGACGTCCTCGTGGCGAGTTGGGGAGGCACGGTTACCTGGCAGTTCCGCATGGCAGATGGGTCAATTGGTTCGCTCGGCACCCCGGCGTTCGACGTGCTGGTCGTCGAGCGAATCTCCGAGTTCGAGCGAGTGGCGGCCTCGTTCGGCGCACGAGTGCTGTGGCTGACCTACGACCTGCAGAATGTGACACCCGACGTCGAAGAACGGCTCACCGTGGCCGAGGACCGATTCGCCGAGATCGTGCTCGACCGCCCGTGCGCCTTCGACCTACGCACCGTGGTGCGGTCGACGACGACCGTCGACTGGTACCAGGACGGCTACCACTTCACAGTCGACGGCGCCCTGCGCGTGCTGCAGGAGATCCTGCCGAGTATCAGGGAGTGCGCCACCACCGGCCGCACCACCCGCGCTGCCACCTCCGTCGGGTGACTGAGCACGACGGCCGCTGAACCAACCGGCCGGCAGACCATTGGCGGAGGTGGACGGGAATCGAACCCGCCGGACAGGGGTCTCCTGTCCCGACCGCTTTGAAGGCGGCGGCACCCACCAGGCGTGCGGACACCTCCATGTCGCACCATAACAATGTGCCCGGGCGTTGCCCACGGGACCGGCAAGAGAGGCGATGCCCACGGGAGTGGTGGGCGCGGCCTCCCCGCCAGCGGTCAGGGGCAGTGGCCGGGCACGGGGCCCGGTGCGGTGAGCGAGGTGCTGGTGAGACCTACGAGCAGGTGACGTACGAGTACGTCCGCGACTTCGCGCCGACCACGCCGAACTTCGAGGTCGAGTCGACAGCGCCCGGGGTGGACTCGGTGACTGACTGGCCGGCGTTCAGGTAGCGGTAGCCGTTGCCGTTGACCGTGGTGCCGGTGCGCCACGTCCAGGCGTACCAGCCCCGGACGGTCGCGGTGAACGACGAGTTGCCGCCCGCCGCGCAGGTGGCGCTGAAGGCGTTGGCGGCGGTGGCCGCATTCGAGGTGGCGGGCACGGCGAGGCCGAGGGCGGCGACGGCGGCGAGCGAGAGGGCGAGACGTTTCTTCATGGTGTACTCCCGAGAACGAAATGGATACGTTGCGTGCACGATACGCCACACAGCGTGAAAGATCAAGGTCGAGACCCCATTTCCCGTAGTCCGCCGCACCACTACGCTGCGCCACATGTGGAAGAAGCTGATCCTGCTCGTCGTGCTGGCCGGGCTGGTGGCCGTCGCCGCCAAGAAGGTCACCAAGTCCTGAGCCCCACTACGTCGAGCCCCGCTACGTCGAGCCCCTCCCCGCCGAGCCCCGGCCTGCTGTGCTCGGCAGCGGCCCACCGCCAGTTCGGGGCCGCATGGGCAGACGCCGCGCCACATCTGCGGATCATCCCCCTTCCCGATGAGGGGCGCCTCGACGACGAGCTGATCGCAGGGATCGACCTGGCGGTGTTCAGCACCGATCTATGGACGAGCGGCCAGGGACGGCGCTTCTTCAGAGTCGTGCTCTCGGCGGCGAACCTCCGCTGGCTGCACGTGTTCGCTGCCGGCCTCGACGATCCGGTCTTTGCCGAACTCGCCCGGCGCGGTGTGCGCATCACCGGATCTGCCGGGTCGTCGGCGGTTGCCATCGCCCACACCACGGTGATGCAGTTGCTGGCCCTGTGTCGCAACGCGCGCCCACTGGCCGTGGCCCAGTCAGAGCATCGGTGGGCGCCCGTCGACCACCTCGACCTCGAGGGGCGCACGGTGCTGGTCGTCGGCCTCGGCTCGATCGGCCGCGAGGTCGCCCGGCTGCTGGTGCACTTCGGCGTTCGCGTCGTCGGCATTCGCCGATCGCCTGACGGCAGCGAGCCATGCCCCACCTTCCCCGTCGAACGGCTGCACGACCTGCTGCGCGAGGCCGACGACGTGGTGATCGCCGCATCGCTCGACGACTCGAATCGCGGGCTCATCGGCAGCGCCGAGTTGTCGCTGCTGCCGCCGCACGGTCATGTCGTCAACGTCGGCCGAGGCGAGCTGATCGACGAGCAGGCGCTGATCGACGCGCTCGATGCCGGCCGCCTGCATGGCGCGGCACTCGACGTGTTCGCCACCGAACCGCTCGATCCCGAGAACGCCCTGTGGGACATGCCCAATGTCATCGTCACGCCGCACGTTGCAGGGCGTACGCCGCTGAGCACCCAGCGCGCCGCCGCAGTGTTCGCCGACAACCTCGGCAGATGGACGCGCAGCGAGCCGCTGCACAACGAGTTCGCGCCCTGATCGGCCACCCTACAGTCGCAGCGATGGGCGCAGCACCCGGCCACGGTGGAGGCGACGAGCACCTCGAGATCGAGCTGAAGCTGCACGTGCCGGATGAGGCGTTCGACGATGTCGAGCGCGCCATGCGCGAGGGCGACACCGCACGCGAGATCCGGCTTCGCGCCGAGTACCACGACACCGACGACTGGGCCCTCGCATCGTGCGGTCTCACGTGGCGGATGCGCCGCGAGGGCGATCGCTGGGTGCAGACGCTGAAGGGCCGCATGCCGGCCGCCAGCGACGACACGGCGCGCGTCGAGCACGATGTCGACGTCACCGATCGGGCCTCGGGCCACTCGACGCCGCCGCTCGACGCATCACTGCACGACGGGGCCGCCGGTGCCCGGCTGCGCGCCGTGCTGGACGACGTGCACACGCGTGGTGATGCCGTCGGGGTGCAGTTCACCACCGACGTGCTGCGGATCGAGCGGCAGGCCGCCAACGACCACGGCACCGTGCTGCTGGCACTCGACCACGGCACCATCGCGGCCGGCGAACTGCGCCTGCCGGTGAGCGAGCTGGAGATCGAGCTTGTCGACGGAACCGCTGCGGCCGTGGTGGAAGAGGCCGAACGATGGGCCAGCCGCTTCGGGCTGGCACGCGACACGGTGAACAAGGCGCGCCGCGGCCGCGCACTCGCCGACCAGTGGCGCGCCCGGGCAACGCCCACCTGACGCAGCGCCATCTCTGCCACCACTGACGTTGGCGTGCCCGACACCCGTCGGTATGGTCCGCAGCAGTCGTGCCCCTTCGGCACCAGCGCCTCCCCCTCCGTCAGCGTCTTCCTGAATCCGGGGGTTCGACATGTTCGTCTGCTGGTCGGTGAAGGGCGGCAGCGGCACCACCGTGGTGTCGTGCGCCCTCGCCATGTCGCTCGGCCGCATGCGGCCCACATTGCTCGTCGACCTCGCCGGCGACGTGCCGGCAGCGCTCGGCATCGGCACCTCGTCGGGCCCAGGCGCGAGCGACTGGGCCAGGTCGCCGATGGGCGACCGTGCTGCACTCGACCGGCTGGCCATCCCCGTCACGGACGACCTGCGGCTCATCACCCGCGGCAGCGGGCCGGTGCCGCACGATCGGATGGCCCACCTGCGCGAGGCGCTGATGGCCTACGACGGTGAGTGCGTGGTCGATGCCGGCCTCGGCGAGCCGCCACTCGCCCTGCGCGAAGGCTGCACCTCGTTGCTCGTCATCCGGCCCTGCTACCTGGCCATCCGCAATGCGGTCACGTGCGGCGTGCAGCCCACCGGCATCGTCGTCGTCAACGAGCCGTCACGGGCGTTGTCGGCTGCCGACATCGCCCGCGCTGTCACTGCACCAGTGGTTGCCTCCATTCCCTTCGACCCCGTGGTCTCACGCTCGGTCGATGCGGGGATGCTGGCCGCACGGCTGCCACGCGCGTTCGACAACGCATTCGACGACGCCCTCGACCTGATGGCCTGAACGATGGCCGACGTCGACATCGACCTCGTCGCCGAACAGGCACTGCTGGGCGGACTCGAGCGCTGGCTCGCCGACCCCGAGGTCGACGAGGTGATGGTGAACGCGGGACGCCACGTGTGGGTCGATCGTCGCGGCACGCTCACCCGGGTGGGCAGCATCCGCACCGGCACGCTGCTGGCCGCCGTCGAGCGACTGCTGTCGCCCACCGGCCGACGGGTCGACCGCTCGCAGCCGATGGTCGACGCCCGCCT
>JBJTRF010000184.1:0-8687 GCA_046076025.1 Ilumatobacteraceae bacterium
CGCCTGCCGCCCGAGTCGTTCGCCGTGCTCACCAGCCCCTACGAGGGCGCCGCCGAATTCGATGCGGCCCAGCCGTTCGAGATCCGGCGCACCCCCGAGCCCGTGCTGCTGCCGCATCCGTGGATGGTGCGGCGCATCGACGCGATGGCCCGCGAGGTGGGTGCCGATCTCGTCGTGCTCGACCCGGCGCTGCCGCTCGGCATGGTGGGCCCGTCGCTGGAGCGTCCCTACGACGTGGTGCTGCACGGCGCCGAGGTGACGGTGCCCGGCCGCCTGCCCGTCAGCCGCCAGGCGCTGGCGTACGTGCTGCGGAGGGCACGGCATGTGGTGGCAGCGGGCGGCTATCCGGCCGCCGAGGCCCGCCATGCCGCCCGACGCGACCTGCCCATCACCGTGGTGCCGCCCGGTGTCGACGTCGAGCGCTTCCGCCCGCTGGATGCCGCCGAGCGCGTCGACGTGCGCCGCCGATTCGGCATCGGTGCCGACGTGCCGATGCTGCTGAGCGTCAGCCGCCTGGTGCCGCGCAAGGGGTTCGACGTGGTCATCCGCGCCGCCGCCATGCTGCGTGCGCGGCACCCCGACCTCGTGCTGGCCATCGCCGGCGCCGGCCGCGACGACGCCCGCCTGCAGCGACTGGCGGAAGAGACCGGTGCGCCGGTGCGCTTCCTCGGCCGGGTGGCCCACGACGACCTGCCGCTGCTGTACGGGTGCGCCGACGTGTTCGCGATGCTGTGCCGGAGCCGATGGGGCGGCCTCGAGCAGGAGGGCTTCGGCATCGTGTTCCTCGAGGCTGCAGCCTGCGGCGTCCCATCGGTGGCCGGCGAGTCGGGGGGTGCCGCGGAGGCCGTCGAGGACGGGGTCACCGGGTTGGTGGTTCGCCAGCCCGCCGACGTGCGTGCCGTCGCCGACGCACTGGGGCAGCTCGTCGACGACCCTGGCCGGGCGCGGGCGATGGGCGAGGCCGGCAGGCGTCGCGCCGAGGCCGAGTACCGCTACGAGCTGCTCGCCGAACGGCTGGGCGTGGCGCTGGGCGCGCTGCCACGATGAGCACCGTGGACGACAACACTGCGCAGCTCGTGCCAACGTCTCGCGGCGGCCGGATCGCAGGGCTCAACCTCGTCGGCACGGCGCTGTTCGCCGTCGTGGTGGCCGTCGCCGTGCCGCTGCGCGACGAGCGGCCGGCGCAGGTGGCGGTGGCCGTGGTGTCGCTGGTGCTGTTCGCCGTCGGCGTGGCGCTGTCGCTGTGGGCCTATGCGATGGCCGTCGAACGGTCGCGACGCGACGAGATCGGCGTGGCCAACCTGTTCCTGCTCACCGGCCCCACGGCACCGCCACGCGTGAAGCGGACGATGACCGGTGCGCTGGGGGCGCAGGTGGTGGTGGCCGTCACCGGCGCAGCGCTCGGCATGCGCGGCCTCGGCGCGCAGCAGCTGAATGCCCTCGCCTTCGGCGTGCTGGCGCCGATGCTGGGCATTGGCACCAACGGCGCATGGGCGGCGCGGTACGGTGCATTCGGCCCGCGGCTGTCCGAGCGGCGGGCCGCCCCCAGGCGCTCGTCGCCGTAGCGCCCGCGTGCCCGCCGGTCGCTGCGAACCGGCAGACTGGAGGCCACCGCCAGACACGAGAGACGCCGAGGGAAGAGCAGATCGACATGGCCGACAGGGCTTCGCAGAGCATCACCATCGCCGCAGCGCCGGAGCGCGTGTGGCAGATCGCCACCGATGTCGAGCGCTACCCCGAGTGGGCCCGCGACATCAAGAGCGTCAGCGTGCTGTCGCGCGACGCCGCCGGACGCCCCACCGAGGTCGAGTTCAGGGCGTCGGCGCTCGGGCGCAGCACCCATTACACGCTGCGCTACGACTACGCCGAGGCCCCCGGCGTGCTGGCATGGCACATGGTGAAGGGCGACATCATGCGCTCGATCGAGGGCGCCTACCACTTCTCGCCCTCCGGTGACGGCACCGAGGTGCGCTACGACCTGGCCATCGAACTGGTCGTGCCGCTGCCAGGGTTCGTGAAGCGCCGCGCCGAGGTGCGAATCCTCAATACCGTCCGCGAGCTGAAGGCGCGGGCCGAGCAATGACGCCGACGCGGCGTGCCGGTATCGACGTCGGCGGCACGAAGTGCCTCGGCGTCGTGCTCGACGAGTCGGGTGCCGTGGTGGGCGAGTGGCGGCGGCCCACCCCCAAGGGCCCGGCGGCCCTGATCGAGACGCTGGCAACGATGGCCGGGGTGATGGCCCCGTTCGACTCGCTCGGCATCGGCGTGCCCGGACTGGTCACCTACTCCGGCACCCTCCGTGCCGCACCGAACCTGCTCGACGTCAACGACTTCGCCGTGGGGCCGATGCTCTCCGAGCGACTCGGCATCGAGGTCGCCGTCGACAACGACGCCACCTGTGCCACTGCCGCCGAATGGCGCCTCGGTGCCGGCGTGGGCTCTGACAACTTCGTGCTCGTCACCCTGGGCACCGGCATCGGCGGCGGCGTGGTGGCGGGCGGCAGCATCATCCGCGGCGCCCACGGGTTCACCGGCGAGATCGGCCACATGGTGGTGGACCCCACCGGCCCTGCCTGCCCGTGCGGCCGGCGCGGCTGCTGGGAGCGCTATGCGTCGGGCAGCGGCCTTGCCCGCCTTGCCCGCGAGGCCGCCGAGTCGAGGCGGCTCACCAGGGTGGTGCAGTTGGCCGGCGGCTCGCCCGACGACGTGCGCGGCGAGGACGTGCGCACCGCCGCCGCCGAGGGCGACGCCCAGGCACTGGCGGTGATCGACGACTTCGCCCGGTGGGTGGCCATCGGCCTGGTGAACCTCACTAATGTTCTCGACCCCGACCGCTTCGTGCTCGGCGGCGGCCTGGCCGAGTCGTCCGACCTGTACATCGGCCCGATCCGCAAGTGGTTCGGCGAGCTGCTGTATGCGCCGAACCTGCGGCCGCATCCCGACCTGGTGTTCGCCCAGTTCAAGCACCGCGCCGGTGCAGTGGGTGCCGCCATCCTCGGCGGCGAGCGCTAGGCGCCTTCGCACTTGAGCGAAAACGGCCGGAGCCCGGGCCGAGGCCCGGGCTCCGAGTCGATGTGCGAGTTCGTTAACCGCGTGGATCAGCGCTCGTAGAAGCGCAGCTGGGCGAGCCGCAGGCCGTTGTTGTTGTAGTCCCACCAGTACTCCTCGCCCTCGGCATCGAAGAGCGCCGTGGTGCCGTACTCGGCGGTGTCGATGTAGAGCAGTTCGCGGGTCACGTTGGTGAACGTCGACTTGCCGGTTCGACGGATGATGTTGACGATGTCGGGATCGCAGTACGTGTTGCCGAGGGTGTCCTCGAAGCATGCCTGCATGGTGGCGCTGCCGCCGGGCTGGCCGAGGGCACGCACCCACACGGTATAGTTCGAGTCAGCGGGGTCGCCGGGGGCGGGCAGCTGGAACTCGGCGCCGTCACCATCGAAGCAGTTGCCGTCGAGCACGCTGAACGAGCCCATCGCCAGGAGGATCTTGCAGTTGCCCGAGAGCGGCACGAAGATCGTGCGGCGCTGGGTGTCGGTCATCGACGTCTTCTTGGGGTTGCTGACGCCGATGATGTTGAGGTTGTAGTGGCTGCCCGACGGTGCGCCGTTGCCAGCCGAGGTGCTGGTGGCGCAGAGGCCGATGGCGCCTGCGGCGACGAGGCCACCGGTGATGAGGGCAAGGATCTTCTTGTTCATGTGGTCTCCCGTGATCGTGTCCGAGCGAGGACGTAATCACTCTGACACGCAGCGTGGCGAGGGGCAAGAACCGACCCTGATTTGGGCCGTGGGGCCCGTTACCGAGGTTAACTACTTGGCCGTCACCCGTTCGGGATCAGGCCCCCAGCAGGCCGAGGCGCCGGGCCTCGGCCGTCAGGCGGTCGCGGTGCGCCGGATGGGCGATGGCGATCAATGCCGCTGCCCGCTCGCGGACCGTGCGCGACCTCAGCTCGGCGACGCCGAACTCGGTGACCACCTTGTCGACGGTGTTCTTCGAGTTCGTCACCACCTCGCCGGCCGGCAACTGCGGCACGATGCGGCTGATGGCACCGTCGCCGGCCGTCGAGTGCAGCACGATGAAGCCCTGCCCGCCCTCGCTGAACATCGCCCCGCGGGCGAAGTCGACCTGCCCGCCCGACGACGAGTAGTACGAGCCGCCGAGCGTCTCGCTCGCGCACTGTCCGAGCAGGTCGACCGTCAAGGTGGCATTGACCGAGACGAAGTTGCGCTCGCGGCTGAGCAGTCGCGGGTCGTTCACGTACCGGGCGCTCCACAGCTCGACGGCCGTGTTCTCGTGCAGGAAGTCGTGCAGCCGCCGGGTGCCCAGCGCGAACGTGCCCACCACCTTGGTGCGGTTGTGCAGCTTGCGCACGCCGTTCACGACACCGCGCTCGACGAGGTCGACGAGCCCGTCGCTGACCAGTTCGGTGTGCACCCCGAGGTCTCGGTGGTGGGCGAGGGCCCGCATGATCGCGTTGGGGATCGCGCCGATGCCGGTCTGGAGGCATGCCCCGTCGGGGATGCGCTCGGCGACGTAGGCGGCGATTGCGGTGTCCTCGTCGTCGGGCTCGGGCGGAGGCACCTCGACGAGCGGATGGTTGCCGATGGCATAGCCCTCGACCTGGCTGACATGCACCTGGTTGCGGCCGAACGTGCGCGGCATGTGCTCGCTCACTTCGAGGAAGAACCGGGCCCGCCCGATGAAACTCGCCGTGTAGTCGGCGCTCACGCCGAGGCTGAAGTAGCCGTGACGGTCCATCGGCGCCGCTCCGGCAATCACGAGCGGGTCATGGGCGCGCCGCTGCATGTGGCTGAAGACCTCGCTGAAGTGATTGGGGACGAGGTCGACCGTGCCTGCCCTGAAGCACGGCCGGGTGACCGGCGACAGGAAGTACGAGACGTGCCGCAGGCGGTCGCCGTGCTCGCCGTGCAGGTACGGGCGGTCGCGCAGGGCGTGCATCTGGTGCACCTGCACGCCCTCGACCGCGCCGTCGGCAGCGGCCTGCTCGAGCGCGTCGAGGAGGGCCACTGGCTCGCCGTTGCCGAGCGGCACGATCACGTGGCCGTGCGGGCGCACGTGCCCGACGACGGCATCGGGGTCGACGGCGGCGAGGTGGTGCGTCATGGGGCGGCCCAGCGACGCGATCGGTCGACCGCCCGCTGCCAGCCGTGGTGGAGCGCGTCGGCGAGCGTGCGATCGGCTGCGGGCTCGAATGCGGCGTCCTCGCGCCACTCGGCCGCGATCGCGTCGACCGAGGGCCACACGCCCTCGGCGAGGCCGGCGAGGTACGCGGCGCCGAGCGCCGTGGTCTCCTGGTCGACCGGCCGCCGGACGGTGATGCCCAACTGGTCGGCCTGGAACTGCAGCATCAAGTCCATCACCGACGCGCCGCCATCGACCCGCAGGTCGGCGAGGCGCACGCCCGCTGCATCGCTCATCGCCTGCATTGCGTCGCGCGTCTGGAATGCCATGGCTTCGACGACGGCGCGGGCGAGATGGGCGCGCGACGTGCCGCGGTTGATGCCCACGATGGTGCCGCGGGCGTAGGGATCCCACCAGGGGCTGCCGAGGCCGGCGAACGCAGGCACCACGTAGACGCCCCCGGAATCGGGCACCGAGTCGGCGAGCGGACCTACCTCGGCCGACGACGAGATCACGCCGAGGCCGTCGCGCAGCCACTGCACTGCGGCGCCGGTGACGAAGATCGCGCCCTCGTAGGCGTAGGCCACCGTGCCGTCGGCCAGCGACCACGCAACGGTGGAGAGCATGCCCTCCGCTGCCGGCGGGCATGTGCTGCCCACATTCAGCAGCACGAAACTGCCCGTGCCGTAGGTGTTCTTCGCCGCTCCCGGCGAGAAGCAGGCCTGGCCGAACAGCGCGGCCTGCTGGTCGCCGGCGATACCGCTGATGGGCGTGCCGGCGGCGAGGCCGGTTCGCGACGCCGCGTCACCCGACACACTGGCGAGGCGGCCGCTCGACGGCCGCACCTCGGGCAGCGCGGCCACCGGCACGCCGAGGAGGTCGCACATCTCGTCGCTCCAGCACATGCTGCGGATGTCGAACAGCATCGTGCGACTGGCGTTGGTGGTGTCGGTGACGAACGATGCGCCGTCGGTGAGCTTCCACACCAGCCACGAGTCGATGGTGCCGATGGCCAGACCCTGGCGCGGGATCTGGCGGTGCTCCAGCAGCCACGCAGCCTTCGTGCCCGAGAAGTACGGGTCGAGCACCAGGCCGGTCACCTCGCGGACGCGGGCAAGGTGGCCCGCTGCGGCCAGTTCGTCGCAGCGCTCGGCAGTGCGGCGGTCCTGCCACACGATGGCGGTGCCGTACGGTCGTCCGGTCGTGCGGTCCCACGCCAGCACCGTCTCGCGCTGGTTGGTGATCCCGATGGCGGCCACGGCACCGGCGCCGACTCGCGTCACGACGTCGGCGAGCGTGGCAACGACCGCGTCCCAGATCTCGTCGGCGTCGTGCTCGACCCATCCGGGCTGCGGGAAGTGCTGCGTGAACTCGCGGTACGAGGCGACCACCTCGCCGCCGCCCGGTGCAACGGCGCGGCTGCGCACCCCGGTGGTGCCGGCATCGATGGCGATGACCAGCGGCTTCGTCGGGCCCGACGATTCGCCGGTGCGTGCGGTGGTCACGTCGGTCTCCTCACATCGCGGGGTCCGAACCCCTCTAGTCTCCTGCAGCGTGCGTGTCGGCATTCTGACAGGCGGCGGCGACTGCCCCGGGCTCAACGCCGTCATCCGCGCCATCGTGCGCAAGGGCATCACCGTCTACGGCGACGAGATCATCGGCTTCCACGACGCGTGGGACGGCGTGCTCGAGCGCCGATTCACGATGCTCGACGTCGCCTCGCTGCGCGGCATGCTGCCGCGCGGCGGCACGATGCTGGGCACCCGCCGCGGCAGTCCCTACGACCGCCCCGACGGGCTCGAGCGGGTGCAGGCTGCGTTCCGCGACCTCAGCGTCGACGCACTCATCGTCGTCGGCGGCAACGGCTCGCTCACCGTCTCGAGCAAGCTCTTCGACGACATCGGCCTGCCGGTGATCGGCGTGCCCAAGACCATCGACAACGACGTCGTCGGCGCCGACCTCACCTTCGGGTTCAACACGGCCGTGCAGATCGCCACCGACGCGATCGACCGCCTGCATACCACTGCGGAGAGCCACGACCGGGTGATGGTGGTCGAGGTGATGGGCCGTCATGCGGGGTGGATCGCCACGCATGCAGGCATCGCCGGGGGAGCGACCGCGATCCTGATCCCCGAGCAGCCGTTCGACATCGACGGCGTGTGCGAGTTGCTCCGGCGCCGGCACGACCGCGGCCGGTACGCGTCGATCGTCGTGGTGGCAGAGGGTGCCGAGCCGGTGGACGGCACGATGCAGTCACGCGACAAGGTGTACGACCAGTTCGGCCACGTGCGCCTCGGCGGCCTCGCCGAGACCATCGCCAACGCCATTGAGCACCGCACCGGCTTCGAGACCCGGGTGGTGCTGCTCGGGCACGTGCAGCGCGGCGGCACGCCCACGGCCTTCGACCGCGTCCTCAGCACCAGGTATGGCGTGGCCGCCATCGACGCGGTGCACGTGGGTGCATTCGGCTCGATGGTGGCACTGCGGTGCAACGACATCGTCACGGTGCCGCTGCGCGAGACGGTGGGCGGCACGCGTACCGTCGACCTCCACCTCTACCACGAGGTTGCTGAGGTCTTCTTTGGCTAGGACGTCTCGACTGGGACGTCTCGGCTAACGCAGCTCAGCTGGGCGGCGACGGCACGGCGGGATACGCCGGCTGCGCCGACACGAGCAGGCCGGGATAGTCGTACACCGTCAGCGGCCGGGCACGAAGCTCGCCGCCTGCCGCCGGCCACTGCCGGTCGGCGCCGTCGACGAGCACGCGCACCGATCGGACACCAGCGACCTCGGTTGCCGTGAACACGATCTGGGCGAGGGCTGCGACCAGCGAGTCGTCGGAGAGCTCGAGCAGCGTCGCCGAGACGTCGACGACGAGCGTGCCGCTGCGCAACTGTGCCGACCGCAGCACCGTGCCGTCGGGTATCGCGGTGCGCAGCTGTCCGTCGAGCTCGTCGTCGTTCGGCCCGGCGAGCAGCGCCCCGAGCAGCGCCGCGGGCGATTCGTTGACATCGCGCGAGACGGCCGTGATGGCAGTGGCATCGCCGGCCGCATCGGGGACGAGGAGATAGATGCGCGCCTGGCCGGCGGCTTCGCCCGCCTGGCTGCCGCTGTCGACGCCGAGCTCGACCTGCTGCAGCACGGGGATGTCGCGGGCCACGTCCTCGGATGCGATCGCGCAGGCGCTGGGCACCGTGCCGACGAGGATGCCCGATGCCGCGACCAGCAGGCGGCGCCATGCCGGCGCGGGCGCTGGGGCAGCGGTGGCGACGTCGGTCATAGCGTCACCTCCTCGGCGGGCAATTCAATGACGAAGCGCGCCCCGGTCTCGCCGTCGACGCGGTCCTCGACCCATGCCCGTCCGCCGTGCATCCGCACGTGCTCGTCGACGAGCGCCAGCCCGAGGCCGGCACCCTCGGTGGCGGCGCGTTGTCTGGCGACGCCGCCGCGGGCGAAGCGCGTGAGGGTGAGCTCGCGCTCGGCGGCGGGCACGCCGGGACCGCAGTCCTCGACGGCGATCCTGACGTGGCCGAGCGGCTCGCCCTCGC
>JBJTRF010000185.1:0-6180 GCA_046076025.1 Ilumatobacteraceae bacterium
GTGGCGACGATGTCGCCCATCGGCAGCGGCGTGGTGGGCGCCGTGGTGGTGTCGGCTCCTCCTCCGGCAGGTGCCGTGGTGGTGACGGCGTCATTGGGATCCTCCGAGCAGGAGGCGCTGACGAGGCCTGCCGACAGCACGAGGAGCGCCGACAGCGAGGCGGCGAGGACACGGGGATGGCGGTGCGCGGACACATGGGCGACGATACGGAGCCGCCCGACTGCAGGGGAGGGGCGTGTGGTCACACGGCGGAGGGACCAAAGTCCCGATGCCTGCCTACAGTGACCGGATGCCCGCTGACGACGACGACCTCGAGCGCGAGTACTCGCCGAGTTCGCGTGTCGGGGGCTCCTCGGCGCCGTTCGTCGCCGACTACGAGCAGCGCAGTGCCACTGCGTCGCGGGCGCTCGCCGGTGTCGAGGACGTGCTTGCCGACGGCACGCGCCTCGTGCCGGCGGCGGCCGGGGCGCCGCTGCTGGTGTTCATCCACGGCGGGTACTGGCAGGCGCTGAGTGCCGCTGCGTCCACGTACCTTGCGCCGGGTGCCCGGGCACTCGGCTGGTCGTACGCGGCACTCGAGTACACCATCGCTCCCGCCGGCAGCGTGGCGACGATGGTCGACGAGTGCCGACACGGTCTTGCTGCGGTGGTCGACCGGCTCGCCGTCGCAGGCCGACCGCGAGTGCTGGTCCTGGCCGGCCACTCGGCGGGCGCGCACCTGGCGTCGATGCTGGCGATAGCCGGCGATCCGCCCGTGCCGGTCGCCCGGGTCGTGCTGGTGAGCGGGGTCTTCGACCTTCGTCCGCTGGTGCGCACCACGGTGAACGATCCGCTGCACCTCGACGACGCGTCGGCGTCGCTGCTCAGTCCCATGCTGCTCGGCGTGACGCCAGCCTGTGTCGACGGGCGAACCGAGGTGATCGTGGCGTGGGGTGACAACGACACCGGCGCATTTGCCCACCAGTCGCGTCGGTATGCGGGAGTGCTCCGCCAGGCTGGGGTGCGCGTCAGCGACATTGAGTGCGCCGGCCGGCACCACTTCGACATCGTCGACGAGCTCGTGCGGCCCGAGACCGCCCTGGGGTCGGCTGCCGTGGGAGCATGGCTGGCATGAAGGCTGAGTTCGTGGTGGTCGGTGGTGGCTCTGGCGGGTGCGCCGTGGCGGGACGCCTTGCCGAGGCGGGGCGCGACGTGCTGCTCGTCGAGGCGGGGCCCGACTTCGGGCCGGTCGACTCGGGCCGCTGGCCGCCGGAGTTCCTCGACGCCAGGTCGATGCCGGTGACATCGCACGACTGGGGATACGGCGCCGATCGGTGGCGATTCGAGCGGGCGCGCATCATCGGCGGCTGCAGCTCGCACAACGGTGCCATCGCTGCGGTCGGCCAGCGCCAGGAGTACGACGACTGGAAGGTGCCGGGCTGGCGCGGCGACGATGTCGCCCCGGTGTTCCAGCGGGTCGTCGAACGGATGCGGGTACGCGCCTACGAGCGATCGGAGGCGGGGCCGTTCCACGAGCGCTGCCTGCTGGCGGCCGAGTCGCTCGGCTGGCACGTCGCCAGCGACCTCTGCGATCTCGACGCGGGCGACTCGTTCGGCCTCGAGACCGTCAACGTGGTGGGCACGACGCGCTGGAATGCGGCATTCGCCTACCTCGATCCGGTGCGCGACCGGTTGCGCATCCTCGACGAGGCCATCGTCGCCAGTTTCGACTGGGGCGAGCAGGGCGTCACCGTGCACGCCCTGCGCCGGGGCGAGCCCGTCACCATCGATGCCGGCACCCTCGTCGTCGCCGCGGGTGCCTACGGGTCGCCGGCGCTGCTCGAGCGGTCGGGTATCGGCAATCCGGCAGCGCTGGTCGATGCCGGTGTCACGTGTCGCAAGAACCTGATGGGTGTCGGCGCCAACCTGCAGGACCACCCGATGGTGCATGCCGACCGGGCGGTGGGGCCGCAGTTGCAGGCATGGCTCGACGACGCCGCTGCGGCCGGCTACCTGCCCGAGGAGCAGACGCTCGGCAAGTTCACGTCGGACCTGTCAACCGACGGTCGTTACGACCTACACGTCTTCCCGGTGTGTGCCAGCGACCAGACCAGCGTGCTGCACGGCCGGGTGCACATCGAGGTGGCGGTGCTCAACCCCTCGAGTCGCGGATCAGTGCACATTGCGTCGGGCGATCCCGAGCAGCAGCCCAAGATCAGCCACAAGTACCTCTCCGACCGCGCCGGCCGCGACCTGCAGGTGCTGCGCCGCGGGGTGCGCATCGCCGAGGAACTGCTGTCGCATCCTCAGCTGGCATCGGTGCTCGGCGACCGCATCACCGACATGCACTACGACGCGGCGTACTACGAGACCGTGTCGCACTACTACCACCCGGCGGGATCCTGCGCGATGGGCACCGAGTTCCTGTCGGTGGTCGACGAGCGGGCGCGGGTGCGCGGCGTGCCGAACGTGCGGATCGCCGATGCGTCGATCATGCCGTTCATCACCCGGGCCAACACCAACCTGCCCACTGTGATGATCGGCGAGCGCGTCGCCGACTTCCTGCTTGAGGACACCAGCGGAAGTTGAGCTAGGCGGGCACCTTGATGGCCGTCACCTCGTAGCTCTGGATCAGGGGTTCGGGCAGCGGTGCGAGCCGCAGCGTGATGTGCACCTCGGCGCCATCGTCGCCATGCGCCATGATCGATGCATCCGCCGCCCCGATGGAGGTGATCGAGTCGATATGGATGCGCCCGTGGGCGGCCGCGAACTCCTCTGCCGCCGCAGCACGACGCTGTAGGTCGAGGTCGAGGGCGACGTTGTCGGCGAAGAGTTGGCCTGCGCCTGATGCATCCCATGCGTTGAGCAGGTCGACCAGGCGGCGGGCGAGGCGTGTCGCGTCGTCGGGATCGACGCGCGTGCGGCTCGCCACGAGCCCTGCCTCGCTGAGCGCGGCGAGCATGCGCATCGTCAGCTCGGACATCGGGGCATAGGTGACGTTGCCGAGGGCGATGGCAGAGACGCCGAAGCCGGCAAGCCAGCGCATGTTGCTGCCATACCCAGGCAGGCCACCGGAGTGCGCAACCGTCGTGCCGTGGATGGGGTCGTCGCGAACCGTGAGGCCGAAGCCGTAGGCGGACGGCAAGTGTCGGGCCATCTGCCAGGACGTGCCCACCTGAGCGTGCGGCAGCTGCATCTCGCGACGTGACGCTGGCGAGAGCCCGATCCAGTCGGGTGCATCGGGCTGGGTAGTGGCGTCGTCGAACCATGCCGTCCACGCCGCCAGGTCGGTTACGGTGCTCCACAGCCCGCCCATCGGCGCGATCTCGCCATCGCCGAGCGGCGGTAGCGGATCGGCGACTGCGGCGCCGTCGCGCACGACATGCGGACGTGCCCAGTCGTCGTGATCGGGGCACTCCCACGTAGTGCGCGACATCCCCAGCGGCTCGAGCAGGCGCTCGATCACGTGGTGACGCACTCGCTGTCCGGTGACGCGCTCGACTACCCGGCCGACCATGCCGAAGCCGAGGTTCGAGTACTCGAATCGGGAACCGGTGCGGTGGGCGAACCGGGGGCCGGCCGCGCAGAGGCGGTCGAACTCGTCGGCGGCCATGTCGAGGTGGCGGTCGGCCCACGGGTCGTCGGTGGCGAGCCCGGAGGTCATCGACATCAGGTGCCGGAGTGTGATCGGCGGCGAGCCGGGTGGGCCGCTGACGCAGGCCAGCTCGGGTAGGTACTCGGCGACCGGCACGTCGAGCGACAGCAGGCCCTCGTCGCGCAGGGCGAGCACGGCGGCGCAGGTGAAGCTCTTCGTCATCGAGGCGATGCGGAACACCCGGTCGGCGGTGCCGCCGTGCGCCACCAGCGAGCCGTCGACGACGATGCCCCACGAGATCTCGGGGCAGTGGTGCTGTGCGGCGGCTTCGGCCACGAGCGGGCCGACGACCTCGGCGATGTCAGTCATCGTGTCGTAGTCTTGCCGACCAGCGCCCGCCGAAGTGCGGGGCGCCACCTGAGGGGGATCTCATGGCCGTCACGAGCACGATGATGGACGACTACCAGCTGACGCTGCTGCCGGTCTACCGGTACGGGCGCCAGGTGCACGCCAGCAGCAAGGTGATCACGTTCACCGGCGACGGCTACGTCGAGAGCACCTTTGCCGAGGTTGCCGACCGGGCAGACCGCCTTGCGTCGGCGCTCGCGCGGCTGGGCGTTCGGCAGGGCGATCGGGTGGGCACGTTCATGTGGAACAACCAGACGCACATGGAGGCCTATCTGGCCATCCCGTGCATGGGCGCAGTGCTGCACACCCTCAACATCCGGCTCTTCCCCGAGCAGCTGGCATACGTCATCAACCATGCCGAGGACAGGGTCATCATCGTCGACGCCTCGATCGCTCCACTGCTGGCTCGGGTGCGCGACCAGCTCACCACGGTCGAGCACATCATCGTGAAAGGCCCGGGCGATGCCAGCTCGCTCGGCGCCGGGCTGCTCGACTACGACGAGTTGCTCGCCGCCGAGCCCGGTGGGTTCGACTACCCGGAGGTCACCGAGCAGACCGGCGCGGCGATGTGCTACACGAGCGGCACCACCGGCAACCCCAAGGGTGTCATGTACAGCCATCGCAGCACCTACATGCACTCGGTGATGGTCACCAGCACCGCCAACATCGCGCTGGCCGAGACTGACCGCATGCTGGTGATCGTGCCGATGTTCCATGCCAATGCGTGGGGCACGCCGTATGCGGCGTGGATGATCGGCGCCGACCTGGTGTTCCCGCAGCAGTTCCTGCAGGCGGGGCCGCTGTCGCGGGTGATCGCCGACACCCGGCCCACCATCACGGGCGCAGTGCCCACCGTGCTCAACGACCTCGTCCACAATGCTCCGTCCACCGATATGTCGAGCCTCCGGCTGGTGATGTGCGGCGGCTCAGCGGTGCCGCGAGGCCTCATCGAGGCCTACCGCGAGGTGTTCAAGGTGCCGCTCGTCCAGGGATGGGGAATGACCGAGACCAGCCCGGTGTGCGCCATCGGCCATCCGCCGAAGGAACGCGGCGAGCTGTCGGAGACCGACTGGCGGGTGAAGACCGGCCGCATCATGCCGGGTGTCGAGCTGCGCATCACCGACGACGCAGGGGCAGTGCAGCCGTGGGACGGCGAGGCGCTCGGCGAGATCGAGGTGCGCGGCTCGTGGATCACCGGCAGCTATTACCACGTCGCCGACGACGAGAAGTTCCACGACGGCTGGCTGCGCACCGGCGATGTCGCGTCGGTGATGCCCAACGGCTTCGTGATGATCAGCGACCGCGCCAAGGACGTCATCAAGTCTGGCGGCGAGTGGGTCAGCTCGGTCGACCTCGAGAACACGATCATGGGCCACCCAGCCGTGCTCGAGGCAGCCGTCATCGGCGTGCCCGACGAGCGGTGGGACGAGCGCCCGATGGCGTGCGTCGTGCTGAAGCCCGACGCTGCGGCCACCGCCGAGGAGCTGCGCGCCTGGCTGCTCGAGCGCACCGCCAAGTTCTGGGTGCCCGAGCGGTGGTCGTTCGTCGAGGCCGTGCCCAAGACCAGCGTCGGCAAGTTCGACAAGAAGGTGCTGCGCGCCCAGCACGCCGACGGTGCCCTCGAGGTGCAGCACCTTGGCTGAGTATCCGACGATGAGTGTCCGCGACGCCGCCCACCGGCGAATGTCGGTGCGCCAGTTCCGACCGGATCCCGTCGACGACGCCGTGCTGCGACGACTGCTCGAAGACGCCTCGCGGGCGCCCAGTGGCGGCAACCTGCAGCCGTGGCGCCTCTACGTCGTGAACGGCGACTCGATGCCCCGCCTGCTCGAGCACCTCGTCACCCAGCCGCCGATCGAGCCCACCGAGTACGACATCTACCCGAGGGGACTCACCGAGCCGTACCGGTCGAACCGCTTTGCGATCGGCGAGCAGATGTACGCCCTGCTCGGCATCGAGCGCGACGACAAGGAGGGCCGTCTGCGGCAGTTCGCCAAGAACGGCGAGTTCTTCGGGGCGCCGGCGGCGCTGTTCTGCTACGTCGACCGGCAGATGGGCCTTCCCCAGTGGTCGGATCTGGGCATGTTCCTGCAGACGTTCATGCTGCTGGCCGTTGAGGCCGGGCTCGGCACGTGTGCGCAGGAGTACTGGTCGGTGCGCCAGGGGGCCATCCGGTCGTTCACCGGTGCGCCCGACAA
>JBJTRF010000186.1:0-6689 GCA_046076025.1 Ilumatobacteraceae bacterium
CACGGGCGCGACGGGTCGACGGCCTGCGTGGTGGCCGGCGCCGCGCTGGTGGGCGGCACGGAGACGCCGGACGGTGGCATCGTCGCCGGCGACGAGCCGGTGACGCCCGCCTCGTCGACGGCAGTTCGGCACGCCGCCAGCAGCGCTGCGCCGCTGCCGCCCATCGCCGCCCAGCGGATGATGTCGCGGCGGCTCATAGCCCCGCGTGCGTCCCCCCGGATCCCCACGGGACGATTCTTGCACGACGCCGGCCGCCCCCGGTGACGGCCGGCCGGGCGGCTATCACCGCGCGTTCGTACCGCGTTAGTGTTCGAGTGGAAAGGGGTTCCATGAGCCGCATCGTCTACGACGGCATGCCCATCGACTACCAGCCGGGCGACTCCGCAGCGGTTGCCGCAGTGCGCAACGGCCAGCACCCGGCACGCGGCGGCACGCTGTGCCTCGCCGGCGACTGCGGCAACTGCGTGGCTGTCATCGACGGCACGCCGTGGATGAAGACCTGCCAGACCCCCGCCCGGCCCGGCATGGTGGTCGCCCGCCACCCGAACGGCTCGCACCCGTCGCCCGGCGGCCCCGAGCACCACGTCGACGTCACCGTCCGCTATCGCACCGCCGACCACGTGGTGGTGGGCCACGGCGACAGCGGGCGCGCCGCCGCTGCGGCGGCTCGCACGGCCGGGCACGAGGTGCTCGTGCTCGATGCCGCCGACGGCAACGAGGTGGTCGGCCTGTTCGAGGGCCCGGCACTCGTGGTGCGCACGCCGCACGGGGTCGACCACATCCACGCCCATCACGTCACGCTCGCCACCGGTGCAGCAGAGGTGCAGCCCGTGTGCGCCGGGAACATGCTGGCCGGCATCTACACCGCCCGTGCCGCGGCGCAGCTTGGCGATGCCGGCATCGACCTCGGGCGGATCGTCACCGTGGGCCGCGAGCAGGTCACCCTCCACGGCACCGATGGCCGCGTCACCGCCGTCGAGTTCGCCGACGGCCGGCGCATCGAGTGCGATGCGGTCGTGGTCAACATCGGCACGGCGCCGCGCGACGTGCTGGCGCGCATGGCACCAGGGGTTCCCGTCACGGTTGTCGGCGCCGCCGCGGCGGCCCACGACCTGCCGCCCTGTTCCGCCGAGGGCGTCGTGTGCCCGTGCGGCAAGATCACCGTCGAGGATCTCGACGGGGTGTGGGACAAGGGATTCCGCGACCTCGAGCTCGTCAAGCGCGCCAGCCTCACCGGCGTGGGACACTGCCAGGGCGGCGTGTGCATGCCGCACCTGCGCGCCTTCGTCGCCGAGCGCAGCGGCGTCGTGCCGGCGCCGTTCACCGCCCGCCCTGCGGCGCGGCAGATCACCATGGAGGAAGCGGCCGCCGGCTACTACCCCGACACGTTCCGACGCACCGCGCTGCACGCCGAGCACGAGCGGCTCGGCGCCACGCTCGACCGATTCGGTGGCTGGTACCGGCCCTGGCACTACGGCGACCCGATCGCCGAATACTGGGCGGTGCGCGAGGGCGTGTCGCTCGGCGACGTCAGCACGCTCGGCAAGATGATCGTGTCGGGGCCCGACGTCGTCGAGGCGCTCGAGCGGCTCTACCCGAACCACGTGCACGACATCAAGGTCGGGCGCAGCCGCTACGTCATCAACCTCAACGAGCGCGGGCACATCCTCGACGACGGCATGATCCTGCGCGACGACGAGCACCGGTTCACGCTCACCTTCACCTCGGGCGGTGCCGGCTTCGCCGAGATGTGGCTGCGCGACTGGATCGAGACATGGGGCCTGCGGGTGCACGTGCTCGACCGCACCGTCTCGCACGGCGCGATCAACGTCACCGGCCCGCTCGCCGGCGAACTGCTGCGTCGCGCGGGTGTCGGCGACGAGCACCGGCCGAAGTTCCTGCAGCACGCGCGCATCCATGTCGCCGGTGTGCCGTGCCACGTGATGCGCCTGTCGTTCACCGGCGAGGCGAGCTTCGAGTTGCACCATCAGATCGACCGCAGCGTCGAGCTGTGGCAGGCGCTCATGCACCTCGGCGAGCCGCTCGGCATCCGCCCGCACGGCCTTCAGGCGCTGTTCGGCCTGCGCTGCGAGAAGGGCCACATCATCGTCGGCCAGGACACCGAGCTCGACTCGACGCCCAGCCGGGTGAACATGGACTGGGCCGTCAAGCTCGACAAGCCGCAGTTCCTCGGCCGCGATGCGCTCATCCGCGTCGCGAAGCTGCCCGACGAGCGACGGCTGTTCGGCTTCGTGATGGAGGGCACCGCCCCGCTCGAGGGCAGCGTCATCCACGCCGGCGGCGAGGTGGTGGGCCACGTCACGTCCAGCTGGACATCGCCGAAGTTCGGGCATGCGGTGCTGATGGGCTGGCAGAAGCGCCTGCCGCACGCCGACACGGTGCTCATCGACGACCGCGAGGCGCGGGTGAGCCCAGTGCCGTTCTACGACAGGGAGGGTGCCCGTGCGCGCATGTGACCCGTCGCGGACCCCGGGCCGCACGTCGCCGCTCGACGGCTGGCGCGTGATCGCCCAGCCCGCTGCGCTCGACGGCATGAAGGTGCCGCGCGGTGCCGCCGTGGTGCGCATCTCGCCCGACGATGCATTCGTCATCTGCGCCGCCGGCCCCGGCGCCGCGGCCCCCGTGGTGAAGGGCGACCCGTTCGCCATCGTCACCCCCGAGCACGGCTTCGCCGGAGCCCTGCTCACCGCCGCCGAGGTGGAACTGCTGGCCCTGCACCACATCGAGTGGGAACTGCCGGCGAGGCGTCCCGCCCTCGCCCAGGGCCGCATTGCCGGCGTGCCCGCCAAGCTCGACATTGCCAAGGACGGCTCGGCGCTGCTGCTCGTGGCGTGTGCCGCCCGCGCCGAACTGGAGGCGAGGATCGCATGAACGAGTTCGTCGAGACCCTGCTCGATCTGCCATGGCAGGTGGGCGATCCCAAGCCCGCCTACGACGTCGTCATCATCGGCGCCGGCGGCCACGGGCTTGCCACCGCCTACTACCTCGCCACTCGCCATGGGATCACCAATGTCTGCGTGCTCGACGCCAGCTTCATCGGCTCGGGCAACTCGGGCCGCAACACCACGATCATCCGCAGCAACTACGGCATCCCCGAGTCGGTGCGCTTCTACCAGCACAGTCTCGAGATGTACCAGCGCCTCGAGGACGAGACCGGCTGCTGGATCATGCACAGCACCAAGGGCCAGATCTGGATGGCGCACTCGGTGATGACCGCCCGCACCGAGCAGACGCGTGCCCTCATGAACTCGGCGTGCGGCGCAAAGACCGACTACATCGGGCCCGACGAGATCAAGCGGCTCTGCCCGCAACTCGACATCACCGGTGGCGGCCGCTACCCGGTGCACGGTGCCAGCTACCACCACGAGGGTGCCACGGCGCGTCACGATCGCGTGGTGTGGGCCTATGCGCAGGGCGCGTTGCGGGCGGGAGTGCACGTGTTCCAGCACACGCCGGTCAGCGGCCTCACCCGCGGCGCCGACGGCAGGGTCACCGGTGTCGTCACGCCGAAGGGCACGATCAGCGCCGGCACGGTCATCTCGGCCGTCGGCGGGCGCGTCAGCACGGTGGCCGGCTGGGCCGACGTGCGGCTGCCGATCCGCACCCATCCGCTGCAGGCGTTCGTCACCAACGCCTACGCGCAGCACTTCGCGCCGATCGTGTCGAGCAACGACCTCGTCTTCTACGTCAGCCAGACCCCGCGCGGCCAGATGCTCATCGGCGCCGAGTACGACGCCTTCGCCAGCTACCGGCAGACGACGACGTTCTCGTACCTGCAGTCGTGCGCCAAGAAGGCCATCACCATGCTGCCGTTCCTCGGCAAGCTGCGGATCCTGCGGTCCTGGACCGGCATCTGCGACATCAGCACCGACTTCTCGCCGATCCTCGGGCCCACGACCACCGACGGGTTCTGGATCTCGACGGGCTGGGGCACGTGGGGCTTCAAGGCCATCCCGGCGGCGGGGGAGCAGCTCGCCCAGCTCCTGGCCACCGGCACCGCCCCGCTCATCGAGCCGTTCGGCCTCTCCCGGTTCGCCAACGAGGTGGCCATGGCTGACCCGAGCTCGGCAGGGACGAGGTGACACCGTGCTGTGGGTGAACTGTCCCAACTGCGGCAAGCGGCCCTTCGAAGAGTTCCGCTACGGCAACGTCTTCCCGACCACGCCCGACTCGATCACCGATCCCGACGCGCGCAACGTTGACTTCGCGTGGATGCAGGACAACATCGAGGGCGTGATCCTCGAGCGGTGGTTCCACGAGAGCGGATGCCGGCGGTGGCATACGGCAAGCCGCGACACCACCACCGACGCCTGGCTGCCCGTCGACGACTGACCGACGGGCTGCCGGCTCAGCCGGCCGGCGTGCGCTTCTGCACGTTGGCCCACTCGTCCTTCAGGCCCACCGTGCGGTGGAACAGCATCGGCTGGCGCGGGTCGTGGGCGAAGTAGCCGAGTCGCTCGAACTGCACGACGCTGCCGGCGGGCGTCGCCGCCAGCTCGGGCTCGGCCTTGCCGTGGGTCACCACCCGTGACCCGTCGGCGAGGTCGTCGAACGGATCGCCGGTGCGCTCGCCGGGTACCTCGGCGGCGAACAGCCGCTCGTACAGCATCGCAGTGACATCAACCGCGTGTGCCGCGCTCACCCAGTGAATGGTCGACTTCACCTTGCGGCCGTCGGCAGCCTGGCCGCCACGCGAGTCGGGGTCGTAGGTGCACTGCACCTCGGTGACGGTGCCGTCCGCGTCGGCGGTGAACCCGGTGCAGCGCACGAAGAAGGCGCCGCGGAGGCGCACCTCGGTGCCGGGAGAGAGGCGGAAGTACTTGGGCGGCGGCTCGGCCCGAAAGTCGTCGGCCTCGATGAACAGCTCGCCGGTGAAGGGCACGGTGCGGGTGCCGGCCGACGGGTCCTCGGGGTTGTTGACCACCTCGACGTGCTCGACATGGCCGGCGGGCCAGTTGGTGATGACGAGGCGGATCGGCTGCAGCACGGCCATGCGGCGCAATGCGGTGCGGTTCAGCTCGTTGCGCACGAACCACTCGAGCAGCTCGATCTGGTGGCGGCTGTTGGTCTTGGCCACGCCGATGAACTCGCAGAACGAGCGGATCGCCGCCGCCGGGTAGCCGCGTCGGCGCAGGGCGCGCAGCGTGGGCAGCCGCGGGTCGTCCCATCCGTCGACGATGCCGTCGTTGATCAGCTGCAGCAGCTTGCGCTTCGACGTGACGGTGTGCGTGAGCTCGAGACGGGCGAACTCGATCTGCCGGGGCTGCTCGAAGGGCAGCGGCAACTGCTCGAGGTACCAGTCGTAGAGCGGGCGGTGGCTGTCGAACTCGAGGGTGCAGATGCTGTGCGTGACACCCTCGATGGCATCGCTCTGTCCGTGCGCCCAGTCGTAGGTGGGGTACAGGCACCATGCGTCGCCGGTGCGGTGATGGTGCTCGTGGCGGATGCGGTACATCACCGGATCGCGCATCTGCATGTTCTCGTGCTGCATGTCGATGCGCGCCCGCAGCACCCTGCTGCCGTCAGCGAACTCACCGGCGCGCATGCCGCGGAACAGGTCGAGGTTCTCGTCGGCACTGCGGCTGCGGAACGGGCTCTCGATGCCCGGCTTGCCGTAGCCGCCGCGCTGGGCCGAGATGGTCTCGGCATCCTGGTCGTCGACGTAGGCGAGGCCGTGCTGGATGAGGTGCTCGGCCCACTGGTAGAGCTGCTCGAAGTAGTCGCTGGCGTACACCGGGCCGCCATCGGGCTCGAACCCCAGCCAGCGGACGTCGTCGACGATGGCCTCGACGTACTCGGTCTCCTCGGTGACCGGGTTGGTGTCGTCGAACCGCAGCTTGCAGATGCCGCCGAACTCTTCGGCGATGCCGAAGTCGACGCAGATGGCCTTGGCGTGGCCGATGTGCAGGTAGCCGTTCGGCTCGGGCGGGAAGCGCGTGTGGATGCGCGGGTAGCGCCCCTCGGCGACGTGCTGCGCGACGATGTCGCGGATGAAGTCGCTTGGGGCGGGCGCGGGCGTGGTGGAGTCAGCGGTGTTGCTCATTCGATGCGAGGCGGACGGTAGCAAAGGCGTTCCGCGCGGCGAAAGAGGATTTCCCAACCCCGTGCCGGCGCAACTTGGGCCGCCCCAAAACCAACGCTCGACCTCGCCCCGTCCCGCGCTACACTAGCCTCGTCATGTCAACGATTGCGCCGCCCGCGCCGCCGCAGAAAATCAACCTCCGCCGCCCGGACATTATGTCGGCCGTGCAGGCGCAGGTGGAGTCGCACTACCGCAGCACGCTCGTCGAGCGGATCCGCGCCAGTGGCAACCAACTCGCCGCGCCCGGACTGACCATCAAACTCGCTAAGGAGTTTGGCTTTTGCTACGGCGTCGAGCGCGCCATTGACCTCGCCTCCGCCGCCCGCCGCTCCTTCCCGGCGGAAAAGCCCATCTACCTCCTCGGCGAAATCATCCACAACCCGGAGGTGAACGACCAAATCCGCGCGATGGGCATCCGCACCATCTCGAACAAGCCCAACGACACCGAGCTCGCCATGCTGCAGCGCGAAGACGTGGTCATCATCCCCGCCTTCGGCACCGAGGTCGCCACGCGGCGCAAGCTGGAGGAGAAAGGCTGCGTGCTCGTGGACACGACCTGCGGCGACGTGATGAGCGTGTGGAAGCG
>JBJTRF010000187.1:0-8723 GCA_046076025.1 Ilumatobacteraceae bacterium
CACGCCGGAATGCGCCAGCCGAACCCGACCACAGCACGGGCACCGGCGCAGCATGGGGTTAGCCTTCCGACGCCCGCACCCTGCGGCGCACCATGAACAACCCCAGGAGACACCAATGTCGCGTCAGATCGTCGCCCTTGCAGCGCTCGCCACGCTCGGCCTTGCCGCCTGCAGCAGCGACAGCGAGACGGCCGAGACCACCGCCACCACGGCGGCCGACACCGCCGCCGACACCACCGCCGCCGACGGCCAGACTGCGGCCGCCTGCGCCGAGGGCAAGACCCTCGAGGGCGGCATGCTCACCATCGCCACCGGCGACCCGGCCTTCCCGCCGTACGTCGTCGACGACGCCCCCGAGTCCGGGCAGGGCTTCGAGGCAGCGCTGGCCCTCGACGTGGCCCGAGAGCTCGGCTTCGAGGGCGCAGCCGTCAGCTGGGTGCGCACGTCGTTCGACACCGCCGTGGCCGGCAGCGACGCCAACAACGACTTCAACCTCCAGCAGTTCTCGATCACGCCAGAGCGTGCCGAGGTCGTGTCCTTCAGCGACCCGTACTACACCGCCAACCAGGCAGTGCTCGGCTACGCCGATGGCCCCGGCGCCTCGGTCACCAGCCTCAGCGACCTGAAGGGCCTGAAGCTCGGCGCAGCCGCAGGCACGACGAGCCTCGAGTTCGTCCTCGAGGTCATCCAGCCCGAGGTCGAGCCGTTCGCGTTCAACAGCAACGCCGACGCCAAGACGGCGCTCGACAACGGCCAGATCGACGCCATCATCACCGACCTCCCCACCGGCCTCTACATCTCGGCCGTCGAGATCGAGGGCACCAAGGTGTTCGGCCAGTTCCCGGTCGACGCCGGCGGCGCCGGCGACCAGTGGGGCATGCTGCTCGCCAAGGACAGCCCGCTGGTCGAGTGCGTCAACATCGCCCTCGCCACGCTGGCCGGCTCGGGCGAGCTCGCCTCGATCACCGAGGAGTGGATGGGCACCTACACCGAGGCGCCCTACCTCTCCAAGGACTGACGGAGCGTTGCACGCCGGCCGCCCGACGGGACGACCACCGCGGGCGACGGCGACGCAGGCAAGAATCAGCACATGACGAACGAGGGCGCCGGCCGACTTCCCGAATCGGGGTCACCGGCGCCCTCTCGCGTCCCGCAGGGTCGGCGAGCTGCCTGGCTGCAACGGCAGCGTCGTCGGGCCGTCGCCATCGCGACGGTCTCCACCAGCCTCACCGTCGCTGCCGCAGCATGGGCCGTCACCAACGCCCCCGGGTGGGAACGCGTCAAGCGGCTCTTCTTCGATGCCGACCGGTTCCGCGACGACTTCCCCGAACTGCTGCGCTACCTGTGGGTCGACGTGAAGCTCTTTGTGCAGTGCATCCCCTTCATCCTCGTGTGGGGCCTCGCGCTTGCGCTGATGCGCAACGCCCGCTCACCGGTGCTCTTTCCGCTCCGGGCATTTGCTGCCGGCTACACCGACATGTTCCGGGGCATCCCGGTGGTGCTGACGATCTACCTCGTCGGCTTCGGCATTCCGGCGCTCGACGTCTTCACCGGCGAGGTCCGCTTCCTCGGCCTCGGTGGCAGCCTCAACTCGGTGTACCTGTGGGGCCCGATCGCGCTGGTGATGTCGTACTCGGCCTATGTCGCCGAGGTGTTCCGATCAGGTATCGAGGGCGTGCACGAGAGCCAGCGTGCCGGCGCGCGATCGCTGGGCCTCACCCAGGCGCAGACGATGCGCCACGTCGTCGTGCCGCAGGCCGCCCGACGAGTCGTGCCGCCGCTCCTCAACGACTTCCTCTCGCTGCAGAAGGATGTCGCGCTGCTTAGCTTCCTCGGCATCATCGACGTCTTCCGGCGGGCGCAGTCGATCAAGGACATCAACGCCAACTACACGCCGTACGTCGCTGCGGCACTCATCTTCCTCTTCCTCACCGTGCCGCTCACCCGCCTCGTCGACTGGTACACCGCACGGCACCGCCGCCGCACCGGGGGCTCACTCGTCGCATGACCGCAAAGCTCGAGCTCCGCAACGTCCGCAAGCAGTTCGGCGAGAAGGTCGTGCTCGACGACGTCTCGCTGCAGGTTGCCGACCATCACGTCGTCTGCCTCATCGGGGCCTCTGGATCCGGCAAGAGCACCCTGCTCCGCTGCGTCAACCTGCTCGAGCCGATCGACGATGGTGCCGTGCTGCTCGACGGGATCGACATCAGCGAGCCAGGCCTCGATCCCGACCCGATTCGCCGGCGTATCGGCATGGTGTTCCAGAGCTACAACCTCTTCCCGCACATGTCGGTGCTCCGCAACATCACGCTGGCACCACGGCGGGTGCTCGGGTTGCCGGCCAGCCAGGCCGACGAGCGCGGCATGCAGCTGCTCGAGCGCCTCGGACTTGCCGACCGTGCGGGCGCCTTCCCCGACCAGCTCTCCGGCGGCCAGCAGCAGCGCGTCGCCATCGTCCGGGCACTGGCCATGCAGCCGGAACTGATGCTGCTCGACGAGGTCACGGCGGCGCTCGACCCGGTGCTGGTGGGCGAGGTGCTCAACGTGATCCGCGACCTGCGCGCTGACGGCATGACCATGGTGATCGCCACCCACGAGATGGGCTTTGCCCGAGAGATCGCCGACCTCGTCTGCTTCCTGCGCGACGGGGTGATCATCGAGTCGGCACCGCCGTCGCAGCTGTTCAGCGCGCCGCAGCATCCCGAGACCGCCCAGTTCCTCGAACGCGTGATCGCATCCGGGCGGCTCTGAGCCGCGCCGCGCACGTCCCTACTCGCCGCGTCCGCTCACCACGCCGCACACGATGCCCCTGTTGAGGCATACGGCAACTTCCTGGGCGAGCTTCGACTGCACCCATCCGTTCATGAAGTCGGCGTGGCCGGTGAGGACGCCGCCACTCGCGAGCACGAGGCCGTCGACCGGCCCCCACGCCGGATACTCGACCTCGAACTGTAGTTGCGGGACATGCACCGGATGCGACGCCGGGCACGCACCGCCCGTGCTGTAGGCGACGTGCGAGTGGTGATCGGCGCTGTCGAGCCGTTCGCCGTCCCAGCAGTCGGGGAAGGTGACGATGAGGCGCAGCGGGCGCGACTCGGCGCACTCGATCGGCGTGGCCGACCGCGCTGCGCCGGCTCCGCAGCCCCATGCGACGATCGACAGCGGCTGCGCAGCGGCAGCGCTGGGATTGCCGGCCACCATCACGAGCCCGGGCGGATACGGCTCGACGAGGCGGTGGTCGATGCCGACACCAGGCCGGTAGTACGCCACGCCGCGCGTCGGCGTGAGCACCTCGCCGTCGCGCAGCAGGGCCGGTGCCCAGTAGGCGGCCCGGTCGAGCGGCTGGTCGCATGTCGTGTGGCCGTCGACAAGCTCGGCAGCGATGGTGAACGCATCGACGTCGGGGTTGCCGAAGAAGACGTGCAGGTGGCTGGCTCCCGGCTTGCCGGGGTGGACGATGGGATCATCCTGCGCCGCATGGCTGAACTCGCAGTCGGCCACGAACTGTGGCGTGTTGCCCTGTGGCCCGGCAATCACCTCGTCGGGCTGGCCGAGCGACGTGCCTGCTGGAGCGAGATGCAGGTGCGCAGCCGTCGGCCCGCCATCGGGGCCGCACCCTGCCACAACGGCGGCCGCAGCAGCGGCGGCAGCGACTGCCCACGCCCCAGCACGTCGGCGCACCGACGACTCCCCCGCGTCAGCCCGGCGCGTCGGGAACGACGATCGCATCGAGGTCGATGGTCGGGGGCATGTCGGTGGCCGGAACGGCGGGCGCCGTCGCCGCATCGGGCATCGACTCCTGCGGCTCGAGCTCGGGCAGCGGCGCAGTCTTCCAGTCGACCGAGGGCGGTCGCGTCGTCGCCTCGACGAGCCACGCAGCGACGTCGTATGCCCCGGCGGTCCAGTCACCGCTGCCGGCTGCGTCGCACGGTGCCAGTCCCTCGATGGCCTGCGGCGCGCTCGTCGCGAAGGTGTTCCCTGCGAAGCAGTTGCCGAGCGTGGCCACGTCGGTGCCCACCGACGACAGCAGGATGTCGGCAGCGCGGTTGGCGGTAAGCACGTTCCCGATCACGCGGTTCTGCATCGAGTCCCAGAGCAGCGAGCCGCCGGGCGCCGATCGGGGCAGCTCGCGGCTCTCGGCGCACGTGAGGCCCCATGCGTCGGCCGCCGGCATCGAGTCGTTCGGATCCTCCTCGAGGAAGGGCACGAGAGAGATGCCGCCCTTGTCGTGGTCCCAGACCCTGTTGCGCTCGATCACGTTGAGGATGCCGCCTGCCGACAGGATCCCGTTGCCCATGGCGAGGATCGCCACGTCGATGGCCGGCGTGTCGGGCTGGTTGTTTGAGTAGACGAGGTTGCCGACGATAGTGGTCGCCCGCTGCGGGTAGCACAGCTCGTAGGTGCCGCTGTTCGGCACGATGCCCGCGCGGTTGAACCGGAAGATCGAGTTGACGATGAAGAGGTTGCCGCCGGCATTGGTGCCGGAGTAGCCGAGGCCGTTGTGCTCGCTGATCACATCCGACACCACCGCGTTGCACGGGTAGCACTGGCCGATGTACAGCCCGGCATCCGGGCTGCCCGCTGCGTAGATGTGGTCGAACTGGCCGTTCACCGAGTCGAACGCGTATACCCCGTAGTCGCCGTTGCGGTATGCGGTGAGATACGAGCCGCGGTATCCGTTGGCCATCGTGAAGAAGAAGCCGTTGCGGGTGTAGTTCATGGCCGTCATGTTCTCGACCACCACCCCGTTGACCCCGAGGACGCGCACGCCGTTGTCGAGTTCGAGCCTGCCGTCGAGCACCACTTCATTGCGATCGAGCCCCCGCAGGGTGATGTTCTCGGTGGTGATGGTGACCGCTTCGCTGTAGGTGCCCGGGGCGACGAGCACCAGGTCGCCGGGACTCGCTGCATCGACCGCTTCCTGAATCGTGGCGTAGTCGCCGGGCACCTCGATGGCGTCCGCGCTGGGGGCGCTCGTCGCAGGCATCGTCTCGGTGGTCGGCGCCGTGGCGGGCGGTGCTGTCGTCGTCACCGCAGAGCGACTCTCGCCGCCGCACGCCGGCAGCACGGCGACAAGCGCTGCTGCGGCGAGGATGAATCGGGTGCGTCGAGACTTCGCTGTCATGTGGTGATCCCCCAGGTGTTCGCGGCGCGTGCGCCGAGGACTGATGGTCACGGTGGCGTGACCACGACGGTGCCGACCATACCCGCCACCGCCGTGCCGTGAATGGAGCAGAAGTACACGTAGGTGCCCGGCCTGCTGAATTTGTGCGAGTACGAGGCCGTCGGCGGGAATCCGTCGGCATCGACGCCCCACTCCAGTCGCCGGACATCGCCGTCCGGGGTGACGTCGTGGTCATTGCGGCCGTTGTTCAGCCACACCACCTCCGTGCCGGCAGCGATCTCGATCACCTCGGGGAGGAACACGTTGTCGATCGACAGCACCTCGACGACCTCGCCGCTGGCCGGATACGCCGCCGTGTCGGGAACGACGGGCACCGTGATCGCACCCGAGTCGGCGCCGCCGGCGGCGATCGCGCGGAGGCTGTCGTCACCGTCGGCACCACAGGCGGCCAGCGACACGGCGACGGCGACGGTTGCCAGCAATCGTCCAGCTGCCCGGGCTGTTGGTCGCGGCACGCCGTGATGCCGTCTGCGGGGAACTGCCGTCATCGGCGTAGTCTGCCGCGGATGTCCTCCGACGGCGATGCACCTCGCGCCGAGCACCCCGTGCCGGCCCATGCGCCAGTGTGGCTCGCCGCCTTCGTGTGCCTTCTCGTGGCGGCCAACGTGGGATCGGTGCTGCTCACCAAGCTCGTCGACGATGCGCCCGCGCTGCTGCTCGCCCTGTCGTTGCGCAACCGCCACCTCGTGCTCACCCAGCCATCCGACCTCGGTCCGTGGCTCTGGGGGGCTATCGGCGCAGCCCGCCTCACGCTGTCGGCGGTGGTGTGCCATTACCTCGGCAGGGCGTACGGCGACCGGGCGCTTCGGTGGTTCTACCGCTACCTCGGCATGCCGAGCGACCGTGTCGACAAGTTCGAGAAGGGCTTCACCGACGCAGAGATCGTCCTGGTCCCGCTGTTCGTCGGCAGCAACATCGTCTGGGTGCTCAGCGGCGCCGCCGCCACCCCATGGCGCCGGCTCATCCCGCTGGCAGCGCTTGGCATCGCCGGGCGGCTCGTCGTGCTCTGGTTCCTCGCTGCTCAGTTCCAGGAGCAACTCGAGTCGGTCATCGACTTCACCACCCGATACCAGACGTGGTTCATCCTCGGCACGCTGCTGATCGTCGTGCTCACGCAGGTTCGCAACCTCAAGGGCCGGTAGCGCTGCCGGTGGCGGTCCGTGCTAAAACGCCCCGCATGGCAACAACGAACCTCGGCGGCAATCCCGTCAACACCGCCGGCGACCTGCCCGCCGTCGGCAGCAAGGCCCCGTCCGTGTCGCTCGTGAAGGGCGACCTCAGTGAGCTCACCTCGGCCGACCTCGCCGGAACCAGGACCGTGCTCAACATCTTCCCGAGCATCGACACGCCCACGTGCGCACAGAGCGTGCGCACCTTCAACGAGCACGCCTCCAGCCTCGCCGACACCAGGGTGGTCTGCGTCTCGAACGACCTGCCGTTCGCGCAGAGCCGGTTCTGCGGCGCCGAGGGACTCTCGAACGTGACCACCGCATCGTCGTTCCGTACCGACTTCGGCTCAGCGTTCGGCCTGACACTCGTCGACAGCGTGCTGCACGGGTTGCTGGCCCGCGCCGTCGTCGTGCTCGACCGCGACGGCACGGTGCTGCACAGCCAGCTGGTTCCCGAGATCGCCAACGAGCCCGACTACGACGCCGTTATCGCCGCACTGTCCTGACACGCCCGGCGGGGCGATGCCCGGTTCGGTGCGGGGTCGGCTGCTGCGTCAGATACCGAGCAGGACGTCGAGACCCACGGTGATGCCGGGGAACTCGGCCACCCGCCGGCAGGCAAGCACGACGCCCGGCATGAAACTCACCCGGTCGTAGCTGTCCTGGCGGAGCGTCAGCGTCTGGCCGGCGGCGCCGAGCACGACCTCCTGGTGGGCCACCATCCCGCGCATGCGCACCGAGTGGATGCGGATGCCGCCAGGACCGGCAGCACCCCTCGCCCCGTCGATGTCGAGATGCGTGGTCGGGTCGGGCGCCCACTGCGCCGACGCAGCGGCCATCCGCCGGGCAGTCGCCACTGCGGTGCCGCTTGGTGCATCTGCCTTGCGGTCGTGGTGCAACTCGATGATCTCGGCCGTGTCAAAGTGCGGCGCCGCGAGCTCGGCGAAGCGCATCATGAGGACGGCGCTGATGGCGAAGTTCGCCGACACGATGCAGTTGCTCGTGGAGAAGGCCGACCGCCAGCGGGCGATGTCGTCCTCGCCGAGTCCGGTCGTGCCGACCACGGCGTGGATGCCGTGCTCGGCGAGGAACGGCACGTGCACTCGTGCGGCCGCTGCCAGCGTGAAGTCGACCACGACATCGCATCGCGCATCGACCACTGCTGACACTGCATCGGCCACCGGCACGCCGTGCACGACGGTCGCCGCCCCGGCGCGACCGCCCTGCCGCGAGACCACGGCAGCCAGTTCGAGCCCGTCTGCCGCCTGCACGGCATCGCACACTGCCGACCCCATCCGGCCGAGCCCGCCGATCACCCCTACCCGTCGCTGCGCTGCTGTCATGGACCCGACCGTAGCCGTCCCGTGACGGCGGCCACCCCGGGAACCGACCCTCAGGCGTCCGGGCCGAGGCGCACGACGAGCGGCGCCTGCTGCAGCACCGATGCGATGACATCGGCGACACGGTCGTGGTCGACCGACGACCACCGTGCCAGTTGCTCCTCCACCGGTCGCACCGTCCCCGTCGTGACGAGCAGTCCGCCCGCGCGGGCAGCGCGGGCCCCCGTGTCCTCAAGACCCATCTCGAACGAGCCGGTCAGGTAGCCCTTGGCGATACCGAGCTCGTCGTCGGTCACTCCACCCGCCGCCAGTCGCTCGAGTTCGGCGCGCATCAGCCCCTCCACCTCGTCGGCGTGCTCGGGCTGCGTCCCCGCATACATCTGGAAGACACCCGCATCGTCGAACGCCGAGACGCCCGAGTACACGCTGTAGGCCAGGCCCCGGCGCTCGCGGATCTCCTCGAACAGGCGGCTCGACAGCCCGCCTCCGAGCACGTGGTTCACCACGTCGAGGGCCTCGCGTCGATCGTCGCCGCGGGCAAGTCCCCGGCCGCCCATCACGATGTGCACCTGCTCGGTGTCGTCGTCGATCGACGCGGGCTCGCCGACCGGCCCAGGTGCCGACCGCGCCGGACGCCCGCCGCCCGTCCTGACAGCGCCGAACGCCCGCTCGACGCCACCGAGCATCTCGTCGTGTCCCAGTGGGCCCGCCAGTGCAACGACCATCGCCGACGCCCGATAGTGCTCGTCGAAGAAGTCGCGCACATCGTCGGGCGAGATAGCCGTCACGTGCTCGCGGTCGCCGGCCGGGTCGCGTCCGAGCGCGTGGCCCTCGAAGAGTCGCCGCGCGCACTCGCGGTGCGCCACCTCGTAGGGCACGTCGTCGTCCATCGCGAGTTCCTCGAGGATCACCTGACGCTCGGCGAGCACATCCGCATCGCGGAGCGCGGGAGCGGTGAGCACGTCGCCGAGGAGGTCGATGCAGAACCCCGCGTGGCGTGCCGGCACGCGGCAGTAGTACGCCGTGTAC
>JBJTRF010000188.1:0-13521 GCA_046076025.1 Ilumatobacteraceae bacterium
ACACCAAGGGCTTCAAGTTCTCGACCTACGCCACCTGGTGGATCCGCCAGGCCATCACGCGCAGCATCGCCGACCAGGCGCGCACCATCCGCATCCCAGTGCACATGGTCGAGAGCATGAACCGCGTGCTGCGCACCCAGCGCCAGCTGCAACACGACCTCGAGCGCGATCCAACGCTCGACGAGCTCGCTGCGCAGTGCGCCAGCACGCCCGATCGCATCGCCGAGATCCTGCGCATTTCCATCGATCCGCTGTCGCTCGACATGCCGATGGGCGAGGGGGACGACGCCAACCTCGGCGAGTTCATCCCCGACGCGGCCAGCCGCTCACCCGAGGAGGAGAGCACGCAGAGAATGCTGAAGGAGGCCGTTCGCAAGGCGCTCGACGACCTCTCCGAGCGCGAGCAGGAGATCATGGTGATGCGCTTCGGGCTCGACGACAAGCCGCCCCGCACTCTCGAGGACGTGGGCCGCGAGTTCGGCGTCACGCGTGAGCGGGTGCGCCAGATCGAGGCCAAGACGCTGGCGAAACTGCGCCACCCGATGCGCAGCCAGTCACTTCGCGACTACCTGTAGCGGGCCCGATGCTCTGCGGCCCGCAGGGCCGCCCCGGCGCCCGGCTGGCGGCACAACTTCCGGAGCCTCTTGCTATCCTTGCGCCGCCAGTCCGAGATAGCTCAGTTGGCAGAGCAGCTGACTGTTAATCAGCGGGTCGCAGGTTCGAGCCCTGCTCTCGGAGCCACGCAGCCCGCCTCGTGCGGGCTGCGTCAGTTTTCGGGCACCCCGGGGCGGTAGCTCAGTGGTCAGAGCGCGGGACTCATAATCCCTTGGTCGTGGGTTCGATCCCCACCCGCCCCACCGAGTGCGTGCGTCGCCTCGGCGTGCCGTTCCTGCGATGGGCGCGATGTGGCGTCGTGACGGGCGCTCAGCGGATGACAGGGTGAGGCGGACCCGCTGCGGGGATGCTTGTGCCGGCGGCCTGCGCCAACTACAACGGGGGAGTGCCGGCATCGCTCTGCTACTGCCCGGTGTGCCAGTCGCTGCTCGACGACTTCACGGTCGGCGGCGTGGTGAACCGCCGTCCCCGCGCGATGTGCCCGAAGTGCCAGAGCCTCGAGCGGCACCGCCTGCTGGCGATGGTCCTCGGATCGATGGCGCCGGTGCTAGCGGCTGCGCGCGTGGTGCTCGACATCGCACCGGCACCGCAGTTGAGCCGCATCCTCCGCCGCGAGACGGGCGGCCTGTACCTGACATGCGACCTCGACCCAGCGGCCGACCGGCGGTCGGTGCTGCTCCAGTGCGACCTCACCAGCCTGCCGCTCGCCGACGAGTCGGCCGACGTGATCGTCTGCTCGCAGGTGCTCGAGCACGTGCCCGACGATGCGGCGGCGATGCGCGAACTGCGGCGGGTGCTGTCGCCCGGCGGCGTGGCGCTCGTCAACGTGCCGTACCGCAAGGGCACCATCACCGACGAGGATCCCTCGGCCTCGGAAGACGAGCGGATTCGCCGATTCGGCCAGGCCGATCACGTTCGCTACTACGGCGACGACATTGACGACCGCCTCCGCGCCGCAGGCCTGCAGTTCTCGAAGGCGTCGGCCGTCGAGCTCTGCGGCGACGAGCTGGTCTATCGACTGGGCCTGTCGGCGGGCGAGACCTTCTGGTTCGTGCGCAAGGGCGGCGGCGACGTTCCCGGGGTGCCTCGCTTCGAGGCGCTTGCCGCTTTTGCCGGACTGTCGTCCCGCGAGGCGCTGTCGCGTTCGGTGGCAGCGCGGGCGGCACTCGTGCGCTGGCGGGGACGTGCCCGGCGTCGGCTGGGCGTGCTCATCCGCAGGGTGCCCCCCGCTGCGGGGCTGCTGCGACTCGTTCGCCGCATCGTGCACTAGTCCTCCGGCGAGGTGCTGGCCGAGTCGGCGGACGTGCTGACGTCACGCGACGGCACACTGCGTTCGTCAGGGCAGCATGACAACGAACAACATCACCCCGAAGCAGTCCACCGACCCGAGCAGCAGCGTGGCCCCGGCGCAGGAGGCCGTCGACCTCGGCCGTCCCGACATCACCAGGATCGACCTCGCATACGACGCGACCAGTCGGCGCGTCACCGGGATCACGACCCACGGGGGCTTCATCCTGGACATGCCCCTGATCAGCGAGATCCTGCCCGGCCTGTGGATGGGCGGCTGCGAGGACGGGGTCGAACTGCCCGAGTTCATCGACTTCGTCGTGTCGATGTACCCGTGGGAGAAGTACGACGTCCACCCCCGGCTGACGGAGCGGCTCGAGGTGGCGATGTACGACCAGCGCGGCCGGGTCGACGACGACCTGGTGCGCACGGTGGCCGGGATCGTGAACCAGTGGCGTCAGGAGGGCACCGTGCTGGTGCACTGCCAGGCCGGCCTGAACCGTTCGGGCCTCATCACGGCAGCGGCCCTGGTGCTGGACGGCTGGGATCCGGCCGCAGCGGTGGCTCACCTCCGGGCCCTTCGCGGGCCGGCGGTGCTGTGCAACCCGGACTTCGAGGCCTGGGTGCTGGCGCAGTCGGGCAGTCGTTCGGCTGCCTGACCGGCCGGCGGCAGCGCCGCCGTTCGGCGCATGACGGCCACTCCGCGTGGCGGCTAGGGTGCGGGCATGCAGATGACGTCCGCCCCTCGCCGCCTCCTTGCCCCGCTCGTTGCCGCCCTTGCGCTGCTCGGACTGGTGGCGGTGCCCGCCGAGGCCCGCCAGCAGACCGAGCATGAGCGCATCGTCGCCTTCTGGACCAATGAGCGCGTGGCCAAGGCCGTGCCGCGCGATTTTGTCCTCGACCCTGCCAGCGGCCGCATCTCGCCGGCGCGCAGGCCCGGCGGCGGTGGCGGCGGCAGCGTCACCGGCGCGAGCTGGACCAAGGGCGGCGAGGTGCTGAAGGCCAGCGGCAAGGTGCTGTTCGCCCTGGGCTCGTCGTACTACGTGTGCTCGGCAGCGGTGGTCGACGACAACAAGAACGACCGCTCGATCATCCTCACGGCCGCCCACTGCGTGTGGGATCCGGCCACCGGCTTCGCATCCAACTGGATCTTCATTCCCGAGTACGACACGGCGCCCGTGCGGCTCTCGGGCTCGTTCTGCGCCAACACCGTGCACGGCTGCTGGACGGCATCATCGATCGTCGTGTCGGATGCGTTCGCCTCCGAGCCAGGCTTCACCACCACTGCGGTGCGACACGACTATGCCTTCGTGGTGGTGGGCACCGGCGGGAAGTCGAACTCGCAGCTCGACGACGTGGTCGGCTCGTTCCCGATCTCGTTCTCGGATGCGTCGGCGAGCACCGATGCCTACCTCTTCGGCTATCCGGCGGCCGGCAAGTACAAGGGCACCGATCTGGTGTACTCGCGCGGCCCGATCGGCTTCGACGCCAGCACCGCCAACACCACCTACCGCGTGACGTCGAACATGACCGGCGGCAGCTCGGGCGGGCCGTGGCTGTCGTCGTTCAACGAGACCACGGGCACCGGCACGCTGGTGTCGGTGAACAGCTATGGCTACACCGGCGTCACGGCGATGTTCGGCCCCATCCTGAATGCCGAGACCTCGGGCATGTTCACCGCCGCGCTGACGGCTAGCAGCGACGTCCGCTACTGAGCCACCCGGTCGGCGTCAGAGCTCGAAGCCGCCCGACGCCTCTGCATCCTGCTCGAGCTGGTCGATCAGGGCATCGACGTCGGCGTCCTCGCCGCCGATCAGCCACACGGTGAGGCCGTCCTCGTCGTCGGCGTCGTCGTCGACCCACGGCAGCATGGCCTCGACCGAGTAGCGGTCGACCGTGATGGCAGGGTCGTCATCGTCGACAGGGGCCACGACGACAAGTTCGACCTCGGCATCGGGCGGCTGGTCGCTCAGCATGTCGATGAGCTCGCGGACCTTCATGCGGTGCGCACCTCCGTCAGTTGCCGAGCCATTGCTCGGCTTGCTCGAGCAGGAACAGGCTGACGTCGCGGCACTTGTCGAGGGTGTCGCAGAACGCCTTCTCGTCACCGCGGTACACGTCGGCGAGGTCGATGCTGAGTCGGGCCACGAGCGAGAGGCTCCGCTCGGGAGCGTCGGTGACATTGGCGAACGAGTCGATGGCCGAGACCTCGACCGGCAACTCGACGCCGCCGATGCCCGCCAGCTCGGCGGCGAGCACGAGGAGGTTGGGCGGCTCGGGCAGCGGCGGCAGGGTCCAGGTGAAGCTGAGTGGGAACGAGAACCCGGTGGGCGGGTCGTCGATGTCGTCGTCGCGCTTGACGACCTCGTCCTCGAATGCCAGCAGTGCCCGCGGGTCGACCTCGAGCGCGAGATGGAGGTCGATCGGGCCGCTGCACGCCTCGGAGGGGTGGAGGTCGACCTCCCATGACTGGCGGAGCGAGTAGGTCTCGACGAAGTGGCGCTCGTCGTGCACGTGGAAGCCGTGGTCGACAGCGTGCGCCTTCAGCTCGCTGACGAAACCGGCCACGTCGATCGCTGCCACTGGGACTCCTCTTGCCTGCTGTCGCGCCGAGTGCGGGCCGGCGTGCCTGGACCCGGCTATCCGAACCGCCGTCCACGGCGGCCGATGGCGACGACACTACCGTGCGGGTCGTGGCCGACGACGTCCTTGCGCTCCTTCACTCGATCGCCGACGAGTGCGGAGAGGCCTTCCGTCAGACCGCCGATCGCGGGCCGTCCGGCGTGCGCGACGGGCAGTACGCCTTCGATCTCACCGCCGACGGCGCAGCGATGGCGCTGATCCGCGGTGCCGGCCTGAGTGCTCTCACCGAGGAGTTCGGCTACGAGCGCGGCCGCTCGGAGCGGTGCGTCGTCGTCGACCCGATCGATGGCAGCACGAACGCCAGCCGCGGCCTTCCGTGGTTCGCCACGGCCGCATGCGTGGTCGACGACGGTGCCGTCACGGCCGCCGTGGTGGCCAACCACGCCGCAGGCACCCGCTGGTGGGCTGTGCGCGGATCGGGCGCCTTCGCCGACGGCGTGTCGATCTCGCCCTCGGGCTGCGACCGGCTCGCCGACGCCGTCGTGGCCCTGAACGGCCTGCCCGGCGCCCCTCCCTCGTGGCGCCAGACGCGGATTCTCGGCGCTGCGGCACTCGACCTGTGCATGGTGGCGGCCGGCTCGCTCGACGGCTATCTCGACTGCGCCGTCGAGGCGCACGGGGTGTGGGACTACCTTGCCTCGTCGCTGATCTGCACCGAGGCGGGGGCCGTGGTCGTCGACGCCCTCGGCCGCGATCTCGTCGTGCTCGATCCCGCCGCACGCCGCACGCCGGTGGCCGCGGCCACCGCAAGGCTGGCGGCCGATCTGGTCGAGCACCGGCGCAGGTACGCTGTCGGCTCCCCGGGCGCATAGCTCAGCTGGCAGAGCACTGCCCTTACAAGGCATAGGTCGGGGGTTCAAGTCCCTCTGCGCCCACTCGTCGTTGTCGATTCGACAACGACGACATCGAGTCAGCGATCGAGAGCTTCTCGGATCGAGCGGCGGAGATCGGTGTGCTCGAACACGAACCCGCTCGCCAGTGCCCGGTCGGGTCGAACCTGATACCGGGCGAGCACGAGTTCGGCTGCGTCCTTGCCGAGCGTTGCCCGAACGACCGCTGCCGGCAGACCGAACCACGATCGGCGGCCGATGACGGCTTGGACCGCATCAGCGAACTCGCTGAAGGGGGGTGACGTCGGGCCGACGAGGTTGAACGATCCCGAGGATTCGGTCACGGCGAGGTGCACAAGCAGACGAGCGAGGTCCCGGGCGTCCACCCACGGTACGGGTGTTTCGGGAGAGCCGAGGAAGCGGCCGATTCGCCAGCGAAACAGCGGCAGGACGCCGGCGAGCATTCCCTCTGCGGCGATGACGACGCCGATGCGCGCGACGACCACGCGGATCGCAGCATCGGCTCGATGCGCGGTCTCCTCCCAGTCGTGAGTCATCGTGTTGATGAACGACGGTGTGGTTGGAAGCGGCACAGGCCGATCCTCTGGGTACTCCAAGCCGTCGCCTGGATAGGCCGTCACTGCGGAGGCGTTGACGAACACTCGGGTCTTGCCGCCCAGTGCCGCCACGATCTTCCGGGTGCTCTCGATGCGCGAGTCTCTCAACGACCGGCGCTTTGCTCTGGACCACCGCGAGGCTCCGATGGTCTCGCCGATCAGATTGTGGACGATGTCGCATCGGTGAAGTTCCGCCGCTGGCGCAGGCCCCGTCGCCGGATCCCACACTACGTAGTCGACGCCGGGCTCGCTCGGCCGGGGGCGGCGAGAGCTCACCACGATGTCCACGCCGCGTGCGCGCCATGCCGCGACGAGTTGCCGCCCGATCAGTCCGGTGCCGCCAGCGATGAACACTCGCGTGGCGGCGGGCACGCAAGCGGATTCGGAAGCGCTCATGCCGCTGATCCGAGGACACCGAGCATTGCCTGACGCAGCGTCGAGATCGATGCATCGGGGTCACGCGGGACGTCGATACGATCGAAGAACACCTGCTGGTCGAACCAGGCGAACGCAAACCTCGTGGCTGCCACGGCACTCTCACGATCGACACGGGCTCCCTGCTGACGGATGGCGATCAGCAGCAGGTCCGCCGCCTCGTTCATCATTGCGACTGCTCTGCGGCCCAACTGCGGGCGCTGGTACGAGCCTTCGATGAGCGCCGCGATGAGTGCGCCGCTTGACGTGTACACGCGATCGAGCAGCTCGATGAAGTCATCCAGCGCGACCGGCTCTCGACGGTACTTGCCCTGGTCGATGAGGAGCAGGTAGTCCGCCGACGTCACACGCGCGCTCAGCTCGAACCGCTCGAACAAGGCGTCGAGCAGGCCCTCCTTGCCGGAGAAGCGGCTGTACACCGCGCCGGTGGTAAGCCCGGCCGCGGCGCATACCGCCCGTAGGTCGAGTCCCGTGACGCCGGAGGTGGCCAGCTGGCGCTGGGTCGCGTCGAGGATTCGGTCGACCGTGTCACGACTGCGGAGTTGCTGTGGTGGTTGAGGGGTAGCTTTCCGCTTCATCAGCTTGATAGTAACAGATGTTATGCACACGGCACGTGACGGAGAGCGCAACCATCACGGCGGTACGGTCGCGGATCCTTGGCAGGAGTCGCGTCGCAGGTGAGCGCGCACGGTCGTGCGATGGATGCCGAACCGCCGTGCCAGATCACCGATCGTGGCACCTTCGTCGCGTGCGAGTAGCAGTGCGACGAGCTCGTCCAGGCGCAATCGGCGCTGGCGTTGGATGTTTCGCGCTGCGGGGCGCCGAGCCTCTGATCTGGCGAGAACGCCTCGTAGACGAGCGATTGCCTCGAGCAGCGGCTCCCGGGGGTTCGAAAGCCGTCCCTGAAGGTCCATCATGTCGCTGGCGTCGCTAGCAGCGCCCGCTGCCGGGCGCCCTCCCCGACGCAGCCCGCTGGAAAATTGTGGACGAAGGGTGTCCGCCGATGGGCTAGCGTGCGAGACAGCGTCCCATACGGCGGCGCGGAAGTGGAGACAAGGCAATGATCGGCACCGTGAAGTTCTTTAATGCCCAGAAGGGGTATGGCTTCATCTCGCGGGAGGGTGGCTCCGACGTGTTCGTCCACTTCTCGAACATCGACGTGGCCGGCTACAAGTCGCTCGAAGAGGGCCAGCAGGTCGAGTTCGAGATCGGCCAGGGCCGCAAGGGCGACGAGGCACTGAAGGTTCGCCCCGTCTGATAACGGCCGCAGGCTCAGGTGCCTGCGAGCTGCGCCACCACTGGCGCAAACGAGTCGACGTCGGCACCGCCGACGGTCACGTACGAGAAGCCCCATCGCTCGCGCCGCTCGATCAGCCGCTCGACGATCTCGCCGACCGAGCCGATGAGCGCAAACGGTGATCGCTCCACCATCGCGCTATCGACGCGGAGCATCGATGCCATGCCCTCGCGGGCGGCGGCGCCGTCGTCGGTGACGTTCACGAGGAAGGCCCGGATGTTCATCTCGACCTGGTCGAGACGCGCCCCGGCCGCCTCGCGCACGATCGCCACCTTGTCGTCGACCGACTCGGCGGTCATGCCGGCGATGGCCTCGGGGCCGATGCGGCCGGCGTGCATGCTGGGGTTGATGCCGACGATGTCGGCCTCTCGGGCCGCGATGCCCAGCACCCTCGGCCCGCCGCCGCCGATCAGCACCGGCGGCCTTGACTGCACCGGCTTCGGCAGGCCGTCGTAGTCGCGGATGGTGTAGTGGGCACCCTCGTAGCTGAATGCCCCCGGTTCCATCGCCTTGCGGATGACGTGCAGGCCCTCGACGAAGCGGTCGATGCGCACGCCGGCGCGGTCGTAGGGGATGCCCGACTGCTCGTAGTCGCTCAGCATCCACCCGGCGCCGAGGCCGATCTCGAGCCGGCCGTCGGAGAGCACGTCGATGGTGGCGAGTTCCTTGGCCAGCACCACCGGGTGCTTGTAGTCGTTGTCGAACACGAGCGCACCTACCCGCAGAGTGGTGGTGGCGGCTGCGGCGGCCATCAGCGCCGGCACGGGCGCGAGCTGGTCGCCGAAGTGGTCGGGCATCGTGAGGCAGCTGTAGCCGTGGTGCTCTGCGCGTCGGGCGAGGTCGGCCCACTCGGTGCCGGTGGGCGCGCCGTCGGCCTGGATGCCGAAGCGGAAGGGTCGCAGGCGGGTCATGGCCGCACCGTACATGGAGGGTCTGGTGACGCCCCGACCGAGGGGTGGCGCAGTAGTTTCGGCACACCGTGAACCGTCTCGCCTGGCCCCTCCGCCTCGTGGCAGCGCTGGTCGCCGGCTCGCTGCTGATCACCGGCGTGGTGATGGCTGTCGCCCCCCGGATGTGGCAGTTGGCCAACGCCCACGAGGAACTGCCGGTCGAGTTGCCCGAGTTCCAGCCGCTCTCGCAGCGGACGCTCGTCTTCGACGCCGCGGGCTCGGTGATCGCCGTGTTCCAGCGCGAGAACCAGCAGCCGGTGCGGCTGGCAGACGTGCCCGAGCCGGTGATCGCCGCCCTGCTGGCAGTGGAGGACACCGAGTACTTCTTCCACAAGGGCGTCAACGTGCGCGGCCTGTTCAGGGCGCTGCTGTCGAACTTCTCCAGCAACTCGCCGCGGCAGGGCGCAAGCACGATCACCCAGCAGGTCGTGAAGAACGAGTTCCTCGCCGGCATCCCGCGCGACGGCCGCTACAAGCTGCTGCAGGTGCACTACGCGCTGATGCTCGAGCGCGAGATGAGCAAGGCCGAGATCCTCGAGCGGTACCTCAACACGGTCTACTTCGGCAACAACGCCTACGGGCTGGCTGCTGCTGCCGAGGTGTACTTCGGCAAGAAAGTGCCGCAGCTGTCGATGATCGAGGGCGGATTCCTGGCCGGACTGGTGCGCTCGCCCTCGGGGTACGACCCGATCGACAACCCCGAGCCGTCGCGCCGGCGCTTCGCCCAGGTGACCGACCGCCTCGCCGACGTGGGCCTGCTGTCGCCATACACGGCCACGGCCCTCGCCGCATCGTGGGAGCTGCCGTTCAAGGTGCGCACGCTGCCGCGCGTGGAGACCAAGCCCACCTACTTCACCAATGCGGTGCGCGAGTACCTGCTGACAAAGTCGAACATCCTCGGCGCCACCGAGCAGGAGCGGGCGAACCTGCTGTACCGCGGCGGCCTGTCGATCCACACCACCCTGAACTCGGCGATGCAGAAGGCGGGCGAGACGGCGCGCGACATCCTGCCCGACACCTCGATCGGGTTCGATGCGGCCGTCGTGGCGGTCGACAACGCCACCGGCGCCGTGCGGGCGATGGTGGGCGGCAAGGGCTTGCGTCCCGACGTGCCGGGCGGCGAGGTGAACATGGCGCTGGTGCCGCGGCAGACCGGATCGAGCATCAAGACCTTCATCCTCGCTGCCGCCTACCAGGCGGGCGTGCAGACCAACGACGTCATCAACGGCTTCAAGCCCTGCACCGTGCCCGACTTCAAGGACAACCAGTGGACCACCAAGACGGTCGACTCCGGCTACGGCGAGGTGGGGCCGTTCCTCGGCCCCAACACGTGGTCGTCGACCGACTGCGGGTTCATCCGGCTCAGCTACGCCGTCGGCCTGCACCGCGTTGCCGACATGACCTACCGGCTGGCGCGGTCGGCGTACTTCTACCAGGGCCAGCCGGCGAACGAGCACGAGCCGTTCCTGCCGCTGCCGCTCACCGCCACTGGCAACAACGCGCTGTCGGCGTTCGACATGGCGGCCGGGTTCCAGACCGTCGCCAACCAGGGCCTGCACCACGAGCCCTACTACGTCGAGTTCATCGAGCGCAGCGACGGCACGCGCCTGTACACCCACGAGGTGACGGGCACGCAGGTGCTCGATCCTGGCGTGGCCAATGCCACTATCGCCTCGCTGAAGGGCGTGCTGCGATCGGGCACCGGCGCCCGCAACCTGCGCAACTTCCCGCGCACTGCATCGGGCAAGACCGGCACGCAGTACGAGAACACCAACGCATGGTTCGTCGGCGGCACGCCGCAGCTGTCGACGGCGGTATGGGTGGGCGACCCGAACGGCTACACGCCGATGAACCGCATTCCCGAGTTTGAGGCCGAGATGGGCCGCAACGGCAAGGTGCAGGGCGCCGACTACCCGGCGCGGATCTGGGGGGCGTTCATGGAGGCCGCACTGGCCGACCAGCCCGACCTCGACTGGCCTCGCCCCCCGGGCCTTGCCCGCGAGGCCGCCCGCATCTACGTGCCGGGCGAGGAGTGCGTGGCGGCGCTGGTGAGCGGCTCGCTGCCCCTGCAGCCCGGGCAGACCATCCCGCCCACGCTCGCCACTCAGCCGCCGACGCTGCCGCCCGCCACGACCACCACGTCCACCACGATCGTCGACCCGGGCCCGGGCGGCGGTGGCGGCGGACCGCCCACCGGGTCGACCACCTCGGTGCCGAACACCCTGGCGCCCACCACCACCTCGCCCCGGCCGGTGGTGGTGACCGTGGAGCCCGAGACCACCGTGCCGCTCGACGTGGTGGATCCCCGCGCTCCAGTACCCTCGGTCGCGACCGATGCACTGGTGTACCTGTGCGAGCAGCCACCCGACTACATCGACTTCCTCGACCTCGACGTCACCACCGATCCGTGACGCCGCTGCCGGGAAAGCCGGCGGGCATCGGCCGCCATCACGAGCGAACGACGCGGAGCGACCACCACCGATGAACGCAGCAGCACTCCTGGCCCTGCAGAAGGTCGACACGGCCATCGACGCGGTCGCCAACCGCCGCGTGCGCCTTCCCGAGATCGCCACTCGGCGCGAGGCTGCGGCCGCGCTTGCCGCACACCGCACTGCCATTGCCGAGCAGCAGCGCCTCAGCGCCGACGCGCAGGCGCGCATCGACGACAGCGAGACGTCGTCGCATGCCATCGACACCAAGAAGGCACGGCTCGAGGCCCAGTTGAAGACGGTGATCGCCCCACGCGAGGCCGAGGCGCTGATGTCGGAGATCCGCACTCTTGATGCCGAGCGGAGCGAACTCGACGAGGCCCAGCTCGTGGCCATGGAAGAGCAGGCTGGCGCCGAGGCAGCGCTTGCCGCACTCCGCGATGCCGAGCCGTCGCTGGCGGAGGCGCTCGCCGCCGCCGAGGCCGCACTCGCCGCAGCCAATGCCGCGCTCGATGCCGAGCAGGCATCGCTTGCCGAGCAGCGGACGTCGGCAGCATCGGCACTCGGGGCCGCCGAGCTGTCGACCTACGAGTCGGCCCGGTCGCGGTTCGGCGGCGTTGCCGTGGCGTCGCTCGACGGGCACAAGTGCAGCGGCTGCAACCTCGACCTGTCGCCCGCCGAGGTCGACGAGGTGAAGCGCACGCCGGCAGGCGAGCCGGCCGAGTGCCCTCAATGCGCCCGCTACCTGGTGCGCTGACGATGCTGCTGTGGTTCGTCGGCACGGCGATCGTGTCGGTGCACTACGTCTTCAACGATCCGCGATTCGACTACCGACTGCTGGTGCTCGGCGCGCTGCTGCCCGACGTGATCGACCTTCCCCTCGGTCGGGCCGGCTGGGCGCACAGCGTAACGGTGGCCGTCGCCGTCCTGGCTGCCGTGATGCTGGCGACGGGGCGTCGCTCGCCGCATCGAGGACTGCTGCTCGGCCTGCCCATCGGCATGCTGCTGCACTTGGTGTGGGACGGTGCCTTCACGATGACGACGGTGTTCTGGTGGCCGTTCTCTGGAGGGTGGGGCAGCGACAGCGTGCCGTCGGTGGCGCGTGGCTGGTGGAACCTGCCGCTCGAGGCCGCCGGAGCGCTGCTGCTGTGGCGCATGGCGCGGCGCTGCGGCCTCGACGATGTCCATCGACGTGCCGAGTTCGTGCGCACGGGTGTGCTGGCGGCGCACGATGGTGCCACATCGAGCGGCCCCCGGGCGGCGGGGGGCTGAGGGGACGATGCTGTACGTCGTCCGCCATGCGCGCACCGAGGCGAACGCCGGCGGCCGCCTGCAGGGCCGCATCGACCTGCCGCTCGAAGAGGTCGGCCGCCAGCAGGCGGCACGACTGACCGCCATCGTGCCGAACCCGGCGCGGCTGGTGGTGTCGCCGGCGCTCAGGGCCGCCGAGACTGCAGCGGTGTTCGGCAGCCCGGACGAGGTCGACGAGCGCTGGCACGAGATGGACTACGGCTCGCTCGAGGGCGTGCGCGTGGCCGACGTGCCTGCCGCCACCTGGGCGCAGTGGCGCAGCGACCCGCACTTCGCGCCGGAGGGCGGCGAGTCGCTCGCTGCGGTAGCGGCCCGCGTGTTCGCGGCCTGCGAGGCCCTGGCTGCCGACGCCGCCGACCGCGACGTGGTGGTGGTCACCCACGCCACGCCCGTGAAGATTGCCATGGCGTGGGCGCTCGGCGCCGACCCGTCGGTGACGTGGCGCAGTTTCGTCGACCAGGCCTCGGTCACCCGCATCGCCTTCCGCGACGGCCGCCCCGTCCTGCAGGCCTTCAACCAACTGCCGGGCTGACGCTCGACGCGCCGGGCTCCGGGATGGCGCGGTTCACGTGAACCGCATCGGAGCGCATCAGAGGTTCACGTGAACCGCCCCACCATCTCGCGGCCGCCGCCCTGTGCCGGTTGGCGCTGGCGTCGCGACCCTTCGGAGGGGCCTCGAGCGCGGGCTCGGCGACGAGCCGCCAGTCGCGGTCGCACGCAGGGCAGTCATGCCCTGCTGCCGGCGGGTGACAGCATGGTGGGCGGCGGGGGCGGCATCGGGTCGTTCCCGACCCTTGGGAGGGAACTGTGTCCACTGTGAACAACAAGCGGCGTGCCGGGTTCGCTGCGCTGCTGGTCGTGCTCGGCCTCGGGGTCGGGGCGGGGACGACGGCGATCGTGCTGGCGACGACGAACCCGGCGATCGTCAGGGGCGGCCAGGTGGCGACCCTGTCGTGGTACGCCAACAACTACGCCACCGGTGCCGGTCCGCGGAGCGCGGCGACTGACGGGACGAACATCTGGACCGCCAACGGCACGGGTTCGGTGACGAAGATCAACGCGACCACCGGCGTGGTGGCCGGCACCTATGCGCTGCCCGCCGGCAGC
>JBJTRF010000189.1:0-12012 GCA_046076025.1 Ilumatobacteraceae bacterium
TGTTCGCCTTGTACATCATCGCCGTCGCCGCAGCCGAGGTGGGCGTGGGACTTGCGATGGTGCTGCTCGTCTATCGCAACCGCAAGAGCATCTCGCTCGATGAACTCTCGGAGATGAAGGGCTGATGGTGCTCGCAGCAGAAACCGAGAAGGCCATCGAGGCCACGGGCTGGTTCCTCGAGCACGCCTGGCTGGTGCCGGTGCTGCCGGCGGTGGCCTTCTTCCTCATCATCTTCTTCGGCAAGCGCATGCCGCGAGGTGGCAGCGAGTTCGGCATCGCCAGCATGGTCGGGGCACTCGCCCTGTCGGCCGGCGCCGTGTACCAGTGGATCTCGGCGTTCGGCCACAGCGAGGGCGGCGAGGCCGCGGTGCTCCGCAGCGTTGTCGGCTTCGGGCGCTCGATCGCTGCAGAAGAAGGCGGCGAGCACTCGCTGCAGTTCGTCGCCCCGGTGGTGCGCGAGTGGGTGTGGTGGCAGAGCGGCGGCGTCGAGTTCAGTATCGGCCAGTATGTCGACGGCCTCGCGCTGCTGGCCCTGGTGCTCGTGGCGTTCATCTCCACGCTGGTGCAGGTGTACTCCACCGAGTACGTGAACGGCGACCGTCGCTACACGCACTTCTTTGCCGCCCTGACGCTCTTCTCGGCAGGGATGCTCAGCATGGTGGTCGCACCCAACATGGTGCAGCTGATCCTCGGCTGGGAGATCATGGGCCTCTGCTCGTTCATGCTCATCGGCCACTGGTGGGAGGAACTGCCGAACGCAAAGGCGGCCCTGAAGGCCTTCTTCACGGTGCGCGTCGGCGACATGGGCCTGCTGGTCGGCACGGCGATGCTGCTCGGCATCTTCGGCACCCTCGATATCGGCGGCATCAACGAGATGGCGGCGGCGGGCGAGTTCGACAGCAAGCGAATGCTGATGTGGGCCGCAGTGGCGCTGTTCATCGCCTGCATCGGCAAGAGCGGCCAGTTCCCGCTGCACACGTGGCTTCCCGATGCCATGGCCGGGCCGACGCCGGTGAGCTCGCTGCTGCACTCGAGCACGATGGTGGTCGCCGGTGTGTTCCTGGTGGCCCGCGTCTACCCGGTGTTCCACGTCGGCTTCGACATCAACCTCGAGGGCCAGATGTTCAACCCGATCGCCGTCATCGGCGGCATCACGCTGCTGATCGCCGCCGGGCTGGCGTTCGTGCAGAACGACATCAAGAAGGTCCTCGCCTACAGCACCGTGAGCCAGTTGGGCTACATGATGATGGGCCTCGGCGTCGGCGCGTGGACCGCTGCGGTGTTCCACATCTTCACGCACGCCTTCTTCAAGTGCTGCCTCTTCCTCGCATCGGGCTCAATCGCCCACACGGCAAGTCACCACAGCTTCGACATGAAGAAGGACATGGGCGGCCTGTGGCGCAAGATGCCGGTCACCTTCTGGACGTGGCTCATCAGCACCGCTGCGCTGTGCGGCGTGCCGTTCTTCAGCGGGTTCTTCAGCAAGGACGAGATCATCGACTCGGCGAAGTACAACGACTACAAGGTCTTCTACTACGTCGGCATCATCGGTGCCTTCATGACGGCGGCGTACATGACGCGTGCGACGTACCTCACGTTCTTCGGCGCACCGCGCGGCGGGGCGGCGCACTTTGTCGGCGGCCACCACGACGATGCGGCACACGCCGACGCCGGCGCCGAGGTCCACGACAGCCATGCTGCTGGTGATCACGGCGCCGATGCACACGGCCACGACGATCACGACGATCACCACGGGCCCGCCCATGGCCGGCCGCTGCCGTTCGCCCCGAGCGACTCGCCGTGGAAGATCACGGCACCGCTGCTGGTGCTGGGCGTGCTGGCCATCGCGGCCGGTTACGTCAACGCGCCGCTGCTCCACATCGAGAAGCTGCACGAGTGGCTGCACGGCTCGATCGGCGTCGAGGTGCCCCCGGCACCGAAGTTCAAGTGGTCGAGCGCTGCACCGGGACTCGTGCTCGTCGCCCTCGGCATCGTCAGCAGCCTGCTCATCAGCCGGGCGGTCTTCGGCTCGGCAGCCTCGCGGCTGAAGGGCCTCACCGGTCGGATCGCGCCGCTGCGCTGGGTGCACACGCTCCTCGTCAACAAGTACTACCTCGACCATCTCTACGAGCGGGTCATCGTCCGGGCGGTGGCCTATCCCATCAGTCGCGCTGCGTACTGGGTGAACCAGCGGGTGCTCGACGGCATCGTCAACGGCGTCGGCGTCTCGGGTAAGCGGGCCGGCCAGTTCGTCTACCGCTACATCGACCAGGGACTCGTCGATGGGGTGGTCAACGGCAGCGGAGCCACGGCGCGCGGCGCCGGCGGCCAGCTGCAGCCCGTCCAGTCCGGCAAGGTGAACCTCTACGGCACGCTGCTCTTCGGCGCAGCCGCCGTGGGCGCACTCGTCCTCATCCTCGTCAACAGCTAAAGGGAACCGCAGATGATCCAAGAACAGCAATGGCTGCTGAGCCTCGGCACCTTCTTGCCGATGGCTGGCGTGCTGGTGATGCTCTTCATCCCGAAGAAGAACGAGCTGCTCGCCAAGGAGGTCGGCCTCGTCACCGCAGTGGCGACGCTGCTCGTCGGCATCTACACCTTGGTGCAGTTCGACTACTCGGCCGCCGAGAAACTGCAGTTCTTCACCACCAACGACTGGATCACGCCGATCAAGGCGACCTACACGATCGGCCTCGACGGCATCAGCCTGCCGCTGTACTTCCTGTCGATGGTCATCACCCTGCTCGTGATGATCTACTCGTGGGATCACGTGCCCGAGCCGGGCAATGCCAAGGCCTTCTTCATCCTCATGCTGGTGCTCCAGACGGGCATGGCGGGCACCTTCATCGCCCAGGACCTCATCCTCTTCTTCGTGTTCTTCGAGGTCGTGCTGCTGCCGATGTACTTCATGATCGGCGTATGGGGCGGCGAGAACCGCCAGTACGCGTCGCTGAAGTTCTTCCTCTACACGATGTTTGGCTCGGCACTGATGCTTGTCGCCTTCATCGCCCTGTTCATCAAGACGGGCAGCGAGTCGTTCGCGCTCCCGTACCTGATCGAGAACGGCGCCGAGGTGGCGCGCACGGCGCAGATGTGGATTTTCGCCGGCATGTTCATCGGCTTCGCCGTGAAGGTGCCGATGTTCCCGTTCCACACGTGGCTGCCGGATGCGCACACGCAGGCGCCGACGCAGGGCTCGGTCATCCTGGCCGCCATCCTGCTGAAGTTGGGCACGTACGGCTTCGTGCGCATCGCCATCCCGACACTTCCCGAGGCAGCGCCCGAATGGGCGCCGGTCATCGCCGTGCTCTCGGCCATCGGCATCATCTACGGCGCGCTGGGCTGCCTCGCCCAGACCGACATGAAGCGGCTCATTGCCTTCTCGTCGGTGGCGCACATGGGCTTCGTGATGCTCGGCATCAGCACACTCACCCCGCTCGGCATCAATGCCGCGCTCTTCGGCATGGTGGCCCACGGCCTGATCACCGGCATGCTGTTCTTTGTCGCCGGCTCGGTGAAGGAGCGCTACCACACGCTCGAGATCGCCCGCCTGCGCGGCATGCTCACCCAGCTGCCGAAGCTCGGCTGGATCCTCGGCTTCTGCGCCATGGCGTCGCTCGGCCTGCCGGGCCTCGCCGGATTCTGGGGCGAGTTCCCCGCCATCCTCAGCGCCTGGAACCCGGCAGAGGGCCTCAGCCTCGGCCTGTTCCGCACGGTCACCGTGATCGCCGCACTCGGCACGGTGCTGGCTGCCGCCTACCTGCTGTGGCTCTACCAGCGCACGGCATTCGGCACGCCGAATCCCGAGTTCGCCAGCAGCGGCAGCCACGGAAGCCATGGCGGTCACGGCGACGGGCACGGCCACGACGACGGACACGGGCACGGCCTTCACGACGTGAACCGCTTCGAGTGGACGGCATGGATCCCGCTGCTGGTGGCGATCGTCGTGTTCGGCGTCTACCCGCAGCTGATGTTCAAGGTCATGGACCCGGCTGTCACTGCGATCTTCGGGAAGTGACCTGATGCTCGCCGCATCGCTCGCCGAGTTCGTCACGCCCACCATCGACTACCACGCGCTCGCGCCCGAGATCATCCTCGCGGTCGGCATCTGCGCGGTGCTCCTGGTCGACTTGTTCGTGACCGAGCGGCAGCGGTGGATCACGGGCATGCTCTCCGGGCTCGTCCTGCTCGGCTCGTTCATTCCGGTTGTCACCCTGGCGGTGCTCACTGACGAGGCGCGCAGCCTGTTCGACGGCCGGTATGTGATCGACGACTTCTCGCTGGCGCTGAAGGCGCTGTTCGTACTGGCGGGCTACGTGGTCGTCCTCCTCAGCACCAACGAGATGGAGGAAGGCCACTACTACCAGGGCGAGTACTACCTGCTGATGCTCAGCAGCGTGCTGGGCATGGTGATGATGGCCAGCAGCCGCGACCTCGTGAGCGTGTTCGTGGCGCTGGAGTTCCTCTCCATCCCGGCCTACATGATGGCGGCCTGGCGCAAGCGCGACTCGCTCAGCAACGAGGCGGGCGTGAAGTACTACCTGCTCGGCGTCTTCGCCAGCGCAGTGCTGCTCTATGGCATGAGCCTGCTGTTCGGCATTGCCGGCAGCACCAAGCTGGTCGACATCGGCGCCGCCATCAACCTCGCCGAGGGCCAGACGGGCATCGGCCTGCAGGTGCTTGCCATCGTGTTCGTCATCGCCGGCTTCGCCTTCAAGGTCAGCGCCGTGCCATTCCACACCTGGGCACCCGACACGTACCAGGGTGCTCCAACGCCGGTCACGGCATTCCTCAGCGTGGCATCGAAGGCGGCCGGGTTCGTGGGCATCGTGGCGATGGTGTATCTCGCCTTTCCCGGTGCCGCCGACGTGTACCAGCCGTTCATGTGGGCGCTAGCGGCGCTCACCATGACCGTCGGCAACCTGCTCGCGCTGAAGCAGACCAATATCGTCCGTATGCTGGCGTACTCGAGCGTCAGCCAGGGCGGGTTCATCCTCATGCCGCTGGCCGTGGCTGGCACCGGCGAGGCGGGAGGCCCGGCGCTGAAGGCCGTCGTCGTCTACCTGCTGCTGTATGCGGCCACGAACCTCGGTGCGTTCGCCGTGGTGATCGCCGTGTCGCGCACCACCCAGAGCGGCGAGATCAGCAGCTTCGGGGGGTTGTTCTCGTATGCGCCCGGCCTCACGGTGCTGATGACGCTGTTCCTGGCGTCGCTCGCCGGCATCCCGCCGCTCAGCGGGTGGTATGCAAAGTTCGGCGCCTTTGCCGCCGTGGTCGATGCGGGTGGCCCGTGGGGCTACAGCATCGCCGTCATCGGTGCCGTGAATGCCGTGGTTGCGTCGGCCTACTACATCACCGTGATGCGCGAGATGTGGATGAAGCCGGCTCCGGAGGGGCGCAGCACGCTCGTGCCCGTGCCGGCACCGGTGACGGCAGCGCTGGCCCTGTGCTGCGCCGCCACGGTGATCCTCGGCGTGCTCCCCGGCCTCGTGGCTCGCTTCGGCGACCTCGCCGACCTCACCGGTGCCGTCGGCCGCTGATCCCGTCGTCGACGAGATCGCCAGCCGCCGCAGCGATCTCGGCAGGCCACTGCGCTTCGACGAGTACGTCGAGATCGCGCTGTACGGCTCGCACGGCTTCTACCAGTCGACCGGGCGCGCCGGCCGCCGCGGCGACTTCCTCACCTCGCCCGAGGTGGGCCCGCTGTTCGGCGAGGTGCTGGCGCGGTGGATGTCGGCCGAGCTCGATGCGCTCGGATCGGCCGAGCCAGCGGTCGTCATCGAGGCGGGCGCGGGCCCGGGCTCGCTGGCGCGCAGCGTGCTGCAGGCGGCTCCGCACCTTGCCGATCGGTACATCGCAGTAGAGCGCGCTGCGGCACAGCGTGCGTCTCACCCTGCGGGCATCATGTCGAGTGCTGCGATGCCGACCGGACCGCTCCGCGGCATCGTCGTCGCCAACGAGCTGCTCGACAACCTCCCGTTCCGTCTCGCAGTGCACGACGGCACGTGGCGCGAGGCGTACGTCGACCTCGATCGCAGCGGCGTGTTGACCGAGGTGCTGCTGCCGTCTCCGCCTGAGTGGTCGTGGCTACCCGCTGGCGCTCCGCACGGAGCCCGCCTGCCTGTCCAGGAGCAGGCTGCAGCGTGGATACTCGACGTCAGGTCACGGCTGACGAGCGGTGTGGTGCTGGTCGCCGACTACTGCGCGGCCACCACCGCCGAGCTGATGGAGCGACCGTGGCGGACATGGTTGCGCACGTACCGAGGGCACGAGCGCGGCGCGCACTACCTGCGCGATGCAGGGAAGCAGGACATCACCGTCGATGTCTGCATCGACCAGCTGCCACCCGCCGATGCAATGCGCACTCAGGCGCAGTTCCTGCGGCGGTGGGGCATCGACGAGCTCGTCGACGAGGGTCGTCGGGGGTGGGAGCGCGCCGCATCGCGGCCCGACCTCGCCGCGTTGCGCATGCGCAGCCGCGTGCGCGAGGCCGAGAGCCTCCTCGACCCTGCCGGCCTCGGTGGCTTCTCCGTGATCGAGTGGCGCGCCCACCCCCAGTGAAATCTCATGAGCGCAGCGTGTTCACATTGCGAAGAGTGGCGAGCCGAACGCGGTGCATGAGTCTCACGCTCGTGGTTCACATCGGCCACTCGCTGCGTTATTGTTCCCTCAGGCAACATCGAGGGAGACGATGATGAACATCACTGCGAAGCGCCTGGCAGTCGCCACGGCACTCATCGGAATCGGAATTGTTTCCGGTCTGGGATCGGGCACCTCGGGTGCTGCGGGCACTCTGTACGAGGGCAACGTCACGACCTGCGCCGGGATCGGCATGGGCGAGTATCTCGACTCCGGTCTGCTCGAGTCGACCGACGGCGACTACAGCAACGCATACCTGTCGTGGACGATCTCGGGTGGCAACACCACGATCGACATCACCGATGCCGTGTACAACGCCATCATCCACGCCATCGTGGTGAAGGCCGGCAACGCCTACTACGTCTACTCGTCGCCCGAGCCGGGCATGACCGGGCCGCTCACCGGCCGGGGCGTGACGCCGCGAATCAGCCACTGGTTCGTCTGCTACGAGATGGGGGCCACGACGACCTCGTCGACGACCACGAGCACGACGACGACCACGACGACCACCACCACGGTGCCTCCGTCGTCGTCCACGTCGACCACGTCGTCGACCTCGACGTCGTCCACGGTGCCCGGTCCCACCCTGCCGGCAACCACGACCACTGCCGTCGACGTGCAGCCGCCGTTCAACCCCGACCTGCCCGACACGGGTGGCTGGAGTGGTGGCATTCTCAGCCTCGCGGCACTGCTGACGGGCGTTGGCGCCTTCCTGCGTGCCCTCATCCGCCGCCCGGCCTGAGCCCTGACAGGGGAGTGGCGGCCTAGCCGCCCAGCACATCCGTCGACGAACTAGCGTCGCCGCAGTGGCACATGATCACGGAAATGGGGCGGCCCGCGGCGCGCTCGTACTTGGCGCACTCGGCATCGTCTACGGCGACATCGGCACCAGCCCGCTGTATGCCCTGAAGGAGACGTTCACCGAGGAGTCGCACGAGCTCACGGTCGACGCCGTCAACGTGTACGGCGTCTGCTCGCTGGCGTTCTGGTCGCTGCTGGTGATCATCTCGCTGAAGTACGTGGCCTTCGTGATGCGCGCCGACAACAAGGGCGAGGGCGGCATCCTGGCGCTCACCAGCCTGGTGATGAAGCGGCACGATCACGTGGCCAAGGCCGGCGTGCTCGTCGGCCTCGGCGTGTTCGGCACGGCACTGCTGTACGGCGACGGCATCATCACGCCGGCCATCTCGGTGCTGAGCGCCGTCGAGGGACTCGAGCGCGTCTCGCCCTCGTTCGACGCGTGGGTGGTGCCCATTGCCGTCGTCATCCTCCTCGGCCTCTTCATCGTGCAGAAGCGCGGCACCGGTGCGGTGGGCAGGGTGTTCGGGCCGATCATGGTCGTCTGGTTCGTTGTCATCGCAGTGCTGGGACTCCGCCAGATCGTCAACGAGCCGGGCATCTTCCGCTCGATGTGGCCGGGTTATGCGGTCGACTTCTTCCGCTACGAGTCGTCGAAGGCGTTCCTGTCGCTGGGATCGATCTTCCTCGTGGTCACCGGTGGCGAGGCGCTCTACGCCGACATGGGCCACTTCGGGCGCAAGCCGATCATGATCGGCTGGTACGTGCTGGTGCTGCCAGCCCTGCTGTTGAACTACTGGGGACAGGGCGCACTGCTGCTGCAGCGGCCGCAGGAGATCGAATCGGCGTTCTTCGCGATGGCCCCGCAGTCGCTAGCACTGCCGTTGACACTGCTGGCCACGATGGCCACGATCATCGCCTCACAGGCGCTGATCTCGGGCGTCTTCAGCCTCACCCAGCAGGCCGTGCAGCTCGACTACCTGCCGCGCATCCGCATCCAGCACACATCGCACGAGCACTCCGGTCAGATCTACGTGCCGCTCGTGAACTGGGCGCTGATGGTGGCGTGCATCGGCCTCGTGCTCGGCTTCCGCTCGGCCAGCAACCTGGCAGCGGCATACGGCATCGCCGTGACGATGACGATGGCGATCACGACGCTCATCTTCTTCCGGGTGCTCACCGATCGATGGTCGTGGCCGCGCTGGCGCGCCTTCCTGCTGTGCGTGCCGCTCATCGTGGTGGAGATCGGCTTCCTCGGTGCCAATGTCGTGAAGATCCCCCACGGCGGATGGTTCGCGCTCACCGTGGGCCTGCTGTTGATGGTGCAGATGTCGACCTGGCGACGGGGCAGGGCACTGGTAGCGCAGCGCATCCACAGGGGCGAACGCGATCTCTCTGATGTGCTCGGAAAGCACACCGATGCCAAGCGGGTCAGCGGCACCGGCGTGTTCCTGTTCAAAGACCTCGAGAAGGCGCCGCCGGCACTGGTGAACAACCTCGACCACAACAAGGTGCTGCACCGCACCACGATCATCGTCGCTGTCGAGACTGCCGACGAGCCGCGCGTCGATCCGTCGATGCGGTCCGAGGTCGACCGCGCCGAGCCGGGCGTGTTCAAGGTGCTGCTGCGGTACGGCTTCATGGAGGAACCCGACGTGCCGGCAGTCCTCGCTGCACTCGACGTGCGCGGCCTCGACTTCGATCCCGACGACGTCACCTATTTCATCGGCCGCGAGTCGATCGTGGCCGGCAAGGCCCCCGGCATGAACCCGCTGCGGGAGCACCTGTTCGTGTGGCTCAACCGAGGCGCCGACAGCGCCGTGCGCTTCTTCAACCTCCCTGATGACAAGGTGTTCGAGGTGGGCTCGCGCGTCGAGATCTGAGGTCGGGGGGTCGCGCTAATCTCCGCGGGCGGGGGTACCGAGATGGCCGACGACAACAACACGATCGACGCACTGCTGTCCGAGCAGCGCACCTTTCCTCCGGCGCCCGGCTTCAGGGCCGCCGCACTCCTCGACGACAGCAGCCTGCACGACGAGGCGCGCCGCGACCGTGAGGGCTTCTGGGCCCGCCAGGCCGCCGAGCTGCTCACCTGGCAGCAGCCCTGGCACACCGTCTGCGAGTGGGACCTGCCCTACTCGAAGTGGTTCGTCGGCGGCAGCCTGAACGTCAGCGAGAACTGCCTCGACCGGCACGTAGCAGCGGGACGCGGCGACAAGGTGGCCTTCCACTGGGAGGGCGAGCCGGGCGACACCCGCACCGTCACCTACGCCGACCTTCTTGCCGAGGTGCAGCGGTTCGCCAACGCGCTGCGCGGCCTCGGCGTCGCCAGGGGCGACCGCGTCAACATCTACCTGCCGATGATCCCCGAGGCGGCGGTGGCCATGCTGGCGTGTGCCCGCATCGGCGCAGCCCACAGCGTGGTCTTCGGCGGGTTCAGCGCGCAGAGCCTCACCGACCGCATCAACGACGCCAGCGCGAAGGTGCTGATCACCGCCGATGGCGGCTATCGGCGCGGCGAGGTGTTCCCGCTGAAGCCGGCGGCCGACGAGGCCATCGCCGGAACGCCGAGCATCGAGCACGTGGTCGTCGTACGACGCGGCGGCAACCCCGTCGACATGCAGCCCGGGCGCGACCACTGGTATCACGAGCTCATGGCAGACGCCGACCCGGTGTGCCCGCCCGAGCCGATGGACAGCGAGCAGTTGCTGTTCCTGCTCTACACGAGCGGCACCACCGGCAAGCCCAAGGGCATCATGCACACGAGCGGCGGCTACCTCACGCACGTGGCATTCACGCACCGCTACGTGTTCGACCTGCACGACGACGACGTCTACTGGTGCACCGCCGATGTCGGCTGGATCACCGGGCACAGCTACATCGTCTACGGGCCGCTCGCCAACGGGGCCACGCAGGTGATGTACGAGGGCGTGCCCAACTACCCGGCAAACGACCGCTTCTGGGCCATCATCGAGAAGTACCGCGTCACGAAGTTCTACACGGCACCGACCGCCATCCGGACCTTCATGAAGTGGGGCACGGCCGAGCCCGCCAAGCACGACCTGTCGTCCCTGAAGGTGATCGGCTCGGTGGGCGAGCCAATCAACCCCGAGGCGTGGATGTGGTACCACGAGCACATCGGCGGTGGCCGGTGCCCCGTGGTCGACACGTGGTGGCAGACCGAGACCGGCGGCATCATGATCAGCCCGCTGCCCGGCGTCACCACCACCAAGCCTGGCTCTGCCACGTTCCCGCTGCCCGGCGTCGGTGCAGAGGTGGTGGACGAGGGCGGCCGGCAGGTGCTGCACGGCGGCGGCTATCTGACGCTCACCACGCCGTGGCCGGGCATGCTGCGCGGCATTTGGGGCGACCCTCAGCGCTATGCCGACACGTACTGGAGTCGGTTCCCCGGCCGCTACTTCGCCGGTGACGGCTGCAAGCTCGACGACGACGGCTACCTGTGGCTGCTCGGGCGCGTCGACGACGTGATGAACGTGTCGGGTCACCGCATCAGCACCGCCGAGGTGGAGAGTGCTCTCGTCAGCCATCCGTCGGTGGCAGAGGCGGCGGTCGTGGGTGCCAACGACGCCACGACGGGTCAGGCGATCATCGCCTATGTCACCCTGCGTGGCGGCAGCGAGGCCACCGAGGCCGACCTGCGCGAGCACGTGGCCCGCGAGATCGGCGCGATCGCCAAGCCGAAGACCGTCTACTTCACGCCCGACCTGCCCAAGACCCGAAGCGGGAAGATCATGCGGCGCCTGCTCCGCGACGTCGCCGAGGGCCGCAATCTGGGCGACACCACCACCCTCGCCGATGCCAGTGTCGTCAACGAACTGCAGCGGCGGGCGTCGGAGGTTCCACCAGAAGACTGAGCGCGGCCGCGACAATGCTCAAGACCGTGTTCAGAATGCCGATACCCCACCCGTGAGCAGCGACGACCCGAGGAACCCGCCGTCCGGCGACGCCCCGCAGCGTCGACCCGACCCCGTGGGCGGCCTCGACGCCGCCCGCCGCCTGCTCGAGACGCCTCTGCTCGACGGTGCGGAGGTGGCGCCGCGTGCTGCCGTGCCCGAGGTGAAGCCACTGGTTTGGGAGCACGTCGTGCGCCCACTCGACGGCACGCCCGCCGGGGGCCTGCCCCGGATCCCACCCCCGACCCCGGTGGCCGAACCCGACCCGCCGACGTCGATGTCGACCGTCGACGAGTCGGCCGCTCCGCTGCCCGACCTCGGGATGCCGCGGACGGCGCCGCCGATCGACTTCGCGGCACTGCGACTGGGCGTGGCCGATGCGGTGGCCGGCGCAGGCGTGCGCGACGACATCAGCCTCGACGCGGTCGTCGACGGGCGGTCGAAGGATCATGTCACCGCCGAGATCGACCGTCTGGCGTTCGTCGCTGACGCTCCCGTCGGCATCCCTGGCGCCGACACGCGCAATGACGACACGCACCGTGACGACACGCACCGTGCCGACACGCCGGAATCCGATGGCGGGGAAGCGGCGTCGGCAGACATCGTCGACGATGGCGACTCGGTCGTCGATGCGTCGGGCGACATCCTCATCGTCGAGGCC